>CP066552.1:4200000-4500000 GCA_016415585.1 Pectobacterium carotovorum | reverse complement strand
TCACTCAGCATGATGACTCCTTTCAGGCAGTGGCTTTAAAGGTCTCGACCACCGCCAGCATCGCCGTTTTCTGCTCCGCACTGAGCTCGCCCGCCACGGTTACGGTAAACGTCAGCAATAACTCACCGCGTACCTGCATCACGACAACCTGATGCATCGGCCCTTCTGGTGACCGCCAGGTATATTCCAGTCCGTGTGCGGGTTGCCCATCCAGCGTCAATACCCAAACGCTGCGCTCTTCATACCCTTTTAGGTGTGCCGCAAACTGGTCCAACGTCTGCTGATAAACCGTCTCTGCTGTCAGGCCGAAGTCAATCGGAGTCCGGTTGACAACCAGGTTGATGGCATCGCCCGGCAGAACAAAAACATGGAGTGATTCATCGCGCCAATCGGCGGGGATAGCCAGCGTCCCTTCATTCATCTGATACATAGTCATCCTTAATTCAAATCGATACGGGTGCCGTTCAGCGTTAGGTTATTCCCGACGATCTCAATATCTCCGCTGTGCTTGATTGAGATATAGCCAGCACCCGTACCAATCTGAATGCTGCCGTCTTCGGCATGGATAAAGATATCGTTCGTCACCCTCAGCGTTTCGTTGTCTTCCACGACAGTGCTCCGGTTTTTTTTCACCACAACCGTTTGCTCCCCCTGGATCTCGGTAATCTGATCGGCAATGACGGAGACCGTCTGATTTTGCTGTACGACAACCGTTTGATCGCGGCCAATGTTTTCGTTGTGATCCACATTCACCGAGGTACTGCGGTTATTCAGCACTACGGTGTTCATGTCTTTCTGAGCATGAATAAACACTTCTTCCTGCCCAGCCTGATCTTCAAAGCGCAGTTCGTTGAACCCCGCGCCTTTGTGGGTTGATGTGCGGATTGAGGTGCGCGTCTTGTTGGCGGGCAGCGGATACGGTGCTGGGTTGGTGGCATGAAAGGTTCTGCCGGTCACAATCGGCTGGTCGGGGTCGCCTTCAAGGAAGCTAACAATCACCTCATGGCCGATGCGCGGGATGGCAATCAGGCCGTACTGACCACCGGCCCAGCCCTGGCTAACGCGCACCCAGCAGGAACTCTGGTCGTTGCTTGCGCCGTAGCGGTCCCACGGAAATTGCAGTTTGATGCGCCCGTATTGGTCGCAGTAAATTTCTTCACCTGCCGGGCCGACCACGGTGGCGATTTGCGGGCCGTCCACCATCGGTTTGTAGGGCAGGTCAGCACGCCAGGTGCTTTTGGCACTGATGACCTCAAAGCTGTTGCTGTAGGTGGTCGGTTCGCCGCCGCTTTCTTCTTCCAGCGCCTGCGGCTGCTGCCCGCTGTGGGTAATGGCCACCAGTTGCCAGCCGGTATTGAGTGCCGAGTTGGGGTGTTCGGTTAAAGCAAAGCTGCTGCCGGGCATCAGTTCAGCGGCATTGGATTCACCGGAACCGGTCATGGCACCCGCCCGCAGTGCGTCCAGTCGGTAGCCGGTAAAGGCCTTGCCGCTGGGGTCTTGTTTAAAGCGCCCCGGGTAGTCGAAGTGCTGATAGTTTTCGCGCTGGTGCGTCAGCTCGCCGCTCATCTTGCTGTGCAGCAGACCATAGGCGGGGGTTTTGAAGCTGTAATCCTTGAGTGCGACTTCTGCGGTACTGACGGCTTCGGCATAGCGGAAGCGGTTTACGTACGGCCCTTCGCTGAGACCCTGTGTGGCAAGGTTGAAAAACAGTTCAGAGCCTTTGCTGAGCGCCCCAGCATCGTCAGCGAAGACGACGCGGTGTTTGCCTTCCTCAAATTCATGGAAGAAGTACAGGCCTTCTTCTGCGGCCAGTCGAGTGATAAAGGCTAAATCGCTTTCCCGATACTGCACGCAGTATTCGCGTGGCGCGTGGTCGTGACGCAGCGCAAAGGCGTAGTCGGTGATGCCGGATTCCTCCAGCAGTGCGCCGATAATCGCTTCCGGCTTTTGCGCCTGAAAGATGCGGGCATTAGTGCGCAGCCCCAGCCGCCACAACGCCGGACGGACTTCCGCCTGATAGCGCGTGCGGCGAAAGCCGGTGTCGCCCTGTGCAAAGGCGCTGACAATACCGCTTACTCGCCGTTGGAGTATGCCTTCATACCACACCATCAACTCACACGGCTGGTCAAGCACCGTACCAAAATCCACATCCGGCAAGGCACTCGCCAGATTCAGCGACAGGGCAAACGGCTGGTTAAGCGCTTCGCTGAGCTGAAAATCCACCACGGCAAACGTCGGGGCAGGCAATGCGCCGACCTTTACCGTGAACTGTAATCCTGTACTGTTTGCCACGTTTATTCCCTCGCGTCCCGTGATGAAAACCGTGTTGTCTGTACTCAGGTCTGGGAGAATCAGACCTCAGGACAGTACACGTAGAAAACCCGGGACAAGCCCGGGTTAGAAACAGAAAGATTACGCTTCGACCGGCGCACGCCAGTCATCAGAGCCGGAGGTACCGGCAACGGTGTGCTCCCAGTCAATTTTGCGGTAGGCCAGCGACACTTCAATCAGTTGGGTGTAGTCCAGCTTGGACGGGTCCTGACAGTGTGGCATTTTGCAGTCGATATCCACGATGGTGGCATCGGTCAGGATGGTAGAGAAGAAGTGCTCCTGCTTACCTTCCACCGAGGTGCGATACCACTTCAGGGTCGTGGTTGGCAACATTTCACCAGTAGACAGTGCGTTGTACAGCAGCGGGACCGCTTTGTTCAGTGCGACGGTGAATTTGAACGGCTTGTGCACACGCTGGCCGGATGGCTGACCGGACTGCGGGTCGGTTGGTACGGTAACCACGTGTTTGAATTCCTGCACCAGCATTTCATCTTCGTGGCCTTCCACATAGATGTTGCCGACAGAGTCAGAGGTGAAAGCACCCGCGGTGATGTTGCCCTGAGTTTTACCTTCGATGCTGATATAGCATGGAGTTGGCATAGTCTTGCTCCTTGTTGTTGAACGAGTTGAATAACTTCACGTTCTGTATAGCAATCCACATGCCAACTTTTATCTTGTTGTTTTTACTATTAATTCCCTTAACTCAAATTTTCCTTAAGTAAAATTTGAGCAAAAAGTTGCGCAGACCTCGCGAAAAAACGGCATCCATTGCGCAAAAAGTGATTTCAACCAGAAAGTGAGCAAAAAGTTGCGCAGAATGCGCAGTTATGCTGAAAGTTTGAGTTAGGCATTAATTAATGCAAGGTGGTTCCTATTTAATTGGTGTTTATTAATAGGTTTGGTTCTATTTTAGGTGATAAATAAATCATATAAACATTGTGTGTATGTGGGTGCTTACTCACATTTGGTGAAAAAATGTATATCTAAAAATTGAGGTTTTCGTAAGAAAAACGGGTGCTGTTATGGTTAGGGAAAGTCGATGATTTTGAAGGTGTCGCCAAATTACGCGCCGATTTTTCCTGTGGAATTCATCACGCGAGATCATTCATTTTCAGCATAGTGAAGTGCCGCCATTAACTGGCATAATGCACATGTCATTTTCGGTGAATAGGCTACCTTCGTATCGGGCATAGGGTGGTGTGTTGGCCTAAACTCGTCGGGGTTGAACTCGTTAATGCAGACGAATAGCTGTCATTATCCTGAACGAGCGCACTCACTATTGATATCTGCCGCGCAGGAGCGGGTATACATCGCTATTATTGAGGTTTTCGCATGAAAAAAGTTACCGTTGCCGCAACACAAATGGCGTGTTCCTGGGATCTGCCCAAGAATATCGAAAACGCCGAAAAACTGGTGCGACAAGCGCATGCAAAGGGCGCGCAGGTTATCCTGATTCAGGAACTGTTTGCCGCACCGTATTTCTGTATCGATCAAAGCCCAGAGCACTATGCGCTGGCGCAGGAGCTGGAAACCAGCCCGCTGATTAAGCATTTTTCCGCACTGGCGGCGGAGCTGAACGTGGTGTTGCCGTTGAGCTTCTTTGAGCGTGCCAATAACGCCTATTACAACTCGCTGGTGATGATTGACGCGGACGGCTCCGTGCTGGATGTTTATCGCAAAACGCACATTCCGAATGGCCCGGCGTATCAGGAGAAGCAATTCTTCATTCCGGGCGATACTGGCTTTAAAGTCTGGCAGACGCGCTACGCAAAAATCGGCGTGGGCATTTGCTGGGATCAGTGGTTCCCAGAAACCGCACGCAGCCTGGCGTTGCAGGGTGCCGAGCTGATTTTCTATCCTACCGCGATTGGTTCTGAACCCGCTTACCCAGACATCGACAGCCAGCCGCACTGGACCCGCGTTCAGCAAGGTCACGCCGCTGCGAATCTGGTGCCGGTAATCGCATCCAACCGTATTGGTACAGAAGCCAGCAAATACATCGACGGTCTGGAAATGACGTTCTACGGTTCGTCCTTCATTGCCGACCAAACGGGTGCGCTGTTGGCACAGGCCAATAAGACGGATGAAGCGATTCTGGTGCATGAATTTGATTTAGAAGCCATTGCGGCACAGCGTGCGTCATGGGGCCTGTTCCGCGACCGTCGCCCGGAAATGTACGGCACGATTGCCACCTCTGACGGCAAGACCCGGAGATAAGTGATGTCACAGTTAGCTACTCCTCATCTCACCACGCCGCAGCAGGATGGCTTTGCGATGCCCGCCGAATGGGCACCGCATGATGCCGTGTGGATGATTTGGCCGTATCGTACCGACAACTGGCGCGAGCAGGGCGTTCCGGCGCAGAAAACGTTCGCGCGCGTGGCGGAAGCCATCGCCCAGAACACGCCGGTGATTATGGGCGTGCCTGCACGCTACATGGCAGATGCGCAAAAAGTGATGCCGGTGAACGTCACACTGGTGGAAATGGAAAGTGACGACGCCTGGATGCGTGACACCGGTCCAACCATTGTGCTGAATCAGGCCGGTGAGCGTCGGGGTATCGACTGGCAGTTCAACGCCTGGGGCGGCGAACTGGGCGGTCTGTATGAAGACTGGCGTCAGGATGAGAAAGTCGCAGCACAGGTGCTGGACTATCATCAGGCCGCACGCTATGCCGCTCCGCTGATTCTGGAAGGTGGCTCGATCCATGTTGATGGTGAAGGCACCCTGCTGACTACGGCGGAATGCTTGCTCAATCCGAACCGTAACCCGCATTTAAGCAAGGCGGAAATCGAACAGTTGATGCGTGATTACCTCGATATTTCGACGGTTATCTGGCTGGAAGAAGGTGTGTATAACGACGAAACCGACGGGCATATCGATAACATGTGCTGTTTCGTGCGCCCCGGCGAAGTGGCGCTGCACTGGACGGATGATGAAAACGATCCGCAGTATGTGCGCTCTATGGCCGCTTATCGTGTGTTATCTACGGCCAAAGATGCTCAGGGTCGACAGTTGAAAATCTGGAAATTACCTGCCCCCGGTCCGCTGTATGCAACCAAAGAGGAAGCACAGGGCGTGGACAGCGGCGATGCCGTCGAACGCCTTGCCGGTTCCCGTCTGGCGGGTTCTTATGTGAATTTCCTGATCAGCAACCAGCAGATTATTTTCCCGCTGCTGGATGAGAAGACGGATGACGTTGCACGCGATCTGCTGCAACAGATGTTCCCTGGCTACCTGATTAGCGGCGTGCCTGCGCGGGAAATCCTGCTGGGTGGGGGAAATATTCACTGCATTACGCAGCAAATCCCTGCGACGAAGTAACGTTTCCTATTCTCTGACGGTGGGCGATCACGCTAGCCGTGATTATTCCCCCTGTTAGCATGCTGCTCACAGGGGGATCATCTCATCAGGATTAGCTTAAAAGGCTGGCTTTAGAAGTTGCATCAAATTTTGATGTCGTTTGGGGAATGGTTTTTAAGCCAATCCGCCATCGCTGCATCCATGCGGGTTTGCCAACCGCGACCAGTCGCTTTGAAGGCTGCGATAACTTCTGGAGAGTATCGAATACTGACTTGTACTTTTGGTGCAGGTTTAACGGGGCGTCCCTGTTTGCGCATTGCTTTCAATTTACTGAAAGGCATAAGCTGCACGTTCTCACCTTCAAGCGAGCGTGTATCAGGGTCTTGTGCAATAGCTTCCTGAATTTTACGGTCTTCCTCATCCGTAGGGAGGATAGTACCCTGCTTAAGTTTTGGCATATTTTTCCACCTCCGCTTTAGTGGCTTTCCGCAAACTGATGATGCGGTAAATTTCTTCGTCGTCTCCATCGCTGTAAGTAAATACTACGACATAAATTCGGTTGTTGAGATAAGCAAGGCCGTAAGTGATACCTATGTAACGGTCTTCGCTGTAGTTACCAAGAGAGTCAGATGCGGCAACCATTCGGTCCCAATCAAGATATTTAGCGTCGGCCAAGTAAACGCCGTGTTTTTGCTTATTGCTCTCATTCTTAATCGGGTCGAATATGATTTTCATTTATTTATTGTAGCTACAATAAATATGAAGTCAAACGTGTGGGAACAGGCAGATAAGCTGACTGTGAATCTAGTAGTACTGACAGTTGAATGAGATCAAAAAAAGCCGGTTGCGCGACAGCGTGAACCGGCTTTTTGATTAGACGAACCTTTATCCGCCCGTTTTCGATAAAGCTTAGCCGCGTTTAGCGTCGGCTGCGGCTTTCACGATGACAGCAAAGGCGTCAGCTTTCAGTGATGCACCGCCAACCAGCGCGCCATCGATGTCCGGCTGGGTGAACAGCTCTGCCGCATTCGCCGCATTCACCGAACCGCCGTACTGGATGATCACTTGTTCAGCAACGGCAGCATCTTGCTTGGCGATATGGTCACGGATGAATTTGTGAACAGCCTGTGCTTGAGCAGGGGTGGCAGATTTGCCGGTACCGATAGCCCATACAGGTTCGTAGGCGATAACGGTGTTTTCAAATGCTTTTGCGCCCAGCGTATTCAGCACGGCGTCCAGTTGACGCGCACAAACGGCTTCCGTCTGGCCCGCTTCGTTTTCAGCTTCAGTTTCGCCAATGCACAGCACCGGAATCAGGCCCGCGTCTTTCAGCACGCCAAATTTCTTCGCAATGAATTCATCGCTTTCTTTGTGGTAGGTGCGGCGCTCAGAGTGGCCGATGATGATGTATTTCGCGCTGATGTCTTTCAGCATCTCGGCAGACGTTTCGCCGGTGAAAGCACCGGAAAGGTTCACGTCAACGTTCTGTGCGCCCAGAGCAATGCGGCTGCCGGCCAGTTGGTGATTAGCCTGATCGAGGTAGATAGCAGGTGGTGCAATCGCTACGCCACAGCCGTCAACGGTGCTGAGCGCTTTACGCAGACCCGCGATCAGTTCGTTGACCATGTGAGTGCTGCCGTTCAGCTTCCAGTTACCCATAACTAATGGATGTCGCATCTTTTTTCCTCCAGCCGGAATCGCGAATGAATCAATATGTTAATAAATCAAGGTGTCAATGAACCGATGTATAAATTTTACTGCCGTCAGGCAATATGACCTGCCCACAGTATAGAGACGAAATGTGACCGTGGCTCTGTTTTTCGTCATTAATTACCGGGTTGATCACGGTTCAGATAGCGTTAGCTTAATCGGTTCAACAGCAAAAGTTAGCCCTTTTTCACCATCATCTGCAACAACATAACGCAAGGCTCCTTCCGTTTGCTGATGAAAGCGCTGTCCTTTGCCTTTTTCCAGTAGTCCGGTGACTTTTTTCACACTCTGTTCTTCCGTTAGTGACGGTGCGAACGTGCGTGCCAGCGCAGCCATATAGTCGATAGCCTGCTTACGACGCACTGCGGTTTCTTGTTCGCTCTGCGGCTGCGGCAACCAGGTAATTTGCATCGTTTTGATTTTCCCAGTGCCTTTCTCCAGCGCGGTTGAGGCATAGAGGTGATCGTTAATGCGGCTGGCTGCGCGGGTCAACATGCTGGTGATATTACCGGTGTCGACAACCCGAAATTCACCGATCGGCAGCGTCGGGTTACTCAGGTTGTAGCGAGAACGGAACTGCGTGATGGTTTGATCGAAGGTGGGGGCACCAGCCAGCAGATACGGCGCATTAGCTGAGGTTTTAGGCGGAAACGTCGGATCGGCCCCCGCGAGAGTTTGGTACAGCACCAGCGATGATATAACCAAAAGTGAAGCGATGCGTTTTCGTGTCATAGGGATTCGGGTCAGCCACTTCAGAAGATGTCCAGGCCGATAACGGCAGAATACATTCGATTAAAGCGGCATTTGTACGTCGTTGTCAAAAATAGTACGAGGTTGTGAGAAATCGAACACGGCTGACAAAAATCGCGTAAAGATTGCAGGCAAATACTCGGGTTGAGGTAAAATCAGCCACGATTAAATATAGATTAATTCGGCCAGACAGGCTGACAATTCAGGGCGTTATCGTTAATGACATTACAGCAGTGGTGCTTCTCGTTTAAAGGCCGGGTCGGTCGTCGTGATTTCTGGCTTTGGATGGCGATTTGGGTCGCATTGATGGCGGTGCTGTTTACGCTCTCCGGCCAAAGCTGGCTGGATACGCAATCGACGGCGTTTGGTTTGGTGGTACTGCTGTGGCCGACGGCGGCGATTATGGTGAAACGGCTGCATGACCGTAATAAGAGCGGCTGGTGGGCGCTGTTGTTAGTGGTGGCGTGGATGTTGGCCTCAGGGAATTGGACGATGTTTTCGTCCATCTGGCAGTGGGGCATTGGCCGCTTTTTGCCGATCCTGATTGTCGTGATGACGCTGCTCGACTGCGGCGTTTTTCTGGGGACAAAAGGGGAAAATCGTTTTGGAGCAGCGGCGGAGCCGTTTCGTTTCCGCCGCTAGTTGGTATAAAACGCGGTTTACCAATAGTTTTCGGCGGTCATATGACCGGGCCTGCGGCGCAGGTGCTTGGTCATTTGACGCTCTTCTTTCAGCAACAGTTGAGTGTCGCGTACCATCTGCGGGTTACCGCACAGCATGACGTGGCTGGTTGCTGCATCCATCGGCAAGCCCACGGCGGCTTCCAGCGTACCGCTGCTGATAAGCTGGGGAATGCGGCCCGTCAGCGAGCCCGTTTCCTCTTCCCGGCTGACGACCGTTTGAATACGCAGTTGACCGTGGTAGCGCTGCTGTAATTGCTGCATCAGCGGCAGATAGCTCAGATCGCGTGAGAAGCGGGCGGCGTGAACCAGTACGATGTTCTTAAAACGCTCCAGATCCTTGCCTTCCTGAAGAATCGACAGGTAAGGGCCAATGCCCGTGCCTGTTGCCAGCATCCACAGCGTTTCACAATCAGGCACTTCTTCCAGCACGAAAAAGCCGGCAGCCTCTTTGACGATCATGACGTCTGAACCGGGCTGCAGCGCATGCAGATGCGGGCTGAGCTTGCCTTCTGGTACCGTCACCAGATAGAACTCAAGCGTGGGATCGCTAGGCGCATTCACGTAGGAATAAGCGCGCTGCACTTTCTCGCCATCAATCTCCAGCGCCAGTTTGCCATACTGCCCGGCAGTGAATGCATCGGTGGGCGCGTGAACCCGAACGCTAAACAGACTTTCTGTCCAGTTTTCCACCTGAACCACCTTGCCTGTCACCCATTCAGCCATATTTTTCTGCTCCTGTTGCTTGCATTAGACGCTGCTATTTTTGCATGTAAGTCGTGCATCTACGATACGCCATTTATTAACAACTGTGAAACAATCTGTTAGCCAGGCAGTCGTCTGCTACAGCAGGAATTCGTGCAGCGTGCGATCCTTACGATCCAGGTAGTGCGTTGATTTAATCCGGCGGATCGTGCGGGATTTGCCGCGGATTAGCAGTGTTTCTGTGGTAGCCATATTGCCTTTACGCGCGATCCCGTCTAGCAAATCACCTTTGGTGATGCCGGTCGCGGAGAAAATCACGTTATCGTTGCGCGCCATGTCATCAAGCTTGAGGACACCACCCGCTTTGATGCCCATTTGGCGGCAGCGTGCCAGCTCATCTTCACCGATGCGGCGGTTTTCAACGCTACCGCCTTTGACCTGATGACGTGCCAGCAAACGCCCCTGCATGTCGCCATCAAGCGCACGGATAACGGCCGCTGAAATCACGCCTTCGGGTGCTCCGCCGATGCCGTACAGCACGTCAACTTCGCTGTCCGGCATGCAGGTGAGGATGGATGCGGCGACGTCACCGTCTGGAATCGCGAACACTTTCACGCCCAGTTGCTGCATTTCTGCGATGCAGGCATCGTGGCGCGGTTTAGCCAGCGTTGTCACGGTTAACTGGCTGAGCGGCTTGCCCAGTTTCAGTGCGACATTGCGCAGGTTGTCCGCCAGCGGCAGGTTGAGGTCAATCGACCCTTTCGCCTCGGGGCCGACGATCAGCTTTTCCATGTACATGTCTGGTGCGTGCAAAAACGCCCCTTTTTCGCCGACGGCCAGCACGGCCAGCGCATTCGCCTGACCCATTGCCGTCATCCGCGTGCCTTCAATCGGATCGACGGCGATGTCTACGGCATCGCCCTGACCAGTGCCGACCTGCTCGCCGATGAACAGCATAGGCGCTTCGTCGATTTCCCCTTCGCCGATGACAATCTGACCGTTGATATTGACCTGATTCAGCATGATGCGCATCGCCTGTACGGCAGCATTGTCGGCGGCATTCTTGTCGCCACGGCCTAACCATTTATAGCCTGCCAGCGCGGCTGCTTCGGTGACGCGTGAGAACTCAATGGCTAATTCACGTTTCATAAATACCTGTCTGTTGTCGATCGGGAAAAGAAGCGGCCTCATGTTAGCCACTTAAGCATGGATTTAGGGGAAACACGGTGATGAGGTTCCCGCAGGGACACCTCGCACTGTGGTCGCTCCGGTATCTCGGTTCTTAAACGATCAACATTAGGATGTGGGCGGGGATTTTATCACAATGGGGGAGGGGCGGTTGAGCGAGATTAAAAAACGGGCGCGACAAGCGCGCCCGTTGTTGATGGATTAGTGGATGGATTAGGCGTTGTGATCTTCCCAGCTACGGGCACGGGCGACGGCTTTCTGCCAGCCGCTGTAGCGAACGTTGCGCTCTACCGTTTCGATGCTGGGGCGGAATTCCCGCTCGATAGTCGCTTTGCTCTTCACTTCATCCAGATCGTTCCAGAAGCCAGTAGCAAGGCCAGCGAGGAAAGCTGCACCCAACGCGGTGGATTCACGCACTTCTGGACGTTCCACGCGCGTGCCGAGAATATCGGACTGGAACTGCATCAGGAAGTTGTTGGCAACCGCGCCACCGTCGACACGCAGCGCTTTCAGGCGCGTATTGGCGTCCGCCTGCATGGCATCCAGTACGTCGCGGGTCTGGAAGGCAATCGATTCCAGCGTTGCGCGGATGATGTGGTTAGCATTCACGCCACGGGTCAGACCGAAGATCGCGCCACGGGCATACGGGTCCCAGTAAGGGGCACCCAAGCCGGTGAAGGCAGGGACGACATAGACGCCGTTAGAATCCTTCACTTTCGTCGCGAAGTATTCGGAGTCCATTGAGTCGCCGATCAGCTTCAGCTCGTCGCGTAGCCATTGGATGGAAGCACCACCAACGAACACGGAGCCTTCCAGCGCGTAGTTAACTTCGCCGCGTGGGCCGCAGGCGATGGTGGTCAGCAGGCCGTGTTTGGACAGCACCGCTTCTTTACCGGTGTTCATCAGCAGGAAGCAGCCCGTACCGTAGGTGTTTTTCGCCTGTCCTGGGTTGACGCAAAGCTGGCCGTACAGCGCCGCCTGTTGGTCACCTGCGATACCGGCGATAGGAATACGCGTACCGCCTTTACCACCAATGTTGGTCTGGCCGTAGACTTCTGAAGACGCGCGCACTTCCGGCAGCATCTCGTGTGGAATATCCAGCGCTTCCAGCATGCGGGTATCCCATTCCAGCGTATGAATGTTAAACAGCATGGTGCGGGAGGCGTTGGTGTAATCCGTTACGTGAACACGCCCTTGCGTCATTTTCCAAATCAGCCAGGTATCGATGGTACCAAACAGCAGTTCACCGCGTTTGGCGCGCTCACGGGAGCCTTCAACGTGATCCAAAATCCATTTCACCTTGGTGCCAGAGAAGTAGGGATCGACCACCAGCCCGGTGGTGTTGCGAACATACTCTTCCAGACCGTCTTTCTTCAGCTTTTCGCAGATCTCAGTGGTACGACGACACTGCCAGACAATGGCGTTATAAATCGGCTTACCGCTCTCTTTTTCCCATACGACGGTGGTTTCACGCTGGTTGGTGATACCAATGCCCGCGACTTCATCCGCGTTGATATCGGCTTTAGCCAGTACTTCGACCAGCGTTGAGCTTTGTGATGCCCAAATCTCCATTGGGTCGTGCTCTACCCAACCTGCTTTTGGATAGATTTGGGTGAATTCACGCTGCGAGACGCTAACGATATTGGCATCGTGATCCAGTACGACGGCGCGGGAGCTGGTTGTGCCCTGGTCGATTGCGACAATGTATTTTTTTTCCGGGTTCATAAATCCAATCCTGTAATGATTAACCGTGAAATAGGATGGTCGTGGCGTTAAGTTTAACGGCTTTCACGACGGGGGGTAGTTTCTGCCTCGGGTTCACACACATCGCATGGCAGATTGCGGCCAATCAGTGCGCGATAGCCGAAGGCACCCAGACAGGCACCGATAATGGGGCCGAAGATGGGAACCAGGAAGTAAGGAATGTCGCGTGCACCGGTGAAGGCTACGTTGCCCCAGCCCGCCAGGAAAGCGAACAGCTTAGGACCAAAGTCACGCGCTGGGTTAAGGGCGAAGCCGGTCAACGGCCCCATAGATGCACCGATAACGGCAATCAAAATACCGATCAGCAGCGGAGCGAGTGGCCCACGTGGGATGCCGTTACCATCATCGGTCAGCGCCAGAATCAGGCACATCAGGATAGCGGTGATGACGGTCTCAACCAGCAGTGCCTGCATGACAGAAATGTGCGGATTCGGATAGGTTGAGAAAATGCCCGCTAAACTCAGGCTTTCCGTGCTGCCGCGCACCATATTGTTGGTTTGTTCAAAATCCACGAACAGATTGTGATACAGACCGTAGACCAGTGCCGCGGCACAAAATGCCCCTGCAATCTGCGCCAGAATGTAAGGCACCACCTTGCGGCCATCGAAACAGGCAAACAGCCACAGGGCAATAGTGACGGCCGGGTTGAGGTGAGCACCGGAAATGGCGGCGGTCAGGTAGATTGCCATCGCAACTCCCAGACCCCAAATGATGCTGATCTCCCACTGTCCGAAACTGGCTCCCGCCAGTTTCAAGGCGGCGACACAGCCGACACCGAAGAAAATCAGCAGGCCAGTGCCGAGAAACTCGGCGATGCACTGGCCTTTTAGCGTTGAACGTTCTACTTGGCTCATATTTTTTTCCTGCTGGGTAACATACAGAGTGGTAGGTCTAAGGATACCGTTGGGAGCATCCTCTGTTTTAAATGTATTTATGATGTGAATTTATCGTTAATGCTCGAAAACGAGAAATATCGAAATTAAAATGTGTGTTGTGCGTCAAGAAAATGAGCGTATTCGCTTATAAGATGACTCACGGTGGTTTTTCGCCCATGGTTGATAGTAACGCTCAGGTTAAATTTATTAACACTTCCCGTCATACTTCAAGCTGTAGATGCGTTGGCAATACTCGGCTCATCACTGAGCCTCGCCCTGAAGGGCCGCCGCAAGCGGCGTTCAAATCGGCTAGGCCGATTTGTCTTTACTCACCCCAGTTACTTACTGGTATTAGCTCCTGGGGATTAATGAGGCCCACCCTTCGGGCCAGCGCTAGCGCTGTTCAAATCGGTCTGGAACCGATTTGTCGTGCGATTGCCGCCTTCCTACAACTTGAATTATTTGGGGTCTATAGGAGTAATGGGGAAGCGAACAGGAGTCATTTTCAGTTTACGCCGCTCATTTTTCCGTTTCGGCTGTCCGTTTTTCAGTTTGTACTGCCTGTTTTTCAGTTTGTACTGATAGTGTTACGTAAGAAAAGCTGCCACACTCGCGTAGTGGGGGATGTGCGCTAGACAGGTGGCGGTTGGCTACATACAATTTCGCTATGGTCTGTCTTGTCAGCCGTCCCGCGGTCAGGATTATGCTTACGGGCGGATGGCGACACCGTTGGGTGTTGGTTACAGAGTTCGAAAGCCAGCGTTAACCGATCTTTGCCTTGTTGCGATTAAAAGGGGTTTGAAGAATGTCATTTGAAGTGTTTGAAAAGCTGGAAGCGAAAGTTCAGCAGGCGATTGATACCATCACGCTGTTGCAAATGGAAATTGAAGAGCTGAAAGAGCAGAACAACGCGCTGTCGCAGGATGTTCAGGCGGCAGCGGGTTCACGTGAAGCGCTGGTGCGCGAGAACGAGCAATTGAAAGAAGAGCAAGTGGTATGGCAAGAGCGCCTGCGCGCGCTGTTAGGCAAAATGGAAGAAGTCTAATCGGACTTGCTGGCTCAGACGAAGGAACGGCTTATCGATTGAGCCAAATAAAAAAGGGCGTGTATCGCCCTTTTTTGTGGTGAGGTTTCCGCAATAAAAATGCGACCAACTCAACGATATTATTCAATATCCAGCGGGTCTTCCGCCAAAATAATACCGGTATTATCGGCATACAGATGGTCACCAGAGAAGAAGGTGACGCCACCGAAGTTGACGCGAATATCGCTCTCGCCGATGCCTTCGCTACCTGCACCGACAGGAATCGCTGCCATCGCCTGAATACCGATATCCAGCTCAGCCAAATCGTCAACCTGACGCACTGCGCCATAAACGACAATGCCTTCCCACTCATTTTGCGTCGCCAACCGGGCGATTTCCGCGTTGATCAACGCGCGGCGCACCGAGCCCCCGCCATCGATCAGAAGCACGCGCCCGAGGCCGTTCTCTTCAAGGAGATCGAACAGCAGGCCGTTATCTTCAAAACATTTCACCGTGGTGATTTTGCCACCAAATGAAGTACGCCCGCCAAAATTAGAGAACAGAGGCTCAACAACATTCACCTCTTCGTGGTAGATATCGCACAGTTCGGAAGTATCGTATTTCATAGGATTAACGTCTGTTTGCCGCCGGAATCATGAGTATATCCCTTTCTGGCGGCTGTTGGCAAAATCATCAAATGTTAACTTGATGCGTATCAGTAAATACGCGCTGCTTTTCGCCTGTGCTCACTTTACCCGCACTAACTCAATATCACGCCGACAGCGAACAGAATGTTGGTCAGCAGCGCGCCTTTTACCGTTTTTTCAAGCATCGGGCGCATACTGAACGCACTGGTTTCACGCAGCACATAGCGTGCCTGCTGAATCAGCAACGGGAGCGTCAGAATAAAGAGCCAGCCCGCCAGACTGTGCAGATAAAACGTGGCAAACAGGCCGAGGCAAACCGGAGCCAGCAACAGCAGCATCGTGTGGTAGAAGCGCGCTTTTTCCGCACCCAGACGCACCGCTAGCGTGTTCTTTCCACTGATACGATCGTTGTCGATATCGCGCAGGTTGTTGATGTTGAGCACCGCCGTCGCCAATAGACCGCAGGCTGTCGCAGGTAGCATCACGACGCTGTCGAAATGCCCGGTTTGCAGGTAATACGACCCCGCGACGCTGAGCCAGCCGAAAAAGATCAGCACCGAGATATCGCCGAGCCCGATGTAGCCATAGGGTTTATTACCGACGGTATAGGTGATAGCGGCGAAAATTGCCAGTAGTCCCAGAATCAGAAAACCGAAGATATCCGCTGGTTTTTCACACGCGAGAATGACCAGCGCCACACCGGAAATAATGGTGAGCGCGATGGTTACGATCAGCGCAGTGCGCAGTTGTGCCAGCGTAATAGCACCGGTCTGGATGCCGCGCAATGGCCCGATACGTTCCTCGGTGTCGCTGCCTTTTATCGCATCCCCATAGTCGTTCGCCAGATTGGAAAGGATTTGTAGCAGTCCGGCGGTCAACAATGCTAGTAATGCTACGCCCGGTTTAAAGCTGCTATGCCAGCTCGCAATCGCCGAGCCAGTGACGATGGACGCAAAAGCTAATGGCAACGTCTTTGGACGCAGACTATCCAGCCAGGCTTTGGTTTTGCTGCTATGGATCGATAAGGTCATGGTGTGCTTCAATTTTTATTGACGATTCACTTGCGTGAATCATCCGTTTATAAACAAAAAAGTCAGTGATGGCGGTGTCAGAAACAAAAGTGGGAGGCCAACGCCTCCCACTTTATCGTTAATCGTGCGATCCGCGAAAACGGATTATAAGATAAATCGACTCAGATCTTCATCTGCTACTAATTCATCCAGATGATTACGTACATAATCTGCGTCAATGGTAACGCTTTGACCGTTCATTTCGCTGGCGTCGTAAGAGACGTCTTCGATCAAACGCTCCATCACGGTATGCAGACGGCGCGCACCGATATTCTCGGTGCTTTCGTTTACCTGCCAGGCTGCTTCGGCAATACGGCGGATACCATCGGCGGTGAATGAAATCTCCACGCCTTCTGTCGCCATCAGCGCTTTGTACTGCTCGGTCAGCGAGGCGCTGGGTTCCGTCAGAATGCGCTCGAAATCTTCTGTGGTCAGTGCCTGCAACTCTACGCGAATCGGCAGACGCCCCTGCAATTCTGGAATCAGATCGGACGGGCTGGCAACCTGGAACGCACCGGACGCGATAAACAGGATGTGGTCGGTTTTGACCATACCGTGCTTGGTCGATACAGTGCAGCCTTCAACCAGAGGCAGCAAATCGCGCTGAACGCCTTCACGGGACACATCCGGGCCGGAGCTTTCGCCGCGCTTACAGATTTTGTCGATCTCATCGATGAATACGATACCGTGCTGTTCGACCGCGTCAATCGCCTGCTGTTTCAGCTCTTCTGGATTCACCAGCTTAGCGGCTTCTTCTTCTATCAACAGCTTGAAGGCATCTTTGATTTTGACCTTACGGGCTTTCTGCTTCTGTCCTGCCAGATTCTGGAACATGGACTGTAGCTGATTGGTCATCTCTTCCATGCCCGGTGGTGCCATGATCTCTACGCCAACAGGAGCGGCAGCCAGATCGATCTCGATCTCTTTGTCGTCCAACTGGCCTTCACGCAGTTTCTTGCGGAATGCCTGACGTGCGGCGGAAGGCTCCGGTGTGTTTTCTGCCTGTCCCCAGTTGTTTTTCGCCGGAGGAATCAGCACGTCGAGAATGCGATCTTCCGCCATCTCTTCCGCACGGAAGCGGTTTTTTTCGATGGACTGAAGGCGCACCATTTTGATCGCGGAATCCGTCAGATCGCGGATGATGGAGTCAACTTCTTTACCAACATAGCCGACTTCGGTGAATTTGGTTGCTTCTACTTTGATGAACGGCGCATTGGCAAGCTTCGCCAGACGACGAGCGATTTCGGTTTTACCGACGCCGGTCGGGCCGATCATGAGAATGTTTTTAGGCGTCACTTCATGGCGGAGAGCTTCATCCAACTGCATACGGCGCCAGCGGTTACGCAGCGCGATGGAGACGGCGCGTTTCGCTTTATGCTGGCCGATGATGTAGCTGTCGAGTTCGCTGACTATCTCGCGCGGGGTCATTTCAGACATAGTTGATCCTTACGCCTTGGAGGCTAATTCTTCTATCGTGTGGAATTGGTTGGTGTAGATACAGATGTCGCCAGCAATCCCCAGAGATTTCTCTACAATATCACGGGCACCCAGTTCGGTATTTTCCAGTAAAGCGCGTGCGGAGGCCTGTGCATAAGGGCCACCAGAACCAATGGCGATAAGATCGTCCTCAGGCTGTATAACATCACCATTACCGGTAATGATCAGTGAGGAATTTTCGTCCGCGACGGCCAGCAAGGCTTCCAGTTTGCGCAGCATACGGTCGGTACGCCAGTCTTTCGCCAGCTCGACAGCGGCTTTCACCAGATGACCCTGATGCAATTCCAGCTTGCGCTCAAAAAGCTCAAAAAGGGTGAAGGCATCTGCTGTACCGCCTGCGAAGCCCGCGATGACGCGGTCATGGTAGAGACGACGTACCTTACGCACGTTGCCTTTCATCACGGTGTTGCCCAGAGTGGCTTGTCCATCACCGCCAATGACCACTAGGCCTTTGCGGCGTACGCTTACAATTGTTGTCACGAGTCAGTCCCCGTTTGAAGAAAAAGATCCCCGTATGATTCGGGGCACATTGATTTTATAAATGGGGGAAAGCGCGGGTTTTTTCAACCCCCGCTGGCAAGAGGAATACAGTTTGATGCGCCCGCGCCCTTAAGACGTTGGAGCATGCTATCTGCGGCAGCACGGTTGTTATAAGGCCCCAGCATAATACGATTCCAGCCACCGTTAGAGGTGATGCGGCTTTCAATACCCGCAAACGCTAGCTGTGCTCTTACTGACTCGGCAGGATCGAGGGTTTTGAAGGAGCCGCACTGAATTGCCCAGCGTTGCGTTTTCTCGACTTTTGGTGCTTCAGGCTGTTTGATGGGTTGCTGCTTCGGCGCTTCCTGTTTTGGCGTTTCTGGTCTTGGAATGTCTTGTCTTGGTACCACAGGCGTCGTTTGCGTGACCACAGGTGCCCGCGTGGTGGGCTGCGTCGTCACGACAGGCTGCTGCATCGGTTGTGTCTGCGGCTTAATCGTCACCTGAGAGCGCGGAACCTGCGTCTGGTCGTTATATGGCACCTCGGAAAGCTGCGTTGGCTGACGACGCATATCAGACTGCATCTGCTCCAGCAGTTGGCGCTGTTCGTTCGTCAACTGCACTGGTGACCGAATCTCGCCACCTGCGGAAGGCTCCGTTGGTGTGGTTACGCCCAACTGACGATTTTCCAGCTCTTTGATGTAGCGCCAGCGTTCTTCCGGCTTGGGCGGTAGCCCGTTCCCTTTGCCTACGTTTTGATGCGGCAGGACGGGGGATTCTTCGGGTTTATTATGGGCGATGAAGTACAGACCGCCCGCGAAGGTGACCAAAACGGCAACAGCAAGCGCGACCATCGTTTTGGACGCACCTGAAGCGTTGCCTTTTTTTCGGCTATTTGTCGTTTTCCGACGTGTCCCTGATGAACGTCCTCGGCTCACGTAGTCTCTTTGTGCCACTGTTGTTTCGCTGTGAATTGATAGGTAATTAACATAATTAGGGGGTCATGTTACTGAACCCTCAAATATTTGACCAGCACCTGAAGTCTTAAAGCCTGTTACGGGCGTAATTCGGGGCGGCAACGCTGTCGCGTATGACCAGTTCACTGGACAACAGACGGGAGCCGTTCTGTACCGTGTTACCTTGCAATTGCTCTAAGAGTAGCAGCATTGCTTCGCGTCCGATCTGATAACGGGGCTGGGCGACAGAAGTCAGAGGCGGCCAGCTGTACTGCGCCTGTTCGATATCATCGAAACCGATAACGGAGAGATCGCGCGGGATGTCCAGCCCCATCTTTCTGGCCTGCGCCAGCACGCCCAGTGCCATGAGGTCGCTATGACAGAAGACCGCGCTGGGCGGCTGCGGATGCTGCATCAGCGCAATCAGGCCGTTAATCCCGGTTTCATAGGTGAAATCGCCCCGAAAAATGTATTGGTTATCGATGAGAATCCCGTTGCGGCGCAGAGCCTGAATATAGCCCTGTAGACGATATTGGCTCAGATGCATATGCTCTGGGCCAGCAATGCAGGCGATGCGCTGATGACCCGCCTGATGCAGATGATGTACGGCTTCAAAGGCAGCGGTCAGGTTATCGATATGCACGGTGGGTAATGCCAGATCCGGCGAGAACTCATTGGCCATCACCATCGGTGGGAAATGACGTTGTTCTTCCTGGCCTGCATCAAACGGCAGATTGGAGCCGAGTAACACCATGCCGTCGATCTGCTTGGTAATAATCAGGTCGACGAAGGTTTTTTCTTTCTGATGCTGGTGAGCGCAATCGCCAATGAGTACCAGATAGCCGTGTTCAGCGGCGGTTTCCTCGATCCCGCGAAATATTTCGGAGAAATAGGGATCGCAGATATCCGGGACGATCGCCAGGATCGTGCGTGATTCGTTACGCTTGAGGTTTCTGTTGAGTGCGTGGGGCGAATAGCCAACGGTGATAACGGCCTGTTCGACCTTCTTGCGGGTGGTCGCAGAGACTTTCTCCGGATTCATTAGCGTTCGGGATACGGTGGCGGTGGAAACACCGGCCTCATCCGCCACGTCTTTCATCGTCGCCGTGGTGACGCCTTTCTTCTGCTTCAACGCTTTTCTCCTTGCGTCAGCGTTAAACTGGCGCTGACAGTCAGCAGAACGCTCCTGCCTGCTGACGCTTCTATGATTACGGATAACGCTTTTCGGCGTGGCATGCCGACTGAATAGCACGGTACGTCAGTACCCGACCCAGTTTCAGCATACTGCCTGCGCAGACAGTGATAACAGATTGAACGCTGGTTTTGTTGCTTAATTTGCACAGAAAGTGTGATGAATGTCGTGTTTTCGACGCCGATCGCAAAAAATGAGTGGCAAGAAACCGAAATGATCTAACAGGAAACGCTAACCGTCCGTGGGGTCGACATCCAGCATCCATTTCACTTTACGCGCCTGCGGTAGCGTGCCGATCAGCGTCAGCGACGTTCTGACCAGTTTCTGCAATAGCGCTCTGGAAGGGTGCTGTAGCAAGAGCTGCCAGCGGAAGCGTCCCGCGCGTTTGGGCTGTAAGGCGGGCACTGGGCCCAGCAGCCAGAGTGATTCATCCCGCAGTGGACTCGCCTCCAGCAAATTACGCAGTTGCTGGAGGAATAACGCGGCCTGCTGGTTATCGTGATCGTCAGCGCGGAAGAGAATATGGCTGGTAAACGGCGGCAGAAAGACGCTTTTCCGTTCGGTAAGCGCCTGGCTGGCAAAGGCATCGTAGCCCTGTTGCAGCAGCGTTTGTAATAGCGGATGTTCTGGGTGGTGCGTTTGCAGTGCCACTTCGCCCGCCTTGCCCGCACGTCCTGCGCGACCCGCCACCTGAGTGTAGAGCTGTGCAAAACGCTCCGCCGCGCGGAAGTCGGCAGAGAACAGCGAGCCGTCAACGTCCAGCAAAGCCACCAACGTCACGTCAGGGAAGTGATGCCCTTTCGCCAACATCTGTGTGCCGATGAGAAGGCGTGCACCTCCCTGCCTGACCTGCGAGAGCTGCTGCTCAAGCGCACCTTTACGGCTGGTGGTATCACGGTCGATGCGGGTGATCGGGACATCTGGAAAGATCGGCACAAGGCTTTGTTCCAACTGCTCGGTACCCAGACCGACCGGCACCATATTGGTCGAACCGCAGCCGGGGCACTGTTGTGGAACCGGACGCTGGCTGTCGCAGTGGTGGCAGCGCAACATCTTCTGATGCTGATGATAGGTATAGTAGTGATTGCAGCGCTGACACTCTGCAATCCAGCCGCATTCGTGGCACATCACCACGGGGGCGAACCCGCGCCGATTGAGGAACAAAATAACCTGATTATCATTCGTCAGATGGTGGCGGATGCGGGTAATCAACGGCTGAGATAACCCGGCCGTCAGCGGCAACCCTTTCAGATCGATAACGTGCTGTTTGGCCAGTGCGGCATTGCCCGCTCTTTTGGTCAGATTCAAGCGTCGATACTTGCCGATCTGGACGTTATACAGTGTTTCCAGCGCGGGCGTCGCCGTTCCCATGACGATGGGAATGTCTTCTTCTCTGGCGCGGAAAACCGCCAAATCACGGGCGTGATAGCGCCAGCCTTCCTGCTGCTTGTAGGAACTGTCGTGTTCTTCATCGATCACAATCAGCCCCAAACGGGCAAAGGGAGTAAATAACGCTGACCGCGTTCCGATGACGATAGCAGCTTCACCGCTGCGGGCGCGTAGCCAGACGGCGAGGCGTTCGCTGTCGTTGAGTGCCGAGTGCAGTACATCCACCGGAGCGTTAAATCGTTCGCGAAAGCGGGAGATCGTTTGCGGCGTCAGGCCAATTTCCGGCACTAATACCAGCGCCTGTTTGCCCTGTGCCAGCACGTTTTCCAGCACGCTGAGATAGACTTCGGTTTTGCCCGAACCGGTGATGCCTGCGAGCAGCCAGGCGGCAAAGTGGTTATCTTCGCTGCGGATCGCGCCGACAGCAGTGGCCTGTTCAGTATTCAGGCGCAGGCGGTCGGTTGCCATGCTAAAACTTTGACGCCAGTCATGAAGCGTTTGCTCTGCGGCCTGTAATTCGCATAGCCCTTTGCTACGCAGCGCCTGCAACGCTGTCTCCGTCAGCCCGATTTCGCTCACCTGATGACGATAAAGCGGCGACTGAAGTAAGGCCGCCAGTGCCTGCTGCTGTTTCGAGGCCCGTTTGAGCGTGCTGAGCGGTGTCGTCCGGCCTTGTTCGGTGGCAAACCACTGCCAGAGCGGCGCGCGGTGTGCGGGTTTCCCCTGACGCAGTAGTATCGGCAGCGCGTGGAACAGCACTTCACCAATCGGGTAGTGATAGTACTCGACTGCCCACAGCAAAATGCGCCACAGGCTGGGCGGGAACAGCGGCTGTTCGTCCAGCACGTCATGCACGGGTTTTAATTGCTCAAGCGGAAGTTCGCTGGTGTCGCTCAGCGCGGTAATAATGCCGATCGCTTTACGGTGACCAAAAGAGACGCTGACGCGTGCGCCGACCTGCGGAGCGATGCCTCCTGCGGGTAGCAAATAATCGAATGTACGTGCCAGTGGCACGGGCAAAGCGACCTGAGCGACAGACATAACCTCTCCGTGATAGTTGATGTGGATTTGCGCGGCGATCCACGACATAACTGGATGGTTTTTATCATGTGCGGCGCAGGGTGAAAATAATGCAAGGCGCTAGTGTACATGCTGCGAGGGATAATGTGTGAATGCGATTGCATCGGGGTATCAGATTCTGTATGATCCGCCGCCACTATGCTGTTCGCGCAAATGATGGGTCGCTCACGAAAATCATTGCGCCGTTCGCATAATGAAACTTACTTATACAACTTTCGTGTGGTGTCTGGCGGAACAGGGCTGGATAGCGACACGGCCTTAACTGAGGTTTCCCATGAAAAAAGGTATTCACCCGAATTATTCTGCAGTTACTGTAACTTGCTCTTGCGGTAACGTGATCAAAACCCACTCTACTGTGGGTCGTGACCTGAACCTAGACGTTTGTGGCGAATGCCACCCGTTCTATACCGGCAAACAACGTGATGTTGCAACCGGTGGCCGTGTTGACCGCTTCAACAAGCGTTTCTCCGTACCAGGCGCTAAAAAATAAGTTTTACTGGCCTCATTGGCACAGTAACTTTCGACAAAGGCACCGACAGGTGCCTTTGTTGTTTCTGGGGTGTCAGCATTGTTCATCGAGAAATGGTTCATCGAGAAGACGAGATTCGTTCTAATGCTGCCTGTGCGAGAAAACCCGAACGACTTTTAAATTCTGGGTTACTCGCCACGCAACGATCAATGCGGTCAATCAGCGACTTAGGCAGCGTGACGTTAATTTTTTCTGAACCGCCCATTAAACGCGTCACATCAATATCAACAACCGCCCACGTGTACCCAGCGTATTCTGAGTTTTTTGCTAGTTGGCCTACTGACGACACGGTGGGAATATCCTGACCCATCTCGATCAGCAGTTCGATATGTCCGGTAATCGCCTCTTTAGCATTCGCGATGGCATCGTCTAGCGTATCGCCTGCAGAAAAACAGCCCGGTAGATCTGGCACGGTTACACCGTATGCGTGGGTATCGTCGCCTGCTTCAATTGCAATCGGATAAAACATAATTAAGCCTCTTCGAGTCAGCGATGATCATATTCCTGCCTGTTTCCTGATGCTTTTTACCGTGCCTATCGGTAAATCCTTCTTCGGGTGGGGGATGGTGACTAACCCCGGTTTGCTGGGGTGCATAAAATGGTGGTGGCTTCCGTTCACTCTTATCAGCTTCCACCCATCGGCCTTGATTTCTGCTATTAACGTCCTGCTATCCATCCCTGCACCCCGTTGCCCTTTACTACGATAACGATAACCCCGATAACTCCATCTGGCAATATTTTGGGGTTATTGGAGTTATTTTTAAACCTGCATTTTTCATCCCTGCTGGCGTTTTACCAGCATCCCCAGAACGAAGATGCCGCCCAATCCCGCTGTAATAATCCCGATGGGTAATTCCTAGGGGGCCAGCAACTGTCGGCTGAGCCAATCGCCGCCGCACAGTAGTATCGCGCCCAGTACGGCGGTCAGCGGCAGCAGCTTCTTGTGCAATACGCCACTCAACGGGCGAGCCAGATGGGGAATCATCAGGCCGATAAAACCGATCACGCCAGTCAGCGCGACTAACAGTGAAGTGGCAAACGCGCAGCAGATAAAAATTTCCACCCGTACGCGGGACAGATTAACGCCCATTGAGGCCGCCGTTTGTCCGCCCGCCAGCAGAGCATCGAGCGCACGCCAGCGCAAGGCAGTGAGGCCGAATAGCAGCAGGACGCTGAACACCGCGAACGGTAATGTATCCCAGCGGGCAAGACCCAGCCCGCCCAGTGACCAGAAAAGAATCGAGCTGGCAGCCCGCTGATCGCCGGAAAACACCAGGTAGTTCGTCAGTGCGCCGAACAGAAACGAGATCGCCAATCCGCAGATGATCAGTCGCTCTGCACCCCGCGCCTGTTGCAGCAGGAACAACACCGTTACGGCGACGGCCGATAAAATGCCGCCACAGAAGGCCGCCATCGGCAGCGCCCAGTCACCGAGTTGCTCGCCAAAGCGGGTGATGACGGCGACCGCGCCCGCTGAGGCACCGGCAGACAGGCCGAATAGAAAAGGGTCGGCCAGATCGTTGCGGGTTGCCGTTTGCAAAAAGGCACCGACCATCTCTAAACCCGCACCGCACAACGCTGCCAGCAGGCTGCGGGGAATGCGCAGTTCCAGAATGATGCGTGACGTCATCGGCGAGACGTCTGCCGATGATAACCCCAATACGCTGGCGACCTGCGTAAGGGGAATCGTTGTGCTGCCTGTCGCAATATTTAACAGCATCAGCCCAGCCAATATCAGCAGCGCGATAACGACGGTAGCGGCATAACGTGAAGACGTTGGGTTCACTTAAAGGCATCCGGGTAGAGTGCGCGTGCCAGTTTATCAATAGCGGCGATATTCGCGGGTCCCGGCGTAAGCTCTGCATACTGCAGCTTTAGATAGTGATGCTGCTGTACGGCTGGGGTAAATTTCATTAGCAGATGTGATTCCAGAAAGCGCCTTAACGCATCCGCCCCGTTGCCCGTCTGGTAATCCAGTAAAATAATAAAGTCAGGCTCGCGTGCTGCCACGCTTTCCCACGAGGTGGAAGCCCAGCTCGTTTCCATATCGTCCATTACGTTCTTTCCGCCTGCTGCTTCAATGATGGCGGTTGGCATAGCGAATTTCCCACTGGTAAAGGGCTTATCGTCGCCAGAGTCATACAGAAAAACCTTCTGCTTTGGCTGATTGCCAATGCGGGTTTGCCGTTCGGCAATCTGCTGTTTCCAGCCGTCAATTTGTTCCTGAGCCTGTTCCTGCTTACCGAAGATTTTCCCCAGTTTCAGCATGTCGCCGTAGAGCAGATCCATGCTGGCACGTGGACGCTGTGGCTGTTGGTCGGTGAACACGCAGCTTTCGCTGAGTACCAGCGTCTGAATGCCGTATTTTTTCAGCGATTGCGGGGTGACTTCGCCGCCCACTTTCATGCCGTAGTTCCACCCTGCAAAGAAGAAATCCGGGTGTACGGCCAGCAGGTTTTCTAACGTCGGGTATTTTGCTGCCAGTTCAGGGATCGTGCCCTGCTGCTTGATAAAGTCTGGGGGCGCCTTATACCAGCCAGTGATCCCAGTCAGCCCGACGATATTCTTTTGCAGCCCAAGCGCAAACGCCATTTCCGTCATATTCAGGTCATGGATAACGGCTCGCTGCGGCGGCTGGGTGAAAGTGAGCGGTTGTCCACAACTGTCGACCGTGACCGGAAAACCAGAAGCGTGCGCCCAGCACGACGTCAATGCCAGCAGTCCAGACAGAAGCGTTATTTTCATCATGGTTCCTTAGTGCAGTTCAGGGGCTTCAAAGATGCGAATGGGCGAGCCGTTTAGCGGATGCGGCACCGTAAAGCTTTCCATCCCAAATACGGATTTCACACAGTCGGCGCTTAGCGCGTGTGCGGGCGTTCCCCAGCGGAGTAGCGTTCCCTGCTGCAAAACGGCGACGCGGTCGGCAAAGGGGGTTATCAGTGGCAGATCGTGCAGCACCGCCAGCGTTGAAATACCGCGCTTCCGCGCGAGAGACAGCAACTGCGCACGCGCTAACGGATCGAGATGGTTAGTCGGTTCATCCAGCAGCAGGAGTTGCGGCGTTTGTGCGAAAGCACGCGCCAGTGCCGCACGTTGACGTTCCCCGCCGGAGAGCGTGCCCAGCAGGCGGTGGCGCAGCGATAATAAGCCAGTATCGTCCAGCGCTTCTTCGATGAGCTGGCGATCCTGCGCGGGTGTGCTGAATCCGTGGTGTGGAATTCGTCCTAAGGCGACGTATTCCGCGACCCGCAAGCGCAGATCCGGTGCATCGTTCTGCGCCAGAATTGCGATGCGTTTTGCTCGCTCATGGCGGCTGAGTGTGTTCAACGGCTGGCCGTTCAACTGGATGTACCCCGTTGTCGCGCCGAGTTCGCTGGTTAACACGCGTAGCAGCGTGGACTTGCCGCTGCCGTTGGGCCCAACCAGCGCCAAACGCTCTCCAGTTTGCATGGACAGAGAAATATCACTGAGCCTAGGCGTGCGATTGGCGTCGGCAACGGAAACATGGTGAAGTTGTAGCAGCACGGGTTTAGTGGAGAGAAGCTCTGTCATGATGCGGGCATATCACCGTCATACGCTAAAGATGATGTGTTATAACATAACAAATTAAATGCAATCCCAATTCACAATGTGAGCGGAAAGAAAGGAAGAAGCGCGAGCAGCGAGGTTGAGGTTCAGGTTAATGAGGAGTGATGTGTTAAGCGGGATTCTCTGCATAGCAAAACCCCGCCAGAGGAGGCGGGGTTAGCAAGAAAATCGATAGTGCAAACGCGATCAGTATTCCCACGTATCTGGGTCGATACCCATTTCACGCATGATGATTTTCGCGGCTTCAGGAATTTCATCGCTGCGTTCTTTACGCAGGTCTTCGTCATTCGGTAACGGTTGTCCCGTGAACGCGTGCAGAAACGCCTCGCACAGCAGCTCGCTGTTGGTGGCGTGGCGCAGGTTGTTCACCTGACGACGCGTGCGTTCGTCAGTCAATATTTTTAATACTTTCAATGGGATAGATACTGTTATCTTCTTGACTTGCTCGCTTTTTTTACCGTGTTCAGCGTAAGGGCTGACATACTCGCCGTTCCACTCAGCCATGGGATACCTTAAAAATTAATCTAATGAAGACAGCATCTGTCATGAAATGCCACAATTCTAGCGGTTATTATGCTTATGCTCAATCTATACGCAAAGAAGTTTAGATGTCTAGATGTGTTGACGTCCATTAAAACTGCGTTTACTCTTAAGTTCCTATCTTTTCAGCCTCCAGCCAGGAAATGAGCCGATGACGCGTAAACAGGCAACGATCGCAGTCCGCAGTGGGTTAAATGATGATGAGCAGTATGGCTGCGTCGTCCCACCCATTCACCTTTCCAGCACGTATAACTTTACCGGATTCAACCAGCCACGCGTACACGACTATTCGCGTCGCGGTAACCCCACGCGTGATGTCGTGCAGCGTGCGCTTGCCGAACTGGAAGGTGGTGCAGGTGCGGTAATGACGAGCAGCGGAATGTCGGCGATTATGCTGGTTTGCACGGTATTCCTGCGTCCCGGCGATCTGCTGGTGGCACCGCATGATTGCTACGGCGGCAGTTATCGTCTGTTTGACAGCCTGAGCAAGCGTGGCGCGTTTCGCGTCAAATTTGTCGATCAAAGTGATACCGATGCGCTCAATGCGGCGCTGGTAGAAAAGCCGAAGCTGGTGCTGGTGGAAAGCCCGAGCAATCCGCTGCTGCGCGTTGTGGATATTGCCGCGATTTGTCAGGCTGCGCGGGAAGCAGGCGCGGTCAGCGTAGTGGATAACACCTTCCTGAGCCCAGCGTTGCAGAAGCCGCTGGAGCTGGGTGCCGATCTGGTGGTGCATTCCTGTACCAAGTACCTGAATGGTCACTCTGACGTGGTGGCGGGTGCGGTGATCGCCAAAGATACCGATACCATCACTGAACTGGCCTGGTGGGCGAACAACATTGGCGTTACGGGCGCGGCGTTTGACAGCTATCTGCTGCTACGCGGCCTGCGTACCTTATCGCCACGTATGGCAGCCGCGCAGCGTAATGCGCAACAAGTAGTTGAGTTCTTACAGACGCAGCCGCTGGTGAAGGCGCTGTACCATCCTTCACTGCCGAACAATCCCGGCCATGATATTGCCCGCCGTCAACAATCCGGCTTTGGCGCTATGCTAAGTTTTGAGCTGGATGGAGATGAAGACACACTGCGCCGTTTTCTGGCGTCGCTGGAGCTGTTCACGCTGGCTGAATCGCTGGGCGGCGTTGAGAGCCTCATCTCTCATGCGGCAACGATGACGCATGCTGGCATGGCGCCAGAAGCGCGTGCCGCAGCGGGTATCTCTGAAACATTACTGCGTATTTCCACCGGCATTGAAGACGGCGATGATCTGGTTGCCGATCTGGATCGTGCGTTTCAAGCCGCTGCCAAGAGGTAAGAATGAGTGCATTAGGAGTAGCGCCATCGGTAATAGGGCGACAGCTGCATAAGTTTGGCGGTAGCAGTCTGGCCGATGTGAAGTGTTACCTGCGCGTAGCCGGTATTATGGCGGAGTATAGCCACCCCGGTGATTTGATGGTGGTGTCTGCCGCAGGCAGTACCACAAACCAGCTGATTAGCTGGTTGAAACTGAGCCAGAGCGATCGCCTGTCGGCACATCAGGTTCAGCAGGCATTACGCCGCTACCATAGTGAACTGATTGCCGGGCTTCTGCCTGCGCAAGAGGCAGAAGCGCTGACCGCCCAGTTTATTCGCGATCTGGAGCGTTTGGCTGCGCTGCTGGATGGCAAGATTACGGATGCCGTCTACGCCGAAGTGGTCGGGCACGGTGAAATCTGGTCGGCTCGCCTGATGTCTGCCGTGTTGAATCATCTGAATATGAATGCAGCGTGGCTGGATGCGCGTGATTTTCTTTGTGCGGAACGTGCCGCGCAGCCGCAGGTGGATGAAGGCCGTTCCTGGCCGCTGTTGCAGCAATATCTGACACAACACGCAGGGCAGCGTTTAGTGGTAACGGGTTTTATCAGCCGCAATGACGCGGGTGAAACGGTGCTGCTGGGGCGCAACGGGAGTGACTATTCCGCCACACAAATTGGTGCGTTGGCGGGCGTTGAGCGCGTGACCATCTGGAGCGATGTCGCCGGGGTGTATAGCGCTGACCCGCGCAAAGTGAAAGATGCCTGCCTGCTGCCGCTGCTGCGTCTGGATGAAGCCAGCGAACTGGCACGTCTGGCCGCACCGGTATTACATACGCGTACCTTACAGCCTGTTTCCGGTAGCGATATCGATTTGCAACTGCGTTGCAGCTATCAGCCTGAACAGGGATCGACGCGCATTGAACGCGTGTTGGCCTCAGGTACGGGTGCCAAAATTGTCACCAGCCACGACGATGTCTGCCTGATTGAAGTTCAGGTTCCTTCCGAACACGATTTCGCGCTGCTGCAAAAAGAAGTCGAACAGCTTCTGAACCGTGCACAGTTGAAACCGCTGGCGATCGGCGTTCATCAGGATCGTAACCTGCTGCAACTGTGCTACACCTCCGAAGTGGTGGATAGCGCGCTGCAATTGCTGGCACAGGCTGCGTTACCCGTTGAGCTCAACCAGCGTGACGGATTGGCGATGGTCGCGATGGTCGGTGCAGGCGTGGGTAAAAATCCGCTGCACAGTCACCGTTTCTATCAGCAGTTGAAAGATCAGCCGATTGAATTTGTCCGCCAGGCCGATGATGGCATCAGTCTGGTTGCTGTGCTGCGCGTTGGTCCGACGGAGCATTTGATTCGTGGGCTGCACCATTCGCTGTTCCGGGCAGAAAAACGTATCGGGCTAGTGCTGTTTGGCAAAGGGAATATTGGTTCACGCTGGCTGGAGCTGTTTGCGCGTGAGCAGAGTAACCTGTCTGCACGTACCGGTTTTGAGTTTGTACTCGCTGGCGTGGTGGACAGTACGCGCAGCCTGTTGAACTATGACGGACTGGATGCCAGCCGTGCGTTGGCTTTCTTCGAAAGTGAAGCGCAAGAGCGGGATGGCGAAGATCTGTTCCTGTGGATGCGTTCGCATCCCTTCGATGATTTGGTGGTGCTGGACGTCACCGCCAGTGAATCGGTCGCCGATCTGTATCTGGATTTCGCCAGCTATGGTTTCCATGTCATCAGTGCCAATAAATTGGCGGGTGCATCAGGCGGCAATAACTATCGCCAGATCCGCGACGCGTTCGCGAAAACGGATCGTCACTGGTTGTATAACGCGACCGTTGGCGCAGGGTTGCCAGTCAACTTTGCGGTACGCGATCTGCGGGAAAGTGGCGACAGTATTCTGGCGATTAGCGGGATTTTCTCCGGTACGCTTTCCTGGCTGTTCTTGCAGTTTGACGGCACCGTGCCGTTCACCGAACTGGTCGATCAGGCTTGCCAACAGGGGCTGACCGAGCCGGATCCGCGTGTTGACCTTTCCGGTCAGGACGTCATGCGTAAGCTGGTGATTCTGGCGCGTGAGGCTGGCTATGATATCGAACCGAGTCAGGTTCGGGTTGAGTCGCTGGTGCCGCCGGGCTGTGAACAGGGCTCTGTCGATTACTTCTTCGAGAACGGCGATTCGCTGAACGAACAGATGCTGCAACGTCTGGAAGCAGCACAGGAAATGGGCTTGGTTCTGCGTCACGTCGCACGCTTTGACAGCAATGGTAAAGCGCGCGTGGGCGTTGAAGCGGTTCGCCCCGATCATCCGCTGGCCTCGCTGCTGCCGGGTGATAATGTGTTTGCAATTGAAAGCCGTTGGTATCGGGATAACCCGCTGGTTATCCGTGGGCCGGGCGCGGGGCGCGATGTCACTGCGGGTGCGCTTCAATCTGACCTAAACCGTTTGGCGCAGCTGTTGTAGAACCTGTTGTAAGCGCAACACACCGTTGGCCATCTCCGCGTATGGGGAGATGGCCAATACTCAAGAGACCCATTCCCTCGTTTCCCTTCTCGCTAAAACGTTTTCGCTGCTATTTTCCCCGTAATTCGTGTCATTGAAATGTCACGATGGCAACACGCCACTGACACGATGTCACCGCACAATCAGCGCATTGTTTGATTATCGTGGAATGCACAGCTGTGCAAAAAACAACTTCCTCTGCGGCAGCCCCGCACATTGTCATCGACCATCTACATGTTGGATACGGCACGACAGCCGTATTGAACGATATCCATCTGGAGATTGCACAGGGCGAGTTCGTGGCGTTGCTCGGTTCGTCAGGGTGCGGTAAGACGACGTTACTGCGTACGGTTGCTGGCTTCTCGTCACCGCGTGCGGGGGCGATTCGCGTTAACGGACAGGATATGACGCAAGCGCCGCCAGAGAAACGTGGAATGGCGCTGGTGTTTCAGAGCTATGCGCTGTGGCCGCACATGACGGTGGCACAGCATATTGCTTATGGACTGCGTTTGCGCCGCGTCCCGCGTGCGGAGATTGCCAGCCGTGTAGCGGAACTGGAAACGATGCTGGGTTTGACGGGCCTGAGCGCTCGTAAACCTGCGGAACTGTCCGGTGGACAGCGGCAGCGCGTCGCCTTGGGCCGTGCGCTGGCGGTGCGGCCCGATATTCTGCTGCTCGACGAACCGCTCTCCAATCTGGATACCCGTATTCGCCTACAGCTACGTGATGAGATTCGTGCGCTGCAACAGCGGCTGGGGCTGACTGCGATCCACGTGACGCACGATCGGGAAGAAGCGATGGTGATGGCGGATCGCATCGTGATTTTGAATCAGGGCCGCATCATGCAGGCGGGTAACCCGCAAGAGGTGTACCACCATCCGGCCAGCGCGTTTGTCGCGGCGTTTATGGGCGCGGAAAATCGGCTGGTGCTGGAAGCGCGTTATGACGGCGATACGCTGATGATTCCCGGTGATGCCGAGAGCCATTCGCTGGTCCCTGACAATACGTCGCTACCGCCCGGCCCGATAGAAGCGCGCTTTCGTGCGGAAGCCGCTCGTCTTTACGATCCGGCAGATGTCCCGCTCATCCAGCCCGGCATGTTGATACGCTACGGCACGGTACAAGCACAGAGCTACCCCGGCGGATACTGGCAGCATACGATTTCCAGCGGCGCCTGGCGGATACAGGTTCATGCCTCGCATCCCTATGCCATCGGGCAGCGGGTTGCCGTGCAGATCCCTGCCGAGGCGCTGTTTCTTTTCCCGCTGGCAGAAGAGGCTATGCCTTTGACGGCGGTACCAAATACCACTTCACGTTATTCCTCGCTTCCCGGCCTGACGGCCTGATCCTGAATTGGAGACAAATGAGATGAAACGCATTTTTGCTGCAACGCTGATGATGAGTACGCCGCTGGCGGCGGTACAGGCACAGGAATTAACGGTGTTGACGGCGGGTGACCAAAACATGGTCGACTATGTGAATGAATACTTAGGGCCGCTGTTTGAGAAGCAGCATCCCGGCGTAAAAGTACGCGCCGTCGGTACTGGGCCAGGTGATGCGGGGTCGCAGAAGATTCTTGAGCGTTTCAATGCACAGCAGGCCGCTGGTGCCAAAGTCTGGGACACTGATGTGGCGGTTGTGCATGAGAAGTTTGTCGGTCCGATGGTGCAAAAGGGCGATCTCCTGAAATATCGCGATGATATCGCCAGCGGCAAGCTGGTCAGCATGGCTGCTGCGGATAAAGCCATGGGTACAGACGTGAAAGGCTACGTCATGCCGATGTTCAGTAGCCAGACGGCGCTGGCCTATAACCCCAGCATGGTAGCGAATCCGCCTAAAAGCTATGACGAAATCCAACAGTGGGCAGCCGCAAATCCGAAAATGTTCGGCTACAACGGCATTAAAGGCGGCGCATCGGGAGTGAGCTTCGTCATGGGCTGGATTTACGCTTACGGCGGCGATGCCCAGAAGCTGATGAACGGACCGTTTGATGAGGCGGAAGCGAAGAAATGGCAACCCGCGTTTGAACGCCTGAAAGCCTTTAACAAGAACGTGACGCTGACGCCGGGCAACGCTGGCACGCTCGACATGCTGAGCCGTGGTGAAATCGCGATGGGGCCGGTGTGGGTCGACATGTTCTATTCCTGGAAAGCGAGTGGACAACTGCCGGACAATTTCAAGTTGCTGCTTCCTGCGCCCGGTATGCCGGGGCAGCCGATGCACTATGTCATCCCCGCGCAGGCACCGAACCGCGAGCTGGCTAAACAGTTTGTCGAACTGGCAACCAGCGCCAAAGTGCAGGCCGAAGGGATCGTTGAACGCTTTAACTGGTATCCGGGGATCGATGCCAAGTACGTTCAGGCCGAGCTGAAGCCCGCTGTCTGGCAGCGTCTCTTCACGGACGTAACGCCTGATGAACTGGCGAGCAAAGGCAAGACGTTCCCTATCGCGCCTTATCATACTGCGATTTTGAACGCCTATGAGCAGGCGATGGCGAAGTAATCATTCCCTAAATTTTTATACCCTTAGCATCACATGCGCACTGGCGGGATGAGGCCAGAGCGCGGAGACATTCATGTTGCAAGTATCCCAATTCTCTTCCCGACTGGCGGGTATCGCGCTTGTGTTACCCGCGCTGGCAGTGGTGGCTGTCTGTTTTATCACGCCGCTGGGGCTGTCGGTTGGGGGCGCTTTTGTCAGTCAGAATGGCGTGGGCATTGATAATTTTGTCACGGCATTGACGCTGTACCTGCCCGATATCCTGTTTACCTTACTGATTGTGAGCCTCGCGACGCTGCTGATCGGCCTGCTGTCTGTCATGATCGGCGGCTACCTGACGCTAGGGGAAAGCCCGCGCATGGTGGCGCTGCTGCGCTGGGTCTATCGCTGGCCGCTGTTTATCCCGTTTATCGTGACCGGGCAAATTTTACGCACGTTTCTGGCCAAGAACGGCTGGTTGAATGGCGCGCTGGATACGCTCGGTATTGTCGATATGGCCAGCGCCAGCAACTGGCTGGATTGGCGCGGCATTGTGTTCGCTTTCGTCTGGAAGCAGACGCCGTTTGTGGCATTGCTGGTTGCGGGCGCGATGGCATCGCTGGATCGCACGATGATAGAGTCCGCCCGTAATTTAGGCGCATCTCGCCTGCGTATCCTGTGTGAAATTGTGGTGCCTCAGGTTGGGCAAACGCTGCTCACCGGGCTCATTCTCTCTTTCGTCACCATGATGTCGGTGCTGTCCGTACCGATGATGATCAATGCCCAATCGCCGACGATGCTCACTGCCAACATTGCCTTTCGCATTAACGCCTACGGCGATTACGGCGTCGCGAATGCGTTGGGGGTGATTTCCCTGCTGATGACTGGCCTGTTTGCCGTGATTTATCTCCGCTTGAACATGAGGGAGAAGGCATGAAGAACGTATTGTGGTGGATCCCGAGGATGCTGATTCTGGGGACGCTGATCTTCTTGATCTTTGGGCCATTGGCTAACCTCCTGCTGTGGTCGGTAGCGGAGAAATGGTTCTATCCTCATCTGCTGCCCAATGAGTGGGGCTTCGCCTTCTGGAAGCGGGTGTTTTCGCCGCGCAGTGTGGCCTGGGAAGCGTTGGGGAATAGCGTGCTGGTGGCGGTGTTCACCGTGCTGGCCTCGTTGTCTCTGGCGATTCCGGCGGGATATGCACTGGCGCGACTGCCGTTGCCTGCTCGTGGATTGATACTGCTGGTATTCCTGATCCCGCAGGCGTTCCCGAATTTGACGGTGTACGTCAACATCGCCCGCCTGTTTTATCAGTGGGGACTGAACGGCACGCTGCTGGGCGTCGTGCTGGTTCACACGGTTCACGGGCTGGTGTTTGCGGTCTGGATTGCCTCGGCGGCGTTCTCGGCGGTGGGGCGTGAAATGGAACAGGCGGCACGGTCGATTGGTGCCGGTCCGTGGCGTGCCTTTGTCGATATCACCCTGCCGCTGGCTATGCCAGGACTGATGGCATCTGCCATCTTCGTTTTCCTCGAATCGCTGGATGAGTTTACTGGCAGCTACTTTGTGGGAGCACCGGATGTGCAGATGATGCCGCTGCTGCTCTATACCGCTGGGGCGGGCGGTAACTATCAGATCGCTTCTATTACTGCGCTAGTGCTGCTGATTCCTTCCGTCCTATTCATGCTGGTGGTGGAGCGTTTTTTGAAGGCCGACGTAATGGCAAGGATAGGGAAATGACGGTGGGTAAACAGGGTTACGTCAGCGCACAGGATGTTGCGCGTCGGGCTGGTGTATCGCGCTCGGCGGTGTCCCGCAGTTTTACTCCCGGTGCCAGCGTGTCGGCTGCCACCTATGCCAAAGTGATGACGGCAGCGCAGGAACTGGGGTATCAGGTTAACGATCTGGCGCGCGGCCTGCTGGCGAACAGCAGCCGTCTGGTTGGGCTGGTGGTGACGCACCCTGAGGTCGGGTTTCGCGCCAATTTGGTCGCAGAGCTGTCGCAGGCGTTAATCCAACGTGGTTCGATTCCGGTGCTCATCAATACCGGCCATGTGCGGGAAGCGATGGCCGCTGCGCGCTCGATCCTGTTTGGTCACCGTGCGGAAGCGACGATTGTGCTTTCCGGCTCGCCGCCAAAAGAATTTGTCGAACTGGCGCAGCTAAATGGCCAGCCGCTGATTGTTATTGGGCGGCACGAACCGGCGTGTGACAGCGTACACATCGATAATGACACAGCCGCGCGTATGGCTGCGCGGCTGCTTGCCTCGTCGGGCAGAACGCGTCTGGCTTTGGCCGGAGCAGCGTCGGCAACGCCCAATATCATCGAACGTGAACAGGCATTTTGTGAAGAGGCGCGTTTGTTAGGGCTGCCCGTGGCCGTGGTGCGCGGTGATGATACAGATTATGACGACGGGCTGGCGGTGGGGCAGACGCTGTTTTCGCTCCCAGAAGGTGTCAGACCAGATGCGGTGTTCTGCGTTAACGATTTGGTCGCGTTCGGCGTGATCGATCGCGCAAAGCAGTGTGGGCTTGCCGTTCCGCAGGATCTTATGGTCATCGGGTTTGATGATATTCCGGCCGCGGGGTGGGATGCCTATGCGTTGACGACGTTTCGTCAGGATCCCGCAACGATGGCGGCTCAGGCGTTGGCGTTGCTCGATCGACGCCAGTCTCAGGTACAAGAACCCGCGTGTCGAGCGAAAGTGGCTGCCCCGCTCATCCGCCGCCAGTCGGCGTAACGGTACTGGCAGGCGATAGTGCGTGGATAGTGAAACCGAGGATAAATATGAAACTGATTCAACTTTCCGACCTCCATTTGACCGCACAAGGCGGCAACTTGCATGGCCGTGACCCGGAACAGCAACTGAAAGCGGCGATTGCCGACATCAACACACACCATCGCGATGCCGATCTGGTGGTCATCTCCGGCGATCTGTCCGATGACGGCAGTGCGGCATCCTATGCGTTTCTGGCCTCGGCGCTGGCTGAACTACAGCTTCCCTGGCGTGTGACAATGGGAAATCACGACGACCGGGAGACGTTTTTGGCCCAGTTCCCGACGCTGGTGGATGAAAACGGGTTTGTGCAGAGCGTGACAGCAGTTGGGGAGGATTGCGTCATTCTGCTGGACTCGTTGCAGGCTGGTGAGGTGGCCGGAACGCTGTGTTCAGTGCGGCTAGCGTGGCTGGAACAGCAGCTTCATGCTGCGGAAGGAAAGAACGTGTTCCTGTTCCTGCATCATCCTCCTATGGCGATTGGGCTTCCGGCGCTGGATAGCGTTCGATTGGCACCCGAAGCGGCAGAGGCGCTATATCATGTGTGCCACCGCTTCGGTAATGTGCGGCATATTTCTGCGGGGCACGTGCATCGGCCTGCCAGCGGCGGCTGGCGAGGAATATCATTCAGTACGGTACGCGGCACCAACCATCAATCCGCGCTGCGTTTCGCTCCCGGATTTGAGGTCAGTCTGGAAGCCCCACAGTACGCTATTTTTCTGACGACAGAGGAAGGGCATACCGTACATTTTCACGATTTTCCTGGTGGCTGACGGCGTGTTTCCTTTCGTTCATGCAGCCTGAGAGATGGTTTTGCTGTTATCCGGCGTAAAAAATTATGCTGAGGAGATAGCTGGATTAGGATGAGCCGCAGGACGCGGCGAGAGCTTGCGCCACGTCGGGAACGTGTCGCAAGCGGTCCGTAAAGCCAGATACCGACGAAGGCACCGCGTCAGCGGCATAATTTCCGCCGAAAGCCTGGGGTCACGGGGCGAGCGGCGTCTGAGCCGCCCCGTGTCGGGCGTGTGCGACGAAGTAGCATGGAATAGCAATATTGTGACGCACGAAACCGTCTCCGCATCTACATAACAATGTGACGAAGAGGCAGCACTTTTGCTGGAAACCCATCATGAACTTTTTTCATTTACCGTGAGCAATCATCACGGCTTGTCGTGCTAAAAAACGTTGACTCTTTAAGCGGATTACGTCATTTTCTATATAGACGTCTAAACGTATAGACGTGTAGCGAATGATAATAACAGTCACGGTCAACGGGGTAGCAGGTATGAGCTTTTTTCACGCAAACCAGCGGGAAGCGCTGAATCAAAGTCTGGCGGAATTACAGGGACGCATTAATGTGTCATTCGAATTTTTCCCGCCGCGTACCAGCGAGATGGAAGACACCCTGTGGAGTTCTATTGATCGACTGAGCAGCCTGAAGCCCAAGTTTGTTTCCGTGACCTACGGGGCGAATTCTGGCGAGCGTGACCGTACTCACAGCATTATCAAAACGATTAAAGAGCGTACTGGTCTGGAAGCGGCACCTCACCTGACCTGCATTGATGCTTCACGCGAACAGCTGCGTGACATCGCACAAGATTACTGGGAGAGCGGTATCCGTCATATTGTCGCGCTGCGCGGCGACTTGCCTCCAGAAGGCGGCAAACCGGACATGTACGCGGCGGATCTGGTATCCCTGCTGAAAGAGGTCGGTGATTTCGATATTTCCGTTGCTGCCTATCCTGAAGTACACCCTGAAGCGAAAAGCGCACAGGCTGACCTGATTAACCTGAAACACAAGATTGATGCTGGTGCGAATCGCGCTATCACACAGTTCTTTTTCGACGTAGAAAGCTATCTGCGATTCCGTGACCGCTGCGTGGCGACCGGCATCGATGTAGAAATTGTGCCAGGCATTCTGCCGGTATCGAACTTCAAGCAGTTGCAGAAATTTGCCACGATGACCAACGTCCGCGTGCCGAACTGGATGACGACCATGTTTGACGGTCTGGATAACGATCCAGAAACCCGCAAAATGGTGGGCGCGTCTATCGCCATGGATATGGTGAAAATTCTCAGCCGCGAAGGCGTAAAAGATTTCCATTTCTATACGCTGAACCGCGCGGAGCTGAGCTATGCGATTTGCCATACGCTGGGCGTCCGCCCTGATGTGGCACGCTGAGGCAGCACGCAATATTTCAGGAAGAAAGAGGCCGCAACGCGGTGACGAAGAGTAACGGTATTGGAATGCCTTTCAACGTCACTCACGGCGGCTCTGAAAAGGAGGAGTCTCAGGGATGAGATTCCTATTCATGCGGTTTGACCGATTGCTACTGACCGATTTAATGATTATCTCCAGCGCCTGTTTTTATCTCTTATCCCGTTTTTATCGCTAGTAGTTCCTATAAATAATCGTTTCTATCATTCATAACAGTACGATGACCGCTCGCGGTGTTATGAGCACTTCCCTGACTATTCGAATCCTCTATTTCTCTCCGGCTATTCCCATACCGTTAATTGCTTTGCCTGCTGGTCAGATTTCCCGGTGTCGATCGCCGGAGTATCGTTGGCCGACACACACAAAATGCTGTCGCTGCCAAATCGCTTGAAGAGGTTAGTCTGCTTGTTATAGCGTGGCTGAAGGCTAGTAGGTATACCCGTCATACTTCAAGGTGCATGTGCGTTGGCTGCGCTACTCGCCCTAGCGGGCCAACGCTTTGCGTTGTTCAAACGTTAACGTTTGTCCTGCAACGCGAATTATTTAGGGTATATATCCGTGGTACCGAAATCGTAAAAATATTGTTTTATTCCTGTAGAAATAAATAGATACGCTTTGGTGGGATATATTATTCATTTTGGATATTGATAGGGATTGTCGTTCATTGATATCCTATCTATCGTTGTTAGCTATCATGATAAGGAGAATAATAATGAATATTCGGGACTTAGAGTATCTTGTCGCGCTGGCAGAACATCGTCACTTTCGGCGCGCGGCAGATTCCTGCCATGTGAGTCAGCCAACGCTCAGTGGACAGATTCGTAAACTGGAAGATGAACTCGGCGTGATGCTGCTTGAGCGCACCAGCCGCAAGGTTTTGTTTACGCAAGCCGGTCTGCTGCTGGTCGAGCAGGCACGAACGGTATTACGCGAGGTCAAAGTATTAAAAGAGATGGCGAGCCAGCAGGGCGAAACCATGTCTGGGCCACTGCATATCGGCCTGATCCCCACCGTGGGGCCTTATCTTTTGCCGCAAATTATTCCGATGCTGCATCGCACGTTTCCCAAACTCGAAATGTACCTGCACGAAGCGCAAACCCATCAACTGCTGGCCCAGTTGGACAGCGGCAAACTGGACTGCGCCATTCTGGCGATGGTGAAAGAGTCCGAAGCCTTTATCGAAGTTCCTCTGTTTGACGAGCCGATGAAGCTGGCGATTTATCAGGATCACCCTTGGGCGAACCGCGAACGCGTGGCAATGTCCGATCTGGCGGGCGAAAAACTGTTGATGCTGGAAGACGGCCACTGCCTGCGCGATCAGGCGATGGGCTTCTGTTTTCAGGCGGGGGCGGATGAAGATACGCATTTCCGGGCGACCAGTCTGGAGACGCTGCGCAACATGGTCGCAGCCGGAAGCGGGATTACGCTGCTGCCAGCATTGTCTGTTCCGCGCGAACGCGAACGTGATGGCGTCTGCTATTTGCCGTGCTATAAACCGGAGCCCAAGCGCACTATCGCGCTGGTGTACCGCCCTGGTTCACCGCTGCGCGGACGCTATGAGCAACTTGCTGATACCATCCGCGAGCATATGCAGGGCTATATGGAAACCCTGTCAAAATAAGCGGTTAAGCCCGTTTAGCGCCGCTACGCGGTACGCTTCTGCCATGGTTGGATAGTTGAAGGTGGTATTAACGAAATATTCGATAGTATTACCTTCACCTTTCTGTTCCATGATGGCCTGCCCGATGTGGATAATCTCCGCGGCGCGCTCACCAAAGCAGTGAATACCCAGAATCTGTTTCGTTTCGCGGTGAAACAGAATCTTCAAACTCCCCACATTCATCCCGACAATCTGCGCCCGTGCCAGATGTTTAAACTGTGCCCGCCCGACTTCGTAAGGCACTTTCATCGCGGTGAGCTCTTGCTCGGTTTTCCCCACGGAGCTGATTTCCGGGATGGTATAAATACCGGTCGGGATATCTTCGATCAGATGCGCGCTGGCATCGCCTTTGATAATCGCCTGTGCGGCAAGCCTACCCTGATCGTACGCTGCCGATGCCAGGCTCGGATAGCCAATGACATCGCCGATGGCATAAATATGCGCCAGCGCCGTCTGGTACATGCTGTTGACCTTGAGCTGCCCGCGGCTGTCGGTGCTCAGGCCGATATTCTCTAGCCCCAGCGTTTCCGTGTTCCCCGTGCGTCCGTTGGCATAGAGCAGGCAATCCGCCTTCATCTTTTTGCCTGATTTCAGGTTGACGATAACGCCGTCAGCCAGCCCTTCAATACTCTCGAATTCTTCGTTGTGGCGGATAACCACGCCGTTGTTCCAGAAATGGTAGGACAGCGCATCCGACATTTCCTGATCGAGAAAGGCCAGCAGCCTGTCGCGGGTGTTGACTAAATCGACCTTAACGCTCAGGCCGCGAAAGATAGAAGCATATTCGCAGCCGATGACACCCGCACCATAGATGATGACGTGCTGGGGTTCGTGGTCGAGTTGCAGTATAGAGTCGCTATCGTAAATGCGCGGGTGATCGAAATCGACATCTGCCGGATGATATGGACGTGAACCGGTCGCAATGATGATATTCGCGGCGGTCAGCGTCTCATGGGTATTGTCTGGATAGTGAACGGCAATCGTGTGTGCATCGATGAAACTGGCTTCACCGGAAAACAACTCGCACTGATTACGCTCATAAAATCCTTGTCGCATACGGGTTTGCTGACCAATGACGCTGTCGGCATGGCGTAGGATATCGGAAAATGAGGAGCGAATAATGCGGGAGTTGTCACTGTAGAGGGGGTTTTGATTGAACTCGATAATACGGCTGACGGCGTGGCGGAGGGCTTTGGAAGGAATCGTACCCCAGTGGGTACAACCGCCGCCGACATTGTAGTGACGTTCAATCACCGCAATTTTGGCACCATGCTTGGCCAATCCCATTGCTGCACCTTCACCGCCGGGACCGGAGCCAATCACAATGGCATCATAATCGAATTGATGTTGTAGAGTCATGGTAGGTTAAACCTGTTTTTATACAAAATAATAACGTGGCCTTAACATCGTGCGATTGTAACATCGACTGAGACAGAACCCAATCATCCCTGCCTTTACTATGGAAACAGATTCTCACATTCTTAATATGGCAAACTTTGTCTCATTCTGCGGACAATAAAGTTTGCTATAGTGCCCCTCTGGAAAAGGGAGTAGATCATTTGGGCAGCATAATGGGTGTCAGAGCACAACAAAAAGAACGGACTCGTCGTTCCCTTATTGAAGCTGCATTTAGCCAGTTAAGCGCTGAGCGCAGCTTTGCTAGCCTGAGCCTGCGTGAAGTTGCCCGCGAGGCGGGTATCGCGCCGACCTCTTTCTATCGTCATTTTCGTGACGTAGATGAGCTGGGGCTGACAATGGTCGACGAAAGCGGGCTGATGCTGCGCCAGTTAATGCGGCAGGCTCGGCAACGTATCGCCAAAACCGGTAGCGTAATCAGGACATCGGTTTCCACCTTCATGGAATTTATCGGCAATAATCCTAATGCGTTCCGGCTGTTGCTGCGTGAACGTTCAGGTACATCGGCGGCATTCCGTGCGGCGGTCGCGCGGGAGATTCAGCATTTTATCGCTGAACTGGCGGATTATCTTGAGGTGGAAAACCACATTCCCCGCAGTTTTGCGGAAGCGCAGTCGGAAGCGATGGTGACCATTGTTTTCAGCGCGGGGGCGGAAGCCCTGGATGTTTCCTTGGAACAGCGTAAACAGCTAGAAGAGCGGCTAGTACTGCAACTGCGGATGATCGCTAAAGGTGCTTATTACTGGTACAGAAAAGAACACGATAGTAGCTTTACCGTGCCATAAATCCTCTATACCAACATGAGAAGGGATAAACCATGACACACAAACCTCATCAAGAAAAAGGTACGCTGGTGCTGGCGTTGATTGCGGGCCTATCCGTAAACGGCGCATTTTCCGCCCTGTTTAGCAGCATTGTTCCATTCTCGATTTTTCCCCTGCTTGCGCTGATATTATCCATTTATTGTCTGCATCAACGTTATTTGCACCACAGTATGCCGGAAGGTATTCCGATGCTGGCAGCGGCCAGTTTTCTGCTGGGATTGTTGATTTACAGCGCCATCGTGCGCGTTGAATATCCCGCGATTGGATCGAACTTTATTCCTTCAATCCTGTGCGTGGTGTTAGTTTTCTGGATTGGCCTGAAGCTGCGTCGCAGAAAAGAGACGGATGCTGTATCTGCAGAAGAGAGCGAGACGCTGTAGCGGATGGATACTGGCGGGGTGACCCGCCAGATTATGTGCGTTACTGACGTTTTTCCAACAGCACGCCGCACTCCATATGATGGGTGTAAGGGAATTGATCAAACAGCGCCAGACGGCGAATGTCGTGGGTTTCCGATAGCGTTTGCAGGTTGTTGCTCAGCGTTTCCGGGTTGCAGGAAATATAAAGAATGCGCGGATACGCCTGCACCAGTTTCACCGTTTCGTCATCCAGTCCGCTGCGCGGCGGGTCAACAAAAATGGTCTCGCACTGGTAGCTCGTCAGATCGATACCCTGTAAGCGGTTAAACTGGCGTACGCCCTGCATAGCCTGAGTAAATTCTTCCGCTGCCATACGGATAATCTGCACGTTCTCTATCTGGTTCGCCGCGATATTATACTGTGCCGCCGCGACGGAGGGCTTGGCGATCTCCGTCGCCAGTACGCGTTCGAAATTTCTTGCCAGCGCGAGTGAAAAATTGCCGTTACCGCAATACAGCTCCAGTAAATCTCCTGTTGATCCCGCTGTCGCATCCAGCGCCCATTCCAGCATCTGAATATTTATCGCGGCATTCGGCTGCGTGAAGCTGTTTTCTACCTGTCGGTAAATCATATCCCGACCTGCAACCGGCAGGCACTCATCGACATAATCGCGATCGAGGCAGATTTTGGTTTTTGTCGCGCGACCAATCAACTGTAGACGGAACCCCTGCGCTGTCAGGCTATCGCGCAGCGCGCGGGCATGTTCCTGCCATTCCTCATCCAGTGCGCGGTGATACAGCAGCGAAACGATCACTTCGCCGCTCAGGGTGGACAGGTAGTCTATCTGGAACAGTTTGCGGCGCAGGACAGAATCGGGCTGAATGACGGTAAGCAGCTCCGGCATCAGGCGGTTGATCAGTTCACTGGCAGCCGGAAAGCGATCAACCCGAATGCGCTGTTTGGTTTGCTGGTCAAACATGATGTGATAAAGCTCGTCGCCATCGTGCCAGATACGGAATTCGGCACGCATCCGATAGTGAGTGACGGGAGAACGGAAGACGACAGGCTCCGGTGCATTGAACGGTGCCATCATCCCACGCAGACGCTCGGTTTTCTCTGCAAGCTGGTCGTCGTATTGTTCGATGGGCAGGATTTCTGGCGTCATGGTTTTCTCGTCAACAGCGTCTAAAAGGGTGTTATTGGCCGGGAATTGTAGGGAATCCGGCCAGGAAGTCCAGTTTTGTTACGTGATTATCCTGTAGTGATATAGAAGTCTAGACTTCCACAATTCGCGATTGTAGGATGAGCGTCCGGCCTTGTACCACAAGTTAAAAGGGAATCCAGTGTAAATCTGGAGCTGACGCGCAGCGGTAAGGAATGCCCCGGCGATAGCATTATTATGCAGACACTGTCTTCAACTTTTGAGGATGGGAAGTCATCGCTTTCGTTGTATCCCCTACCGTTGTTGACGGTTTGTGGCGACAACGGCATCCAAGCCCGAAGACCTGCCGGAATACGTCGCAATTGGTTCTGCATATCGCGTGCTATTAACAGAGCCTGCGGCATCCTTATTATTTCTCGGATGCTTTAACAATGATTAAAAAAGTTTCGCTGCTGACGGCGCTTTCCGTCACGGCATTTTCTGGCTGGGCACAGGAAAGCCAAAATCCGTCATCGGAAAAAAATGCCGATGATATGGTAGTCACAGCAAATCGTTTCGCACAGCCGGTTTCTTCGGTGCTGGCGCCTACGACTGTAGTGACAAGAGAAGAGATCGACCGCTGGCAGGCGAAAAACCTGACTGATGTTATGCGCCGTTTGCCTGGTGTGGATATTGAACAGAGTGGTGGATTGGGACAACAAAGTGCATTACGCATTAGAGGTTCTGAGAGCAGACATGTTCTTATTTTGATAGATGGCATTCGTTTGAATCAAGCTGGTATTAGCGGTTCTTCCGACCTCAGCCAGATTCCTCTTTCTTTGGTTCAAAAGATAGAATATATCCGTGGTGCACGTTCCGCTGTCTATGGTTCTGATGCTATTGGTGGTGTTGTAAACATCATTACCACCAGAGAGAAAAATGGCACAACATTGGTTGCTGGTGTTGGCTCAAAAGGCTACCAAGCCTATGATTTGGCAACCCAACAGACTTTGGATAGTGGCACAACAGTCACGTTAGCGGGTAATTACACCTATACCAAAGGATTTGATGTCGCTGCTGCTGATGCGCCGCGTCAGCCAGATCGTGATGGATTCATGAGTAAATCCATCTATGGTGCTGTAAAGCAGCAGTTCAATGATGAATTTAGTGGTTTCGTGCGTGGATATGGTTTTGATAATCGAACCGATTATGATGGTTATGATGCCCTTGAGGACGTAACGTGGGTTTTTTTGGGTACACCAAGTATTCGGCAGCTTTATAGTCAAACGTGGGATGCAGGCCTGCAATTTAACCGAGATATTTATTCGAGCCAATTAGTCGCCAGTTATAGCTACACCAAGGATCTAAATTTTGATCCTGCTAAGGGACGTTATAGCCCTGCATCATCGTTGGATGATGTAAAACAATATAACCTGCAATGGGGCAATACATTTGCTGTTGGCGCGGGGAGTGTTAGCGCGGGTGTGGATTGGCAAAAACAGATATCACAACCAGGTACAGGTCGCGTAACGGCTGGGCATGAGCAACGTAACGCTGGTATCTACGCCACCGCCCAACAAAAAATAAGCAGTGTGACGCTAGAAGGGGCTGTTAGGGGCGATGACAATAATGTTTTTGGCTGGCATAACACTTGGCAATCGAGCGCTGCGTGGGAGTTTATTGAGGGGTACAGCATTTTTGCCTCTTATGGAACTGCTTATAAAGCGCCGAACCTGAATCAGGTCTATAGCGAAAAATACGGTAACCTCAATCTTAAGCCAGAAGAAAGTAAGCAGTGGGAAGGCGGCTTCGAAGGTTTGACTGGCCCGGTTAACTGGAGGCTGTCTGGCTATCGCAATGATATTGACAACCTCATCAATTTTGACTCAACAAATCGTTACGGCAATATCCAAAAAGCGCGTATCAAAGGTGCTGAAGCAACGGCATCTTTCGATACTGGTCCTCTGGCTCACACAGTTTCTTTTGATTACCTTGACCCGCGTAATAGCCAGACGAATAAAGTGTTATTACGTCGCGCCAAGCAGCAGGTTAAGTATCAGTTGGATTGGGCGGTGGCTGATATTGATTGGTCGGTGACTTACCAGTATCTCGGACAACGTTATGACACGGACTACAACACGTTCCAGCCTGTGAAATTAGGCGGCGTAAGCCTTTGGGATCTCGCAGCCTCATATCCGATCACCTCTCATCTGACAGTTCGTGGTAGAATCGCCAACCTGTTTGATAAAGATTATGAGACGGCATATGGCTACCGCACGGCAGGGCGAGAATACTATCTCACAGGAAGCTATACCTTCTAACTTGCCATCCCGTCCTACGATTCTGGTCTTCGATTCCGGCGTAGGCGGGCTGTCTGTTTATGATGAGATCCGGCAACTCCTGCCGGATCTTCACTATATATACGCATTCGATAATGAAGCGTTTCCCTATGGTGAGAAATCACAGCAGTTTATTATCGAGCGCGTGGTTGAGATTGTTAGCGCAGTCCAACAACGTCATCAGCTCGCATTGGTTGTGATTGCTTGCAATACGGCGAGTACGATTTCCCTTCCTGCGCTACGTGAGCGCTTTACTTTCCCTGTCGTGGGCGTCGTCCCAGCGGTTAAACCGGCGGCTAAGCTGACACGCAACGGTGTTGTTGGCCTATTGGCGACGCGCGCAACGGTTCAACGTCCCTATACGCATGAACTGATTGCCCGTTTTGCGACGGATTGCCAGATTCTGTCATTGGGATCGTCAGAACTGGTTGAGTTAGCAGAAGCGAAATTGCAGGGTGAGGCGATCTCAATTTCCGAACTGCAAAAAATTCTGCGCCCTTGGCTACGTTTACCGGAACCGCCAGACACGGTCGTGCTCGGGTGTACGCATTTTCCATTATTAGCAGAAGAGCTGAAAATGGCCTTGCCAGATGGTACACGTCTTGTAGATTCTGGTGCTGCTATAGCCAAAAGAACAGCATGGCTGATTGCTAATCTGGATAATCCTCCACTTTCGACAGATAAGAATCTGGTTTACTGCCTGGCGATTACGCCTAAAGTCGCTACGCTGTGGTCAATATTGCAGCGTTATGGCTTCGATTCGCTGGAAAAACTGCCACTTTGATAGCCTTGTGGGCAAATAGTAGACAAACGATAATTTTTTTGCATTTAGCGCTTGTCAGTGGCCGAGAAGTCCCTATAATGCGCCTCCACTGACACGGCAACAGCGACACGCGGTTGTGGTGACAGGAAAAAAGATTCAACGAAGGCGGTCAGTAATGACTTGACTTCACAGCGGAAAAGCATAATATATGCGGCCCGCGCCACGGAAGATGTGGCACTGCTCTTTAACAATTTAATCAGACAATCTGTGTGGGCACTCACAAGACCGTATCTTAACGATATAAAAAAGTCTTGAAGAGTGAACAACAGTAAAATTCATTACGAATGAACAGTGACTAATTCTTTGAGCATCGCTGACGAGTTCAGCAAATCAAACAAATCTTAAATTGAAGAGTTTGATCATGGCTCAGATTGAACGCTGGCGGCAGGCCTAACACATGCAAGTCGAGCGGTAGCACAGGAGAGCTTGCTCTCTGGGTGACGAGCGGCGGACGGGTGAGTAATGTCTGGGAAACTGCCTGATGGAGGGGGATAACTACTGGAAACGGTAGCTAATACCGCATAACGTCTTCGGACCAAAGAGGGGGACCTTAGGGCCTCTCGCCATCGGATGTGCCCAGATGGGATTAGCTAGTAGGTGAGGTAATGGCTCACCTAGGCGACGATCCCTAGCTGGTCTGAGAGGATGACCAGCCACACTGGAACTGAGACACGGTCCAGACTCCTACGGGAGGCAGCAGTGGGGAATATTGCACAATGGGCGCAAGCCTGATGCAGCCATGCCGCGTGTGTGAAGAAGGCCTTCGGGTTGTAAAGCACTTTCAGCGAGGAGGAAGGCGGTAAGGTTAATAACCTTATCGATTGACGTTACTCGCAGAAGAAGCACCGGCTAACTCCGTGCCAGCAGCCGCGGTAATACGGAGGGTGCAAGCGTTAATCGGAATGACTGGGCGTAAAGCGCACGCAGGCGGTCTGTTAAGTTGGATGTGAAATCCCCGGGCTTAACCTGGGAACTGCATTCAAAACTGACAGGCTAGAGTCTTGTAGAGGGGGGTAGAATTCCAGGTGTAGCGGTGAAATGCGTAGAGATCTGGAGGAATACCGGTGGCGAAGGCGGCCCCCTGGACAAAGACTGACGCTCAGGTGCGAAAGCGTGGGGAGCAAACAGGATTAGATACCCTGGTAGTCCACGCTGTAAACGATGTCGATTTGGAGGTTGTGCCCTTGAGGCGTGGCTTCCGGAGCTAACGCGTTAAATCGACCGCCTGGGGAGTACGGCCGCAAGGTTAAAACTCAAATGAATTGACGGGGGCCCGCACAAGCGGTGGAGCATGTGGTTTAATTCGATGCAACGCGAAGAACCTTACCTACTCTTGACATCCACAGAATTTGGTAGAGATACCTTAGTGCCTTCGGGAACTGTGAGACAGGTGCTGCATGGCTGTCGTCAGCTCGTGTTGTGAAATGTTGGGTTAAGTCCCGCAACGAGCGCAACCCTTATCCTTTGTTGCCAGCGATTCGGTCGGGAACTCAAAGGAGACTGCCGGTGATAAACCGGAGGAAGGTGGGGATGACGTCAAGTCATCATGGCCCTTACGAGTAGGGCTACACACGTGCTACAATGGCGTATACAAAGAGAAGCGACCTCGCGAGAGCAAGCGGACCTCATAAAGTACGTCGTAGTCCGGATTGGAGTCTGCAACTCGACTCCATGAAGTCGGAATCGCTAGTAATCGTAGATCAGAATGCTACGGTGAATACGTTCCCGGGCCTTGTACACACCGCCCGTCACACCATGGGAGTGGGTTGCAAAAGAAGTAGGTAGCTTAACCTTCGGGAGGGCGCTTACCACTTTGTGATTCATGACTGGGGTGAAGTCGTAACAAGGTAACCGTAGGGGAACCTGCGGTTGGATCACCTCCTTACCAAGAAGATGTGTGTTAAGTGAAGTGCTCACACAGATTGTCTGATGAAAATAACGAGCAGAAATACCTTAATAGGCTTGTAGCTCAGGTGGTTAGAGCGCACCCCTGATAAGGGTGAGGTCGGTGGTTCAAGTCCACTCAGGCCTACCAACTCTTCCGTGAGTGGTATCTAAGGTATCTGTAAGCAACGATGGGGTTATAGCTCAGCTGGGAGAGCGCCTGCCTTGCACGCAGGAGGTCTGCGGTTCGATCCCGCATAGCTCCACCATCACTACTCGCTGCATAGAAAACTTCAGAGTGTACCTGCTTGGGTGCACTGCGACGTTTTGCTCTTTAACAATCTGGAACAAGCTGAAAATTGAAACATGACAGCTGAACATACTGACACAACAGTAATGTGGTGTGAGTGATGCATCAGTCTGTCAATGAGTCTCTCAAATAATCACAGCGCGATGTTGGCTTTATTTATTAAAGACACCTTCGGGTTGTGAGGTTAAGCGACTAAGCGTACACGGTGGATGCCTAGGCAGTCAGAGGCGATGAAGGGCGTGCTAATCTGCGATAAGCGTCGGTAAGCTGATATGAAGCGTTATACCCGACGATACCCGAATGGGGAAACCCAGTGTGTTTCGACACACTATCATGACATGAATACATAGTGTCATGAGGCGAACCGGGGGAACTGAAACATCTCAGTACCCCGAGGAAAAGAAATCAACCGAGATTCCCCCAGTAGCGGCGAGCGAACGGGGAGGAGCCCAGAACCTAAATCAGTTTGTGTGTTAGTGGAAGCGTCTGGAAAGTCGCACAGTAAAGGGTGATAGTCCCGTACACAAAAATGCACAAGCTGTGAGTTCGATGAGTAGGGCGGGACACGTGACATCCTGTCTGAATATGGGGGGACCATCCTCCAAGGCTAAATACTCCTGACTGACCGATAGTGAACCAGTACCGTGAGGGAAAGGCGAAAAGAACCCCGGCGAGGGGAGTGAAATAGAACCTGAAACCGTGTACGTACAAGCAGTGGGAGCCTACTTGTTAGGTGACTGCGTACCTTTTGTATAATGGGTCAGCGACTTATATTCTGTAGCAAGGTTAACCGAATAGGGGAGCCGCAGGGAAACCGAGTCTTAACTGGGCGTTAAGTTGCAGGGTATAGACCCGAAACCCGGTGATCTAGCCATGGGCAGGTTGAAGGTTGGGTAACACTAACTGGAGGACCGAACCGACTAATGTTGAAAAATTAGCGGATGACTTGTGGCTGGGGGTGAAAGGCCAATCAAACCGGGAGATAGCTGGTTCTCCCCGAAAGCTATTTAGGTAGCGCCTCGTGAACTCATCTTCGGGGGTAGAGCACTGTTTCGGCTAGGGGGTCATCCCGACTTACCAACCCGATGCAAACTACGAATACCGAAGAATGTTATCACGGGAGACACACGGCGGGTGCTAACGTTCGTCGTGAAGAGGGAAACAACCCAGACCGCCAGCTAAGGTCCCAAAGTCATGGTTAAGTGGGAAACGATGTGGGAAGGCACAGACAGCCAGGATGTTGGCTTAGAAGCAGCCATCATTTAAAGAAAGCGTAATAGCTCACTGGTCGAGTCGGCCTGCGCGGAAGATGTAACGGGGCTAAACCATGCACCGAAGCTGCGGCAGCGACACTCAGGTGTTGTTGGGTAGGGGAGCGTTCTGTAAGCCGTCGAAGGTGGCCTGTGAGGGTTGCTGGAGGTATCAGAAGTGCGAATGCTGACATAAGTAACGATAATGCGGGTGAAAAACCCGCACGCCGGAAGACCAAGGGTTCCTGTCCAACGTTAATCGGGGCAGGGTGAGTCGACCCCTAAGGCGAGGCTGAAAAGCGTAGTCGATGGGAAACAGGTTAATATTCCTGTACTCGGTGTTACTGCGAAGGGGGGACGGAGAAAGCTAGGTTATCCGGGCGACGGTTGTCCCGGTTTAAGCGTGAAGGTGGATGACTTTGGTAAATCCGGGTCATTATTAACACTGAGGCGTGATGACGAGTCACTACGGTGATGAAGTAACCAATGCTACGCTTCCAGGAAAAGCCTCTAAGCTCCAGGTAACATCAAATCGTACCCCAAACCGACACAGGTGGTCAGGTAGAGAATACTCAGGCGCTTGAGAGAACTCGGGTGAAGGAACTAGGCAAAATGGTGCCGTAACTTCGGGAGAAGGCACGCTGATGGTAGGTGAAGTGACTTGCTCATGGAGCTGAAATCAGTCGAAGATACCAGCTGGCTGCAACTGTTTAATAAAAACACAGCACTGTGCAAACACGAAAGTGGACGTATACGGTGTGACGCCTGCCCGGTGCCGGAAGGTTAATTGATGGGGTCAGCCGCAAGGCGAAGCTCTTGATCGAAGCCCCGGTAAACGGCGGCCGTAACTATAACGGTCCTAAGGTAGCGAAATTCCTTGTCGGGTAAGTTCCGACCTGCACGAATGGCGTAATGATGGCCAGGCTGTCTCCACCCGAGACTCAGTGAAATTGAACTCGCTGTGAAGATGCAGTGTACCCGCGGCAAGACGGAAAGACCCCGTGAACCTTTACTATAGCTTGACACTGAACCTTGAGCCTTGATGTGTAGGATAGGTGGGAGGCTTTGAAGCGTGGACGCCAGTCTGCGTGGAGCCAACCTTGAAATACCACCCTTTAATGTTTGATGTTCTAACGTAGACCCGTAATCCGGGTTGCGGACAGTGTCTGGTGGGTAGTTTGACTGGGGCGGTCTCCTCCCAAAGCGTAACGGAGGAGCACGAAGGTTAGCTAATCCTGGTCGGACATCAGGAGGTTAGTGCAAAGGCATAAGCTAGCTTGACTGCGAGAGTGACAGCTCGAGCAGGTGCGAAAGCAGGTCTTAGTGATCCGGTGGTTCTGAATGGAAGGGCCATCGCTCAACGGATAAAAGGTACTCCGGGGATAACAGGCTGATACCGCCCAAGAGTTCATATCGACGGCGGTGTTTGGCACCTCGATGTCGGCTCATCACATCCTGGGGCTGAAGTAGGTCCCAAGGGTATGGCTGTTCGCCATTTAAAGTGGTACGCGAGCTGGGTTTAGAACGTCGTGAGACAGTTCGGTCCCTATCTGCCGTGGGCGTTGGAAGATTGAGAGGGGTTGCTCCTAGTACGAGAGGACCGGAGTGAACGCACCACTGGTGTACGGGTTGTGATGCCAATTGCATTGCCCGGTAGCTAAGTGCGGAAGAGATAACCGCTGAAAGCATCTAAGCGGGAAACTTGCCTCGAGATGAGTCTTCCCTGGGCACTAGATGCCCCTGAAGGGCCGTTGAAGACGACGACGTAGATAGGCTGGGTGTGTAAGCGTAGCGATACGTTGAGCTAACCAGTACTAATGACCCGAGAGGCTTAACCTTACAACACCGAAGGTGTTTTGAGAGTGACTCAAAGAGATTTTGATAATCAGCTTGTTTTAGGATTGGTTCTGATGGTTATGCGAGAGCGAGAGCAAAGCATGACGGTTGGAATGAAACAGAATTTGCCTGGCGGCGATAGCGCGGTGGTCCCACCTGACCCCATGCCGAACTCAGAAGTGAAACGCCGTAGCGCCGATGGTAGTGTGGGGCTTCCCCATGTGAGAGTAGGGAACTGCCAGGCATCAAATTAAGCAGTAAGCCGGAGCGATCTGGTGGTTGTAGAGAAATTCGGTGGAGCGGTAGTTCAGTTGGTTAGAATACCTGCCTGTCACGCAGGGGGTCGCGGGTTCGAGCCCCGTCCGTTCCGCCACTTATTTAACATTATGTCTGCTAACTTTAGCAGGCATAATGTTAAGCGTAATTTAGGGGCGTAGCTCAGTTGGTAGAGCACCGGTCTCCAAAACCGGGTGTCGCGAGTTCGAGTCTCTCCGCCCCTGCCAAATAAAACCCTTCACGTTATCGTGAAGGGTTTTTTTTGATCTGTACTTTATGCTCGATCCTGTCTCGTATCCCTCTTTCCAATTTCTCCGTTATTTCTCCCCTCTGGATGTCTAATTAATCTAACGTGTTGTTATTTAATAGATAAATTTTTCTGATGTGTTGTTGATAGATCGTGCTGATTTAGCTGTAAATATGCACAAAATCACCGTAATACCAGGTTGTGAACTTGCTCATTCACCTTGTTCGATATTTGAACTAAAACTATCTACAACCTGAGTGAACGGTAAATCGTTTTTTCAGAACGATCCTTCAGGTCGCATTCACTTGTTAGTGATACCTGCCAACATCACATCGGTAGCGCTATAGCAGAAATTCGTAGCGCTATTTTGTACCTGAAATCTGACTAAGTAGCTGTAAGACTACGCAGAAGGAGTTTAAGTATGTACAGACGTTTACTGGTAGCTGTTGCTGTAAGCACTGCGTTGTGTGGTGCCGTACAGGCAAAACCCTTAACTGTTGGTTTTTCCCAGATTGGTTCAGAATCAGGATGGCGCTCTGCGGAAACTAAAGTATCAAAGCAGGAAGCCGAGAAGCGTGGAATAACGTTAAAAATAGCTGATGCTCAGCAGAAGCAGGAGAATCAGATTAAGGCTGTGCGGTCGTTCATCGCTCAGGGCGTAGATGCCATATTTATTGCGCCAGTCGTCGCGACAGGTTGGGCACCAGTCTTACAGGAAGCTAAAGAAGCAAAAACCCCAGTGTTCCTGCTTGATAGAACGATTGAGGTTAGCGATCCATCGTTGTACACCGCTGCTATCGTCTCTGATAGCGTCTATGAAGGAAAAGTAGCAGGGGAGTGGCTTGTGAAAGAAGCCGCAGGCAAACCTTGTAATGTTGTTGAATTACAGGGAACGGTTGGGGCTAGCGTTGCGATAAACCGTAAGAAAGGGTTTGCTGACGGTATAGCTTCAGATCCACAGATAAAAATTATTCGCTCACAGTCGGGAGACTTTACTCGCAGTAAGGGTAAAGAGGTTATGGAAAGCTTTATTAAAGCTGAGCAGAACGGAAAGAATATCTGTGCGGTTTATGCACATAATGATGACATGGCTATAGGCGCTATTCAGGCAATTAAAGAAGCTGGCCTGAAACCTGGTTCACAAATAAAAGTTGTCTCCATTGATGGTGTCCCTGATATTTTCAAAGCCATGATGAATGGCGAAGCTAATGCCACCGTTGAATTAACACCTAATATGGCCGGGCCTGCTTTTGATGCTTTATTAGCGATGAAGAAAGACGGAAAACAGCCTGAAAAATTCATTCAAACCGAATCACGTTTATTACTGCCTGACACAGCAAAACAGGAATATGAAACCAAGAAAGACCTTGGTTATTGATATTTATATTGTGGATTTATCATTGATATAAATTTTGCTAAATACCTGGCAGAAATATGAATATGGGAAAGTGGGCTTGCGATGCTTTCTGTACCGTTAAATGACAGGACAGTGAATATTGTCAGCCTACTTACCATAATATTGCTCAGGTGTGACGTAGCCTTGTTAAGTTGTCGCATAGGTGATGCTGATGGAAACGACACGGTTGTTAGATATTCGGGGCATGAGCGTTGAGTTTCCGGGGGTAAAAGCATTAGATCAAGTGGACTTCACGCTTAATCGTGGCGAAATAGTGGCGCTATTAGGAGAGAATGGCGCAGGGAAATCAACATTAATTAAGGCGTTGACTGGCGTTTACCATCGCTCAGCTGGTGAAGTTATCCTCGATGGTATCGCGATTAATCCTGTAAATACGGCTCATGCTCAGTCGTTGGGTATTGGTACTGTCTATCAGGAGGTCAATCTATTACCGAACCTGTCCGTTGCAGCAAATCTATTTATTGGCCGTGAACCCACACGCTGGGGTATCGTGGATCAACATAAAATCTTACATCAGGCCGAAGCACTTTTATTGAATTATGGGCTGATGATCGATGTTAGCCATCCGCTTGGTAATTACTCCATCGCAGTTCAACAAATTGTAGCCATTGCCAGAGCTATCGATCTTTCCGCTAAAGTTTTAATTCTTGATGAACCGACCGCAAGCCTTGATGCAAAAGAAGTCGATATGCTACTGGATATATTACGGAAGTTGCGCGACCGCGGAATCGGTATGATATTTGTGACGCACTTTCTGGATCAGGTTTATCGCATTAGCGACAGAATTACCGTTTTGCGTAATGGAAAACTAGTGGGGACATTACCTGCCGCAGAATTGCCACGTATTGAATTAGTCCAAATGATGTTGGGGCACAGTTTTGATGAAACATTATTGAAGCGTGGCGAACATAGTGACGTCTCAGGTGAGCCCATCGTGCAGTTTAAACACTATGGTCGGCGTGGCTCGATTAATGACTTCGAGCTTTCCGTGCGCCCAGGAGAAATTGTTGGCCTCGCTGGTCTACTGGGTTCCGGCCGGACAGAAACCGCGCAGCTGATATTTGGTATTAACGTGCCTGATGCTGGCGAAGCCAGAGTTGATGGCAAACAAGTCAGCATCCGTACGCCGCGTGCAGCAGGAAAGCTCGGCTTTGGCTATTGCCCTGAGGATCGCAAGACTGATGGCATTGTCGGTGCTGCAACGGTACGAGAGAACATCATTTTGGCGCTTCAGGCGCAGCGCGGCTGGCTGAAGCCCATTTCCTTACGTGAGCAAACCCGTATCGCTGAAAAATTTATCAGCCTATTAGGGATTCGTACGCCCGGTCCAGAGCAGGAAATTCAGTATCTATCAGGAGGGAATCAGCAAAAAGTATTGCTATCGCGCTGGCTGGCAACAGAACCGCGCTTCTTGATTTTGGATGAACCAACACGAGGGATCGATGTTGGTGCGCATGCTGAAATTATTCGCCTGATCGAAAAACTGTGTGAGCAGGGGATGGCCTTACTCGTGATCTCTTCTGAATTGGAAGAACTGACCGGTTATGCGGATCGCATCATTGTACTGCGTGACAGGCAGCACGTTGCGCATCTCGAACATAATGAGATCTCGGTTGCCGCAGTGATGCAGGCAATCGCAGTACAAGCGGGAGCAACTGATGACAGACAATAACGTCAAACCTGCCAAAAAAGTCCGCCTAACGTTCACCAAAGGGGTGCCACAGCTTCTCGCGCTCGTTGCCATCTTGTTGATTGATAGCATGGTCGCGCCCAACTTCTTCTCCCTCCATATTCAGGACGGGCGCTTGTTCGGTAGCCTTATCGACATCCTTAACCGCGGTGCACCCGTTGCGCTGCTGGCATTAGGTATGACGTTGGTGATTGCCACTGGCGGTATCGACTTATCGGTGGGCGCAGTTATGGCGATTGCTGGAGCGACAGCCGCAACACTGACCGCTGCTGGTCATCCACTCCCTTCTGTATTACTGATTGCGCTATTGGTTGGTGCGCTGTGTGGGCTATGGAACGGTTTTCTGGTTGCGGTGTTACAGATTCAGCCGATTGTAGCGACGTTAATGCTGATGGTTGCTGGGCGAGGCATTGCTCAGTTGATTACCGAAGGTCAAATTATCACGTTTGATAACGCCGGGTTGGCTAAGCTGGGCAGCGGAACCCTGTTCTATCTACCCATGCCAGTGATTATTGCCTGCGTAATGCTGTTGGCGCTGTGGATTTTGACGCGTAAAACGGCGCTTGGGCTATTTATCGAATCAGTCGGTATTAATTTGCGATCGGCTCGCAACGCTGGCGTGAGTACGAAGCTGGTATTGGTCGCAGCTTATGTCATATGCGGCGTGTGTGCGGCCGTAGCGGGCGTTATCGTGACGGCAGATATCCGTGGGGCGGATGCGAACAACGCGGGCCTCTGGTTGGAATTAGACGCGATTCTGGCCGTGGTGATCGGTGGCGGGTCGCTACTTGGGGGGCGTTTTAATTTGCTGCTCTCTGTCGTCGGTGCCTTGATTATTCAGAGTATGAATACCGGCATCCTGCTGTCTGGCTATCGGCCGGAATTCAACCTGGTTCTGAAGGCTCTCGTCGTTCTGCTGGTTTTGGTTATGCAATCTCCACGTATTTCGCTGCACCACCTGTTCAGGAGGAAAACATAATGTTGAAACGCCACTTCCCCCTGTTGATGACGATTCTGGTCTTTATTGCTGGCTATTTATTCTGTCTCAGCCAGTTTCCCGGCTTTGCGTCGACGCGAGTTTTCTTTGATTTACTGACGGATAACGCTTTTTTGGGGATCGTGGCGGTTGGGATGACGTTTGTCATCCTGTCTGGTGGGATCGATCTCTCTGTAGGGTCAGTGATTGCATTTACGGGTGTGTTACTGGCCAAACTGATTGGTACGTATGGCATTGATCCTTTCTTTGCGTTCGCAATAGCGCTGGTGATGGGCGCCATGTTTGGCGGGTTGATGGGATGGATTATCGATACGCTCAAATTGCCAGCCTTTATTATCACGCTGGCGGGTATGTTCTTTGTCCGAGGAATGAGCTTTATCGTCTCACAGGAGTCGATTCCAATCGATCACCCGGTCTATAGCCAACTGGCGGGTTTAGCATGGCGCATGCCGGATGGAGGACGGTTTACCTTTCTGGCGCTGGTTATGTTGATTGTGGTACTGCTGGGGATCGTGATGGCGCACCGTACCCGTTTCGGTAACCGTGTTTATGCGATCGGGGGTAGCAGCTATTCAGCGGAACTGATGGGGGTGCCCGTCAGGCGGACGACGATTCATATCTACATGCTTTCCAGTACGTTAGCGGTGCTGTCAGGTATTGTTTTCTCTCTCTACACCTCTGCCGGTTATGCTCTGGCGGCAAGCGGTGTAGAATTGGATGCCATCGCTGCCGTTGTAATCGGCGGCACGCTACTGACCGGCGGTGTCGGAACCGTATTGGGAACCCTGTTTGGCGTGCTGATTCAGGGCCTGATTCAGACGTATATCACGTTTGACGGCACCTTGAGCTCATGGTGGACAAAAATCGTCATTGGTTTCCTGCTGTTTGCTTTCATTGGGTTACAGAAGGCGTTAAGCACATTCTGGTTAGCCAGACGTGCTTAAGTGGGTTGTGAGCAAAATAGCTCATGGATTAATCACAATAGGCGTTTTCAGCAATTGACGAATCATCGTCTGCTGATCGCTGTTTTGTAACCAAACGGCGTAAAACGGGCGCACGACGGGCTGACTGTCGCCAACTATCCGCAGGTTGGAATAGGTTTGTAACCAATGGCTGGGTAAAAACGCGCAGCCGCCGGTTGTTTCAAGCAGTTGGCGGGTCAACTGGGCTGATGTTGTTGTCAAAACGGGAAGCTGATCGCTGGCTAATAGGCGATGTTCCTGCTGATGAAAGTCTGCGCCCCACTCCAATTTTATATAGGGCAGTTCCTGCCCGGGTGGGTGCGCTTCTGCAGCAAACAGCGAAAGGGAGAAGTTGCCCAGCAGCTGACTTGCCAATTCTTCCATTTTTGGTTGTTCGGTCGTAATCAACAGATCCAACTGACGCTCATGGAGTTGTTTTACCAGCGAGTGACGTAAGGCAATGCGCGCTTCTAGCTGGAGCAGCGGGCGCTGTTGATACAGCGATTGTAGCCAGGGAGTCAGATATGCCTCCCAGAGTGACGCCGTTGCTCCTACCGAAAGCAGGCTGTGTTGCTGCGAGCGTGCGACTTCTTTTTTGGCAATCTGCCAGGTACCGATAAGGCTTTCCGCATAGGGCAGAAGCCGTTCTCCAGCGGGCGTCAGGCGTATGTTGTTCCGATGGCGCGTGAACAGGTTGGCACCAAGCTGCGTCTCTAACTGGCGAATCCGAAAACTCACCGCTGACTGCGTGAGATACAGGGATTCGGCGGCACGGCCAAAGTGTCTTGTCCTGCTGACTTCCAGAAAGGTTTTTAGTAATTCGGTATCCACGCCCATCTCCAAAAAATTTTTGTCGTAATGATTTAAATGTTTTGTTTTACACAATGTCAAGCCTATCTAATACTCCGCGCCATAAACAACACGACCATAGAAGAATTAGGAGCGTGTAAGATGGCAGAAAGCTTCTCTACCACTAATCGTTTTTTTGATAACAAGTTCTACCCGCGTGGTTTTTCCCGACATGGCGACTTTACGATTAAAGAAGCACAATTGTTGGAGCGCCACGGTTACGCGTTTAACGAGCTGGATTTGGGTAAACGTGAACCAGTGACTGAGGAAGAGACATCGTTTGTTGCAATGTGCCGCGGCGAACGTAAAGCGGAAACGGAACTGGAAAAAATTTGGTCCAAATATCTGGATCGTATCCGTCGTCCTAAACGCTTCCATACGTTGTCTGGTGGTAAGCCGCAGATGGATGCGGTGGAAGAATACACTGAAAGCGATGATTAATTAAGAATGGGGCGTTAGCCCCATTTCCTTTTGTGGCGAACCCATATAGCGCTCTCGCTATTCAAGGCTTTTGTGGAGCTGGATGAGCAATCGATCCATACAGCGATAGCTCAGCGCTTCGGCAAGGTGTTTTCTCTCTATGTTGTCCCGATCGCCGAGGTCAGCTATCGTGCGCGCGACTTTCAATATCCTGTGCCACGCACGTACAGATAAGCCAAGTTTGTTCATCACCTCTTCCAGATAGGCCGCATCAGCCATCTCCAATCCGCAGTGTTTTTCTATTTCGCGTGAAGTGAGCAGTGCGTTGATTTTATTTGCCCGCTTCAGCTGTATTTGCCGTGCGGTCAGCACGCGTTCGCGAATCGTCGCGCTGCTTTCGCCTTGATAATGCTGCTGAGATAACACCCCAGGTGGCAGCAAAGGGACTTCGATAGAAAGGTCAAAGCGATCCAAAAAGGGGCCGGAAAGTTTGCTGAGATAGCGCAGTATTTGTTGTGCTGGCAATCGGTTATGAACGCCCTGATAGTGGCCTGAAGGGCTGGGGTTCATTGCGGCGACGAGCTGCACCCGTGCTGGGTAGCACACTTTAGCCCGAGTGCGGGAAATGATAATTTCACCGGACTCCAGAGGCTCTCGTAGTGAGTCTAAAACGCGTCGCTCAAACTCCGGTAATTCATCCAGAAATAGCACGCCGTTGTGGGCGAGCGAGATCTCTCCGGGTTTGGGCAGCGACCCTCCGCCCACGAGCGCAGCCATGGAGGAACTATGGTGAGGTGCTCTGAATGGCCTGGCTCGCCAGCGCGTCATGGTGGCATCAATGTTGATTAGACTGTTGATAGCGGCGCTTTCCAGCGCTTCTTCATCGCTTAATGACGGCATCAGATTGCCTAATCGGCTTGCCAGCATGGTTTTCCCGGTTCCCGGTGGCCCCAGTAAGAGCAAGTTATGGCCGCCTGCCGCCGCGATTTCCAACGCGCGTTTAGCCTGCTCCTGACCGATGATATCCTTCAGATCGAGGGTATCTTCCTCGATCGGTGGAACGGGCGTCATGTCGGAGCAACTGAGCAATTCCTCTTCCCCACTGAGAAAAGCACACACGTCCAACAAATGCCCGGCCATTAGCGCTTCACCCTGTGGTATCAGTGTCATCTCCCGTTTATTGTCATCTGGCAGGATAAGCTGGCGGCCTGCTTTTATGGCTTCTAATGCGGCGGGAATCGCGCCATTGACGCCACGTAAGGTGCCAGACAGACCGAGTTCGCCAAGAAACTCGTAGCGGCTTAGCTTTTCACCATCGATTTGTTCTGAGGCCGCCAGAATCGCCAGAGCAATCGGCAGATCGTAGCGTCCCCCTTCTTTTGGCAAGTCTGCGGGAGCGAGATTGACCGTGATGCGCTTTGCTGGAAAGGTAAATCCGCAATTGATGAGTGCGCTGCGCACGCGATCGCGCGCTTCCTTGACGGTGGTTTCAGGTAAGCCCACCAGCGTTAGGGCCGGCAGCCCGCTGCTGATGTGAACTTCGATATAAACGTCCGGTGCTTGTACACCAATCATTGCCCGAGTATAGGTAACTGCCAATGACATGCTATTTCCCCTTTGCTGATGGTTTGCATCATGTCTGGCAAGGGAGAAGAAGTAGAGACCGTCTTCGCCACTCTGCGCGGCGGTGTCATGAAATAATTCACTGTTGCAGTAATGAGTAACATTTGTGCGCGATGCGCCGCAATTATCTAAGGTGAACCGATCGCTTAACGCTATCCGACGATCGACGGCTCCCGCTTTTATCTGCCACGTTTCTCGGACAACGCTCATTTTTACGCCAATGAGCGAAAATAATTTGGTGTGCTTCTACCTTATGATTACGTTGTATTTTTTCCCGTATCATAGGTAATCCTTACGGGTGGCAATGAAAAAAAATGGTTGTCAGGCCATGTCTGACTGTGATAACTCTGTAGGCATTCGTTCGACAGAAGATTAATGAACAACCTATTATGAAAGCCCTATCCCTAGTGATTAGCCTAGTCGTGATTAGCGTGGTGGTGATTATTATCCCACCGTGCGGGGCTGCACTTGGACGAAGAATGGCTTAGAAATCAAGGCCTAATTCAAGAAAACCCCCGCACCGAAAGGTCGGGGGTTTTTTGTTGGGCGTAATCTATAACGGAAAGGAACAGAAAATGAACATCAGCATAAAATTCTGTTATTCCCATAAGATGTCGGGGAAATAACTATGAATGGAGCACAGTGGGTGGTTCAAGCGTTGCGAGCGCAGGGAGTGGAAACCGTTTTTGGTTATCCGGGGGGCGCGATAATGCCAGTCTATGATGCACTTTATGACGGCGGCGTTAAACACCTGCTGTGTCGCCACGAGCAAGGCGCGGTGATGGCGGCGATTGGCTATGCTCGCTCCACAGGCAACGTGGGCGTCTGCATTGCGACATCTGGCCCAGGAGCAACGAACCTGATCACCGGTTTGGCCGATGCGCTGCTGGATTCTGTCCCTGTGGTCGCGATCACTGGGCAGGTGGGATCGGCGCTGATCGGCACCGATGCTTTTCAGGAGATCGACGTGCTGGGGCTGTCGCTGGCCTGTACGAAACACAGTTTTCTGGTTGAGTCTCTTGAATCACTGCCGGAAGTGATGGCAGAAGCGTTCGCGATTGCCAACAGTGGTCGCCCTGGCCCTGTTCTGGTCGATATTCCTAAAGATATCCAACTGGCGGTGGGGGATTTCACTCCAAACTTTGCGCCCGTTGCTAACGATGTTGATTTCCCCGAGCAAGATATTGCGCAGGCGTACGCTCTGTTAGCGAAAGCGCAAAAACCGGTGCTGTACGTTGGCGGTGGGGTCGGCATGGCGAATGCGGTTCCGGCACTGCGTGAATTCCTGAGCGTAACGGATATCCCTTCCGTTTCTACCCTGAAAGGGCTGGGTGCCGTGGATGCCAATCATCCCTATTACCTCGGTATGATTGGTATGCACGGCACGAAGGCGGCGAACCTGATTGTGCAGGAGTGCGATTTGTTAATCGCGGTCGGGGCGCGTTTTGATGACCGCGTGACCGGCAAACTGAACGCCTTCGCGCCTCACGCCAGTGTTATTCATATGGATATCGACCCAGCAGAATTGAGCAAATTGCGTCATGCTAATGTCGCGTTGCAAGGCGATCTGAAAACGATATTACCTGCGCTGCAACAGCCGCTGAACGTCAGCGCGTGGCGCCAGCAGGCGGCCATGATGAAGGCAGAATACCCGTGGCGTTATGATCATCCCGGTCAGGCGATTTATGCGCCTGCGCTGCTGAAAACGATCTCCGAACGAATGGATGCGGATACGGTGGTCACGACCGATGTGGGCCAGCACCAGATGTGGGCCGCACAGCATATGACGTTCAGCCGTCCTGAGAATTTCATCACCTCCAGCGGCCTCGGCACGATGGGCTTTGGTGTACCCGCTGCGGTAGGCGCACAGGTTGCGCGCCCGGACGACATGGTTATCTGCATTTCCGGCGATGGTTCTTTCATGATGAATGTTCAGGAATTGGGCACCATCAAACGAAAACGGCTGCCGTTGAAGATCGTGCTGCTGGATAACCAACGGTTAGGTATGGTGCGCCAGTGGCAGCAGTTATTCTTTGATGAACGCTACAGTGAAACCGACCTCTCCGATAACCCTGATTTCCTGACGCTGGCAAGCGCGTTTGATATCCCTGGCCAGCGCATCACCCGTAAAGATCAAATTGATGTCGCGCTGGATGCCCTGTTTAACAGCGAAGGACCCTATTTATTACACGTATCGATTGATGAGTACGAAAACGTTTGGCCACTGGTTCCGCCGGGTGCGGGCAACGAAACGATGCTTGATAAAACCAAGTAAGGCTCGATAAAACCAAACTAAGCTCGACAAAACCGAACAATGGCCGACTTACACAGAATAAGTGCTGGAGACAACAGAATGACACACCATCAACTTTCGATTCAGGCGCGCTTTCGTCCCGAGGTTCTGGAGCGTGTATTGCGTGTTACCCGCCATCGCGGTTTCAAAGTTTGCGCGATGAATATGGTGCAAACCACCAATACCGATCACATTAATATTGAACTGACCGTTGCCAGCCATCGTTCGGTAGATTTATTGTCAACGCAATTGAGCAAGCTGTTGGATATTGCCTGCGTTGACATTAAACCGATGACGACATCACAGCAGATCAGCGCCTAACGTAAAAGAGTAAGGAAAAAGAAGAATGACAAAAAAAGCGGATTACATTTGGTTCAATGGCGAGATGGTTCCATGGGCTGAGGCAAAAGTACACGTCATGTCGCATGCCCTACATTATGGCACCTCCGTCTTTGAAGGCGTTCGTTGCTACAATTCACATAAGGGCCCGGTGGTTTTCCGTCACCGTGAGCACATGCAACGTCTGCGTGATTCGGCAAAAATCTACCGTATGCCCGTCGCGCAAAGCGTAGATGAGCTGATGGAAGCCTGCCGTGAAACGCTGCGTAAAAATAACCTGACCAGCGCCTATATTCGTCCACTGGTGTTCATTGGTGATGTGGGTATGGGTGTTAACCCGCCAGATGGTTATCAAACCGATGTGATCATCGCCGCCTTCCCGTGGGGCGCGTATCTGGGTGAAGAGGCGCTGGAAGCAGGCATCGATGCGATGGTGTCGTCCTGGAATCGCGTGGCGGCGAATACCATTCCAACCGCCGCAAAAGCGGGTGGCAATTATCTGTCCTCTCTGCTGGTGGGTAGCGAAGCGCGTCGCCACGGCTATCAAGAAGGGATCGCGTTGGATGTCCACGGTTATGTTTCCGAAGGTGCTGGCGAGAACTTGTTTGAAGTGAAGGACGGTATTATCTTCACGCCGCCGTTTACCTCTTCGGCGCTGCCAGGTATTACGCGTGACGCTATCATCAAACTGGCGAAAGACGCAGGTTATGAAGTGCGTGAGCAAGTGCTGTCCCGCGAGTCACTGTATCTGGCCGATGAAGTTTTCATGTCCGGTACTGCGGCAGAAATTACCCCCGTGCGCAGCGTCGACGGCATTCAGGTCGGTGCTGGCAAACGCGGCCCGGTCACCAAAGCCTTGCAGCAGGCGTTCTTCGGCCTCTTTACGGGTGAAACCGAAGATAAATGGGGCTGGTTGGATCCGATAAATCGTTAAATTATATACCCTAAATAGTTCGAGTTGCAGGACAAAACGTGTTCGTTTTGAATAACGCAAAGCGTTAGCCCTTTAGGGCGATGCTCAGTCATGAGCATCGTAACGCGGCGACGCAGAGAATCCTCAGGAGCTTACATCAGTAAGTGACTGAGGTGAGCGATGAATGCCAACGCACATGCAGCTTGAAATATAACGGGTATAGAGACAGACAGTCAGGCGGTGACTCGTTCCGTCATCGCCAAATTCGTAATTTTTGGAGTAAAAGAGCATGCCTAAGTACCGTTCAGCCACAACCACACACGGCCGTAATATGGCGGGTGCCCGAGCCTTGTGGCGCGCCACCGGGATGACCGACGACGATTTTGGTAAACCGATTATCGCGGTGGTTAACTCCTTCACCCAATTCGTGCCGGGCCATGTGCACTTGCGCGATCTGGGGAAACTGGTTGCCGAGCAGATCGAAGCCTCCGGCGGCGTCGCGAAAGAATTTAACACCATTGCAGTTGATGACGGTATCGCGATGGGACACGGCGGCATGCTCTATTCCCTGCCTTCTCGTGAACTGATCGCCGACTCCGTGGAATACATGGTCAATGCCCACTGTGCGGATGCAATGGTGTGTATTTCCAACTGCGACAAAATCACCCCGGGGATGTTAATGGCGTCTCTGCGCCTGAATATTCCGGTGATTTTTGTTTCCGGTGGCCCGATGGAAGCGGGGAAAACCAAGCTATCCGATCAGATCATCAAGCTGGATCTGGTGGATGCGATGATTCAGGGCGCGGACCCGAAAGTCTCTGATGAACAGAGCGAGCAGGTGGAGCGTTCTGCCTGTCCGACCTGCGGCTCCTGCTCCGGTATGTTTACCGCTAACTCCATGAACTGCCTGACCGAAGCGCTGGGCTTATCTCAACCGGGCAACGGTTCGCTGTTGGCGACGCACGCCGACCGTAAGCAACTGTTCCTGAACGCAGGCAAACGCATTGTCGGTCTGGCGAAGCGTTACTACGAGCAGGATGATGCAAGCGTATTACCGCGCAATATCGCTAATAAAGCCGCATTTGAAAACGCCATGGTTCTGGATATCGCGATGGGCGGTTCCACTAATACCGTTCTGCATCTGTTAGCCGCAGCGCAGGAAGGTGAAGTGGACTTCACCATGACCGACATCGACAGACTGTCACGTCAGGTTCCTCATCTGTGTAAGGTGGCGCCGAGTACGCAGAAATACCACATGGAAGACGTACACCGCGCGGGCGGCGTGATCGGTATTCTGGGCGAGCTGGACAGAGCGGGTCTGCTGAACCGTGAAGTGAACAACGTGCTGGGCAAAACGCTGCCGGAAACGCTGGAAGCCTACGACGTCATGCTGACGCAGGATGACAGTGTGAAAAGCATGTATTCCGCTGGCCCTGCGGGTATCCGTACGACCAAAGCGTTTTCTCAGGATTGCCGCTGGGATTCACTGGATACCGATCGTCAGGAAGGCTGCATCCGCTCGCGTGAATATGCCTACAGTCAGGATGGCGGTCTGGCCGTGCTGTACGGCAATCTGGCAGAGAATGGCTGTATTGTGAAAACTGCAGGCGTGGATGAAGGTAGCCTGGTATTCCGCGGTCCGGCAAAAGTTTATGAAAGTCAGGATGATGCGGTAGAAGCTATTCTGGGCGGTAAAGTTGTGGCGGGCGATGTGGTTGTGATTCGCTACGAAGGGCCAAAAGGCGGGCCGGGCATGCAGGAAATGCTGTATCCGACCACCTACCTGAAATCGATGGGACTGGGTAAAAGTTGTGCGCTGATCACTGACGGCCGCTTCTCCGGCGGTACCTCGGGTCTGTCTATCGGCCATGCGTCTCCTGAAGCGGCCAGCGGCGGCACCATTGCTCTGGTACAGGACGGTGACACCATCGCGATTGATATTCCGAACCGCAGCATTGCGCTGGTTCTAGATGATGCAGAGTTAGCGAGCCGCCGCGAAGCGGAAGAGGCGAGAGGTGAGCAGGCCTGGACGCCACATAACCGTGAACGTCAGGTCTCTTTTGCGCTGCGTGCGTATGCCATGCTGGCAACCAGCGCAGATAAAGGCGCTGTGCGGGATAAAAGCAAGCTGGGAGGCTAATGCTGATGGCTGTGTCACAACCTCTTCCTGCCGCGCCGGGGGGCGCGGAGTACCTGCGGGCGATCTTGCGGTCGCCAGTGTATGAAATCACGCAGGTCACACCGCTGGAGAAGATGGATAAGATCTCTTCGCGGCTGGGTAATGTCATTCTGGTAAAACGTGAAGACAGACACGCGGTGCACAGTTTCAAACTGCGTGGCGCGTACGCGATGATGGCGGGTCTGAGCGATGAGCAAAAATCACACGGTGTGGTAACGGCATCAGCCGGTAACCATGCGCAGGGTGTTGCGCTCTCTTCCAGCAAGCTGGGGATTAAATCTCTGATTGTGATGCCAGTGGCGACGGCTGATATCAAGGTGGATGCGGTGCGGGGTTTTGGCGGCGAAGTGCTGCTACACGGTGCCAACTTTGATGAGGCCAAGGCTAAAGCCATTGAACTGTCACAGCAGCAACATATGACCTTTCTGCCTCCGTTCGATCACCCTGCAGTGATTGCTGGACAGGGCACGTTGGCGATGGAACTACTACAGCAGGATGCGCATCTGGATCGCGTGTTTGTGCCGGTCGGCGGTGGTGGTTTGGCGGCAGGTGTTGCTGTGCTGATCAAACAGCTGATGCCGCAGATTCAGGTGATCGGCGTAGAAGCGGAAGATTCCGCCTGTCTGCGTGCGGCGCTGGATGCGGGTCAACCGGTCGATTTGGCACGTGTCGGGCTGTTTGCCGAAGGCGTGGCGGTGAAACGTATCGGCGATGAGACTTTCCGCCTGTGTCGGGAATATCTGGACGACGTGATTACCGTCGACAGCGATGCCATTTGTGCGGCAGTGAAAGATCTGTTCGAAGATGTCCGTGCGATTGCTGAACCCTCTGGGGCGTTAGCCTTGGCGGGGATGAAAAAATACATCCAACAGCATCAGATTAAGGGCGAGCGTCTGGCTCATATTCTGTCCGGTGCAAACGTCAACTTCCACGGGTTACGTTACGTTTCCGAGCGTTGCGAGCTAGGTGAACAGCGTGAGGCCTTGCTGGCCGTGACGATCCCCGAGAAACAGGGAAGCTTCCTGAAGTTTTGCCAACTGTTGGGCGGCCGTTCTGTTACCGAGTTCAACTATCGCTACGCGGATGCCAAAGACGCCTGTATTTTTGTCGGTGTGCGTTTGACGCGCGGCTATGCGGAACGGCAGGAGATTATCGCCGAGCTGTCCGCAGACGGTTATGAAGTGGTGGATTTGTCCGATGATGAAATGGCGAAGCTGCACGTTCGCTATATGGTCGGCGGACGCCCTTCCAAACCGCTACAAGAACGGCTGTACAGCTTTGAGTTTCCAGAGTCGCCGGGGGCGTTACTGAAATTCCTGCATACGCTGGGGGCGCACTGGAATATTTCGCTGTTCCATTACCGCAGCCACGGTACGGATTTTGGCCGCGTTTTGGCTGCGTTCGAACTGAATGCGGGCGATCGGGAATTCGAGCAGCACCTACAGGCACTGGGCTATGAATGCCACGATGAAACCAATAACCCGGCGTTCCGCTTCTTTTTAGCGGGTTAAGTTAGTTGATTACGCGCTGAGTTTTCTCCTAACGCCGCCGATGGTGTTTCGCCGTCGGCGGCGTTATCTTTAATGCCATCTGACAGCAACAGGGATGGCATTTCTTTATGGCAACGCAGTTCACGGGTTTTTCTCAAGCGGGTTTAACGTTTCTTCAGCAGTTTTCTCAAGGCGTTGTTGAATAAATCTAATTACGGCGTGTTATTAATTTAAAATCAATTATTCATTGCTTTTCTAATTCTCTTTAATATTGATAATTATTATTTTCTAGGTTAGCTTGGTGAAACGTGGACTAACACATGGAGACCGAGTGTGAAAAATAAAGAGAAACTTGCCATTCAGTTAAATGAACAATTAAAAAGTAGCCTTATTAATAGTTCGTTACCTCCTGAGGAAATACTCGCATTGATGATGAGGTTATGCCTTTCTCTGATGCAAGTGACCCAAAGTAATCTTGTTGAAATGAAGACGTCAGACGGGCGAAAGCTTTCACTCAAGCTCGATACACCGTCAGTGCATTAATAGTATTTACTCTTAGAGGCCGCTAAAAATGTCGAGTATTATCTATTTAGAGTTGACGGGTGATAAACAGGGGTTAATTTCTTCTGGTTGTTCAACATTACAGTCAATTGGTAATAGAAGCCAAATTGGTCATGAAGATCAAATTCAAGTATTAAGTTTAAACCATTCAATGAGTCATGCTGATAATCTATCTTGTCATCCCGTTGAAATAATTAAGCTTATCGACAAATCTTCCCCGTTGCTGGGTGTTTCTACTTCTTCCAATGAAAAGCTAAGTGCAAATTTCTTTTTGTATAGAATAAATGCCGCTGGGCAATTAGAGTTGTTTTATGTCATTAAATTAACCGATGCCCGCATTGTTGATATTTCTTGTAGCTATCCGCATTCGATTAATGATAATGACGTCATGCCATATGAAAAAGTTTTATTGAAGTATGGTTCTATATCATGGGAGCATAAAGTCGCGGGAACATCAGGTTATAGTATCTGGAATGATAGTGGCATTTAGTTTTATTTGGCAATAAAACATACAGCCATTGATAATTATGTTATTTGTGGCTGTTTTTATTGATTAATCACTAACCGAAAGAGATGCTAAATAATTTTGTACATTGGCGCTACGTATTAATAAAAAGGAATTTACTCAATGCTAAGAGTACCTCAAGGACAAATAACCTTCGATGGAGAGGGGGATGATGTCTCTGGTAGCCCTTTTTTTAGCCGAGTCATTCACTGGCCGGGAAATCCTGAATCAGGTGTGACACTGGGGCGGGGTTATGACATGGGGAAGAGAACCAAGGGCGAAATTTATTCGGATATGCTCAGAATTGGTATTGGAAGTGAAAAAACGAGTTTAATAGTGACGGCGGCTGGATTAAAGAGCAGTGCTGCCGCCACTTTCGTGAAAGAGTACAAAGGAAAAATTGGTGTGATTACACATCAACAGCAGGTGGATTTGTTTAATATGATTTATGGTGGGTATATAAAAATAGCGAAAAATCGATACGCAGATTATTCCGCTAATGTACCTGATAGGGCGAACTGGAATGAGCTTCACCCTGCTATCAGAGATATTCTGGTGGATCTTGCCTATCAAGGGATTCCTGGAAGGAAGACGATTCCTGTTGCCGCAAAAAATGATATCGATCTGTTAATAAAGTTTATAGAGAATGAGCCTGAGTTGCTAAAATATGAGGCTGCAAGAAATCGAGCGGGCTATTTAAGGATGAAAAAATGAAAAATGTCTATTTATGTATGTTGATGCTATTTTCTGTAAGCGGTATATCGCCTGCGTTTGGCGAGATTTACTGGAGCAAACTGGACGTAATGGAAAAAACGCTATGTAAAGATCTGATGAAAGAGGGCGGTTATAATAAAGTTGATCTATGTATTAATCTGATGCTCTCGGATTCGACAGAAAAACTGGAGAAGAGGAATAAAGAAATAACAGATGATTTATCTAAACTTGAATCTTTTGAAAATTTTGAAGATCTTTCTAAGTTTTTAAAGATGGAGCAAGCTGCGTGGAAAGATTATATTGATAGCCGTTGTTCATATAAACAATTGGTATTCATAAAAGATAGTCCTATTTATTTTTCCAGTCATCGTCTTTGCCATGCTGTAGAAAATTACAGACGGATCGAGTCGCTAGAAGGTGAGCTTAATATCCCTTAATGCTCATCCTTTGGATAAGTGTGTCACGCCGCCGATGGTGTTTCATAGACGGCGTAAATAAAATAGAGACTGATGCTTATTTATTGAGATTTGAGGCAGGAAGAAATCGAGCGGGTTATTTAAGGATGAAAAAATGAAAAATGTCTATTTATGTATGTTGATGCTATTTGCGGTGAACGGTATATCGCCTGCATTTGGTGAGATTTACTGGAGTAAATTAGATTCGATGGAAAAAATATTATGTAAAGATATTATGAAAGGGAAAAGCTATCACGAAGTGGATATTTGTATTGAGCGAATGCTTGCCGATTCTACAGAAAAACTAGAACAAAAAAATAAAGAAGTAATAAGCTTTCTGTCCACACTTATTACTATGGAAGATGAGGAAAGTGCAGTTAAGCTCTTCAAAACAGATCAAGCCGCGTGGAAAAATTATGTTGTCCATCGTTGTGCGTATAAAGTACACCCGTATATTAAAGATAGCCCTATTTATTTCTCAGATAAAAGCCTTTGCGAGGCGGTCGAAAACTACAGACGGATCGAGTCGCTAGACGGTGAACTCAATATCCCTTAATACTTATCCCTTGGATAAGTGTGTAACACCGCCGACGGTGTTTCTCATACGGATTATTTAAGGATGAGGGGGGTGAAATATATACTTATTTCTATGTTATTATCACAAAGGCCATTTCATTATGGCCTTTGTGTAAAAATAAAATTTAATTATTTAGCCAAAATACCATAGCTGAATAAATATCCTGTTTGATGAATGAAATCGTTATATTTCTCATTTTGCTCAACGGAGTGGGAGGATGTTTTTCTGGTACTGGTAGAGGCTTTTACTAGATCAATGTTCAGTTGAGTGAATTGTTTTCTTAATTTTTCATGAATAGCGGTGTCATCAGTTTCTTTTAGGTTTTTTAATAGCTCTACTAGTTTTTCTGCTGGTGCCTGAATACTAGGGTTAAGCCCATTCGTGGCAGGAACATCATAACTAAATACCATATTTATGGAGTCTTTATTTTTTTCTTCGATAGAATTAGCCGCAAGGTTCTCACCATATACCTCTGCAATGTATTCGACTAACTCTGGCTTATCAAAGCATTTAGATTGGATGTTACCACTCGATGTTCTATCATGGACGGTGATTGATTCAGGAAATACTTCGCCTAATTGATAGGTACATTTGAACATGTTTGCATCAATTACAGAAGCATTGGCGCTTCTGACAGCCATCTCTAATTGGTGACCATTAATCATTACCTCATAGGTCATGGGGTTAAATCTTTTTTCCTTGCCTTCGACAGCATAAGCTTCTGATAACGTATAATAAGTATAATTATTGGGATTGATAATTCCACCGTTGTTATTATCAAAAACCATGAATGAAAAACTCTCACCTTTGCTATTTTCTAATATATGTTTGCCTGGTGAAAGTTTTATCGTGTCGCGATGATTCGGTAAAACATCATAATTTTTTCCATCAACCTTAAATGTAAGGTTACTGGCAGTGGGGTTGCTGTAATAAAATACGCCTTTCTGACTGGTTGGATCTAAACTATCACAAGCAGAAACGGAAAGGACGACAATACCGATTAACCCAACTTTTAATGCTGTCTTCATTATATGATTGCCTTGTTACAGATATTTTGTTGTTAATAATTATCGAGATTAAATTATACTAATGTTAACATATTGGTTGCAGTGGTATGTTCTAAATTAAGTCAAATCCTACGGTTATTTGCCTATGACGCCTCAGAAATAAATCACATAGATGTATTCTGGGGGAGTCCGTGAAGAAAAACGGTAATTATAAAATGGTTAACGTTTGTAGAAGGTCAGCAGGGAGCCCTTATTCCTCCTTTGGGAAAATAAAAAATATGTTGGTTTGGGTGGTGAAGTGCCGTCATGCGTGACTAACGTTAATAAGACTAGGTTGATTGCCTTGTTGTCACGGTAGAATATGGCCTTCCACCGCTGATGGTGTTTCACCGTCGGCGGCGTTATCTTTAATGCCATCTGACAGCAACAGGGATGGCATTTCTTTATGGCAACGCAGTTCACAGGTTTTTCTCAAGCGGGTTTAACGTTTCTTCAGCAGGTGCGTCAGTACAACGATAAAGCGTGGTTTGACGAGCATCGTGCAATTTACGACGAGCAACTGGTTGCGCCGTTCCGTACGCTGGTGGATGAGCTCAGTCTGACCATGTTGCAGATTGACGACCATTTTGAAACGCGTCCTGCCATCGGCAAAACGCTCTCCCGTATTCACCGCGACACGCGCTTTTCTCACGATAAATCACGTTATCGCAGCCATATGTGGCTCACTTTCAAACGGACACGTAAGGACTGGACGGACGCGCCGGTGTATTTCTTTGAAATCACGCCGGATACCTGGCGTTACGGGCTGGGCTATTACAGCGCGACGCGTAATACGATGGACCTGTTCCGTCAGACGCTGCGCGGGAATCCGTCACAGTTTCTTGAAGTGGCGAGTTGTTTAGGCAATACCTTCACGCTGGAAGGCGAAAGCTACAAACGCCCGCTGATTAAAGGTCAGGATCCGGAGCTGGCTGACTGGTATAACCGTAAGTCGTTTGCTGCGATATGTACCCGACAGGATATGGACGCGCTGTTTTCCGGTGACCTGGTGACGGTTCTGTCACAGGGTTTTACCCAGCTTGAACCGCTCTATCATTACCTGATGAATGTCGAGACCATGAAGAAAGCCGCGCAGGAAACGGAGTCCGATACGCGGGCATTTTCGCCGGATAAGTGGTTTGAACGCTAGAGCCAAAGTGAGCCAACGCTACGGCGTTTTCTGCTGCTCCAGTGGGTTTTTATCGCGCTCCAGCAAATAGTTAAACAGGTAACCTTCTTCCCGATTGCTGCCGAAGGTGGCGATTTGCAGATGATCATCGTCAATGCAGGTGAGCAGTATTTTCACCTGCTGGCCGAAGCTGCTTTCGCCTTTGCCAATCGCTTGTACATCGCTCATCTGACGGGCCGTGAAGGCAGAATCATCCAGCTTGTTACCGTAGCGGAATGCAATGGATGCGCCGCCCTCAATCTTGCCGCGCTGGTTGGTCATCGTCAGGCTGACGGCGTGGTAGGGCGCTTTCTGGTCATACATTTCCCGAAAATAATCACCCAACTCGCGGTACTCTTCGGCAGAAAGCCCTGACATCACATACTCATAGCTGAATGAACCGTGGAAGCAGGACGTATTTTTCACCGGCGTAATCGGTGAAGGGAGTGCGTGCTGCGCGATGTCATTCAGATAGCGCAGCCGGTTTAACTGCTGCTGATAGCGTTGGCGCAGACAGTCTTCGTCTTTGCATTGATCGCGTGTGGTCAGCCAACTGCGTTGAAACTGGTTGAGCGTTTTTTCCCACGGTGTGCTGTTGTCGTACGCTGTCAGGGACGCACGGGAGGTCTTCCATGCCTGTGCCAGTTCTTCATCCAACTGTCCGAGCAGCGGGCTGGCGCAAATCAGCTTCTCCTGCGCTGAGGCGGCTTTTTCGCAGGGAAAACTGGCGGCTTGCGCAGTGTGGCAGAGGGAGGCTAACGTCACCGCTGCGGCGATGAGGGCAGTGAAGGCTATCTTCATGGCGTGTCCTGTAATATGTCCCAAAAGGCGGCAATCAGCGGTTCGCTAAGCCGTTTTTTCTGTACGCACACGCCGAGTTCTAGCGGTTCCATCACCTGTTCGACAAGGACAGAAACGCGGTTGCGTACCGGTTCTGGGCTGTTCTCCAGCACGACGTTGGGAATCAGCGCGATGCCGCAGCCCAGCGCGACCATCGATACCATCGCTTCATGCCCGGAGATGGTGGCGTAAATTTGCGGATTGGTGATGTGGTTGCGTCGGAACCACAGATCGATGCGCTTACGCACCGGACCGTGTTCCGGCAGGATGAATGGAATCTGCGACCAGTCTGGGTCTGTTTGCCGCACCAGCGACTGCACGGGGCAAGGAAGTGCCGGGATAATCAACGCCAGAGGCAGCTTATCGAGCGGCATGAAGTCAACGCTGGCCGGGAGCGCCTCCGGGCGTCCTGCAATCCCTAAATCCCCATCATTCGACTGAATTTTCTCAACGGCATCAGCGGCATCGCCGGTTGTCAGCTTAATTTCTACCAGCGGGTGCAGCGCCCGAAAGCGATCCAGAATCGGCGGCAGGTGGCTGTAGGCGGCGGTGACGGAACAGAAGATCCGCAGTTCGCCGCTTAATGACGGCCCATGCTGGTCTATCGTGTGGCGTAGCTGCTGGTATTGCAGCAGCGTTTGCTGGGCGAACAGCTTTAGGTGCTCTCCGGCATCGGTGAGCTGTACGGTACGGTTATCACGCAGAAACAGCGTCTGCCCTAAATCCTCTTCCAGCCGCTGAATTTGCCGCGACAGCGTGGACGGGCTGATGTGCATCGCCTTGGCGGTACGGCCAAAGTGTCGGCTTTCCGCGAGGTGCAGGAATAATTTGAGATCACGTAAATCCATGCGATGCAGGCCCCGTTTTTTATCTTGCAGCCGCTTTTTATCTTGCAACCGCTTTTGATCTTGCAAATAGTGCAATGTGACGTTGTTAATATATCAATTTAAGCAACGCAATTCCTGTCATATGATGGGGTCATAGTGAATTCCCATCTGACGGGAATCCTTTTTACGAATAATAGACAAACAAAACCGTATACGGAGCACAACATGGCTAACTATTTCAACACATTAAACCTGCGTCAGCAGCTGGAGCAATTGGGCAAGTGCCGCTTTATGGGGCGTGATGAATTTGCCGATGAGGCGAGCTACCTGAAAGGGAAGAAAGTGGTGATCGTCGGCTGTGGTGCTCAGGGGCTGAACCAGGGTCTGAACATGCGCGATTCTGGTCTGGATATCGCTTACGCCCTGCGTGCTGAAGCGATTGCCGAAAAACGCGCATCATGGCGCAAAGCGACCGAAAACGGCTTCACCGTTGGTACATACGAAGGTCTGATCCCGCAGGCTGATCTGGTGGTTAACCTGACACCGGACAAACAGCACTCCGCAGTGGTTCAGGCGGTACAACCGCTGATGAAACAGGGCGCAGCGCTGGGCTATTCTCACGGTTTCAACATCGTTGAAGTGGGCGAGCAAATCCGTAAAGACATCACCGTTGTGATGGTGGCTCCGAAGTGCCCAGGTACAGAAGTACGTGAAGAATACAAACGTGGTTTCGGCGTGCCAACGCTGATCGCGGTTCACCCAGAAAACGATCCGAAAGGCGAAGGCATGGCCATCGCTAAAGCCTGGGCTGCGGCCACCGGCGGTCACCGTGCTGGCGTTCTGCAATCTTCTTTCGTTGCAGAAGTGAAATCTGACCTGATGGGTGAGCAAACTATTCTGTGTGGTATGTTGCAAGCGGGCTCGCTGCTGAGCTTCGACAAACTGGTTGCTGAAGGCACCGATCCGGCTTATGCAGAAAAACTGATTCAGTTCGGCTGGGAAACCATCACCGAAGCGCTGAAGCAAGGCGGGATCACGCTGATGATGGATCGCCTGTCTAACCCAGCGAAACTGCGTGCTTACGCACTGTCTGAGCAGCTGAAAGGCATCATGGCGCCGCTGTTCCAGAAACATATGGATGACATCATCTCCGGCGAATTCTCCAGTGGCATGATGGCTGACTGGGCGAACGATGACGTGAAACTGCTGACCTGGCGTGAAGAGACCGGTAAAACGGCATTCGAAAACGCACCGCAGTTCGACGGTAAAATCGCTGAGCAGGAATACTTTGATAACGGCGTGCTGATGGTTGCGATGGTGAAAGCGGGCGTTGAGCTGGCGTTTGAAACCATGGTGAGCTCTGGCATCATCGAAGAGTCGGCTTACTACGAATCACTGCATGAGCTGCCGCTGATCGCCAACACCATTGCGCGTAAGCGTCTGTATGAAATGAACGTGGTTATCTCTGATACTGCAGAATACGGTAACTACCTGTTCGCTAATGCCGCTGTTCCATTGCTGAAAGATGCGTTCATGGCATCTCTGCAACCGGGCGATCTGGGCAAAGCGGTCGCGGGTACCGAAGTGGACAACGCACAGCTGCGTGATGTTAACGAAGCTATCCGTAACCACCCAATCGAAACCGTAGGACACACGCTGCGCGGTTACATGAAAGACATGAAGCGTATCGCCGTTGCGGGTTAATGTTGTTTTGACGTTTACCGAAACACGATGATTTCTATGCTGCTCCCTTGGGGAGCAGCATTTTTTTATCCACGGTTATCCCTCACCTCGCGTTATCTAGATCCTGTACTGGCCGTGTGTTGCGTGAGGCTAGCGCCAGCGCAGTAGTTAATTCTGCTTTTGTCATCCGTACGCAGTAAGACGGCATGTTTCTTTCAAAACGCCAGCCTTCATACAAAGCTCCAGCGTCTACCACATCAAATCCGAACGCGTCATAAAGCTCAGCCACCATCGCTTTTCCTTGAGAATCATCACCCGCAAGCGGTAGCGCTCGTCGATTAGGATGACCTGCGGATAAACCGTCTTTTTCCAGGTCCGTCATCGGGATCGCGTTAAATGCTTTGATGATTTTTGCACCGGGTAACGTCTCGGCCAGGAGTTCACTGGTCGTTGTTTTCTGTGCATCAAGCGTTATCACGCTGCCATCTCGTTCTGGGTAATAGTTGACGGCATCGATCGCTAACTTACCGTGTAATGCCTGCGCAGGAAGATTGCCGATAGCGGAGAGCGGAACCGCGATAACGACAATATCGCCAAACGCTGCGGCTTGTGTTGGGGTGCCAATGTCGCAGCCAATCATCGGCCGTAGGCTGAAAAGCGTTTGAGGGTCGCGTGAGTTGCTAAGCATGGTTTGATGTCCGGCTTGGATCGCCAGTTTAGCGATCGCCCGTCCGACAAAACCCGCGCCAATAATGCCAATTTTCATCTTTTTTCACCTTAATGGTTTTGAGATGAAAAGGTTAACCCTCTACTTTTTGAAGATAAAGTGTGTTATCTGAGAAGGATAAACAACAAAAATGAGGGAATCATGGATCGGTTTACCAGTATGAACATTTTTGTCAAAACTGTGGAGCTGGGATCTTTTGCTGCCGCCGCTGATGCACTCACCCTTTCGCCACAGATGGTCGCAAAGTATGTGGCGTGGCTTGAGGCCCGGCTTGGTTCTCGGTTACTCAACCGTACGACCCGTCGTCAGAGCTTGACCGATGTCGGTCAGCGCTATTACGAACGCTGCAAAGTCGTGCTTGCTGAATTGCAGACGGCGGATGATATTGCCCGGGAAATGCAGACGACGCCTTCGGGCATTATTCAGGTTAACGCCCCTGTAACCTGGGGATCGCATTTGCTTGCGCCGTTCATCACTCGTTATCTCGAACGTTATCCAGATACGCAGATCGCGTTAACGTTAAACGATCGTCAGGTTGACCCCATCGAAGAGGGGTTTGAAGTTGTTATCCGCATCGGAGAGTTGGCCGATAGTACAATGGTAGCCTGGCCGCTTCAGCCTTACTCGCTCATTGCCTGTGCATCGCCAGATTATGTGGCGCGCGCTGGTCTGCCTGATACGCCATCAAGCCTCGTCAATCATACATGCCTGATTTATGGCATGAAATCCGTCCTTACGCCGTGCCGATGGATTTTTCAAAAAGAGGGAAAAACGGAAGAAGTCAGGCCGAAGGGCAGATTGTATGCAAATGACTGGAATGCGTTATTGCATGCCGCGATAGAAGGGTACGGCGTGACTCTTGGGCCAGAAGCGGTGTTGCGCAAGGAAATTCAACGTGGGCGTCTGATTCAGGTGTTGTCTGATTATGACGGGCCTGTGCGTCCCGTACATGTCATGGTGCCTTCTGTGAGGCGATCAACGGTCAAAGTGAAAACGTTTGTTGATGCGATCAGAACGAATTTCGGATAGTGGCGGTATGCTGCTTCTGCTTGATTGAAGCGGTCGGTAATCGCTTTTGATGGTGCTTTACCCAGCAGGCTGAGGATGAAAATAGTCAGGCAGTTGAAGATAAAACCGGAGATGATGGGCTGCAATCGCTCCATTTGTTAACAAGGTTGCACAAAGTTGCAACATGGTCGATATTGACGTTTCCCCGATGTGCATCTTCTAAATTACAGGAGTGGACGCTATGGGCTTTACCACGATGGGTGTAAAACTCGATGAGGAAACGCGCGAAAGCATTAAAGCCGCAGCACAGCGTATTGATCGCACGCCACACTGGCTGATTAAACAGGCCATTTTCCATTATCTCGAACGCCTCGAAAGCGGCCTCGACACTCCTGAAATACCGCAATGGACGAACGCCAGCCACATTGAAGCGGAAGAGATTATGCCGCAATCTCGGGAAGAAGAAACCCACCCACCCTTTCTTGGTTTCGCTGAACAGGTGCTTCCTCAGTCGGTTATCCGTGCTGCCATTACGTCCGCTTATCGCCGCCCTGAAAATGAATTAGTGCCTATCTTGCTTGAACAGGCAAGACTTACCGATGAAATGTCGCAGTTAACGCAGAAACTGGCTTATCAACTGGCAGAAAAATTACGCGGTCAGAAAGCCGGAAATGGGCGTGCGGGCATTGTGCAAGGGCTGCTACAGGAATTCTCACTTTCTTCTCAGGAAGGGGTGGCGTTGATGTGTTTAGCCGAAGCGCTGCTGCGTATTCCTGATAAATCCACGCGTGATGCGCTGATCCGCGACAAGATCAGTCGGGGAAATTGGCAGGCGCATCTTGGTCACAGTCCGTCTCTCTTTGTGAATGCTGCAACCTGGGGGCTGCTGTTTACCGGAAAGCTGGTGGCGACGCACAACGAAGTGAATCTTTCGAATTCGCTGAACCGCATTATCGGGAAAAGTGGTGAGCCGCTTGTCCGCAAAGGCGTCGATATGGCTATGCGGCTGATGGGGGAGCAGTTTGTCACAGGGGAAACCATGGGTGAAGCGCTGGCGAATGCCCGCGAATGGGAGAGTAAAGGCTTCCGTTACTCCTACGATATGTTAGGTGAAGCCGCGCTGACGGAGCACGATGCTGCCGCCTATCTGACGGCCTATCAGCAGGCGATTCATGCTATCGGCAAAGCCTCGAACGGGCGCGGGATTTATGAAGGGCCGGGCATCTCCATCAAGCTGTCGGCGCTGCACCCGCGCTATAGCCGGTCACAGTATGACCGTGTGATGGAAGAGCTTTATCCACGTTTGTTGATGCTGACGCTGCTGGCGCGTCAGTACGATATCGGGATCAATATCGACGCAGAGGAAGCCGACCGACTGGAGATCTCGCTCGATCTGCTGGAAAAACTCTGCATGGAGCCACAGCTGGCGGGGTGGAACGGTATCGGATTTGTCATTCAGGCTTATCAAAAACGCTGCCCGTATGTAATCGATGCGCTGATTGAGCTGGCACAGCGCAGCCGTCGACGGCTGATGATTCGTCTGGTGAAAGGGGCGTACTGGGACAGCGAAATCAAGCGCGCGCAGGTTGACGGGCTAGAAGGCTACCCGGTTTACACGCGTAAGGTCTATACCGATGTGGCTTATCTGGCGTGCGCCCGCAAGCTGCTGGCCGTACCGAATCTGATTTACCCGCAGTTCGCCACGCACAACGCGCAGACGGTAAGCGCGATCTACCACATGGCGGGCAACAATTATTATCCCGGTCAGTATGAGTTTCAGTGCCTGCACGGCATGGGTGAACCGCTCTACGATCAGGTGGTGGGCGCGGTTGCTGACGGAAAAATGAACCGTCCGTGTCGTATTTATGCTCCGGTCGGAACCCATGAAACGCTGCTGGCTTATCTGGTACGACGCCTGCTGGAAAACGGCTCGAATACCTCATTTGTTAATCGCATTGCGGATACCTCAATGGCTCTGGAAACGCTGATTGCCGATCCGATTCGTGGCGTAGAGGCGCTGGCAAAAGTGGAATGGATCATGGGCGCACCGCATCCCAAGATTCCTCTGCCACGTCAGCTATATGGGCGGGAACGGCAAAATTCGAGCGGGCTGGATCTCTCGAACGAGCATCGGCTGGCTTCGCTTTCCAGCGCGTTGCTAAATCACGCGTCACAGCCGTGGTATGCCGCACTGATGATTGAGGGGGAAAGCGAGGTAAGTGAAGAAAGGCCTGTCGTGAATCCCGCCGATGTGCACGATGTGGTGGGCTATGTTCGCGATGCCTCCGTGGCAGATGTTGAGCAGGCGGTAGAAGCCGCGGTGCATGCGGGTACTATCTGGTTTGCGACGCCGCCCGCAGAGCGTGCTGCGATATTGAATCAGGCTGCCTCACTGATGGAAAGGCAGTTGCAAAGCCTGCTGGGGCTGCTGGTGCGGGAAGCGGGTAAATCCTTCAGTAACGCGATTGCGGAAGTGCGCGAAGCGGTGGACTTTTTACGCTATTACGCGGCTCAGATTCGGGATTCATTCACCAATGATACCCATCGTCCGCTGGGGCCGGTGGTTTGCATCAGTCCGTGGAATTTCCCGCTGGCGATCTTCACCGGTCAAATTTCTGCCGCACTGGCGGCAGGAAACAGCGTGCTGGCCAAACCGGCTGAACAGACGCCGCTGGTTGCGGCACAGGCGGTGCGTATTTTGCATGAGGCGGGCATTCCTCAGGGTGTGCTGCAACTGCTGCCCGGCCAGGGAGAAACGATTGGTGCCGCGTTGGTGAACGATGAACGGGTACGCGGCGTGGTGTTTACCGGATCGACGGCCGTTGCCAAAACCTTGCAACGTAGCATCGCGGGCAGGCTCGATCCGCAGGGGCGTTTGACGCCGCTGATTGCCGAAACGGGTGGCCTGAATGCGATGATTGTCGATTCGTCTGCGCTGACGGAGCAGGTAGTGAATGACGTTATCGCCTCTGCGTTCGACAGCGCCGGACAGCGTTGCTCGGCGCTGCGCCTGCTGTGCCTGCAAGAGGATATTGCGGATCGCACTCTGGCTATGCTGCGTGGCGCGATGGCGGAATGTCGAATGGGGAATCCTGAGCGGCTATCGACCGATATCGGCCCGCTGATTGACGCGGAAGCGAAAGAGAACGTGGAGCTGCATATCCAGACGATGCGGGCGAAAGGCCATACGGTATTTCAGGCAGCGTATCCGCAGGATGAGGATACGTGGCGGCACGGGACGTTTGTGAAACCGACCCTGATCGAACTGGGCAAGATAGACGAGCTGAAAAAAGAAGTTTTTGGTCCAGTTTTACACGTCGTTCGCTATCAAAGCCAGCAGTTGGATGCAGTGATTGAGCAGATCAACGCGGCTGGATACGGTCTGACGCTGGGTGTGCATACCCGTATTGATGAAACTATCCTGCGTGTGACGGGCAAGGCGAAAGTGGGCAACCAATATGTGAATCGCAATATGGTCGGTGCCGTTGTCGGCGTTCAACCGTTTGGCGGGGAAGGCTTATCGGGAACCGGGCCAAAGGCGGGCGGGCCGCTTTACCTGTATCGCTTGCTGGCACATCGGCCGGACGACGCGCTTGCGGCTGAATTCGCACAGCAGAACCGTGAGCAGGCACTGGATGCGTCTGCTCGATCGTCGCTGCTGGCGGGGCTACAGGCGCTGGAAGGCTGGGCGATTGCCGGGGAGCGTCACGGGCTAGCGACGTTATGCCAACGCTACAGAGAATATAGCGTCAGCGGGACAACGCGATTGCTGCCCGGCCCGACAGGAGAACGTAATTCCTATACGCTACTGCCGCGTGAGCGGATTCTGTGTCTGGCGGATAATGAGGACGATCGCTTGATTCAGACGGCAGCGGTGCTGGCGACAGGCGGGAAACTGCTGTGGCCGGAAGGTGAGCAGGAGAAAACGCTTTATGGCCGTTTACCCGCAGGTGTGCAGTCGCATATTCAGTTCACGCCTGACTGGCAGCGGCACGAGGTGTCTTTTCATGGCGTCATTTATCATGGGGATGCCGATCGGTTACGGCAGTTGAGTGAGGGGCTTGCAGAGCGCGATGGCCCGATTATCCTGCTGTTAGGCTATGCGCAGGGCGATACCTACATTCAGTTGGAACGTCTGTTGATTGAACGTTCTCTGAGTATCAATACCGCCGCCGCAGGCGGCAATGCCAGCCTGATGACGATAGGCTAGTCAGGCATTTAATAGAAAAAGCGCGCTAAACCAGAAGGTGGGCGCGCTTTTTATGTTCGGGACGTCGGCGTGACGACTGAGTTGCAGGACAACTTAGTTGCGGTATAGCACTTTGATCACATGGTAGCCAAACTGGGTTTTCACCGGACCAAATGGTTTCAGCAACTCGCAGGAAAACACCGCTTTATCGAAAGCCGGCACCATGTCGCCTTTACGAAACTCACCTAAATCGCCGCCGTTGCGTTTTGACGGGCAGGTCGAGTGCTTCTGTGCCAGTTTCTGGAAGTCTGCACCTTTTTCCAGTTGCGCAAGAATGTCATTAGCTTCCTGCTCAGTGTCTACCAGGATGTGTAGGGCTGCTGCGGTATTTGCCATGTTATTACCTTTTTTGCAAAAGAGATTCCGGCGCGCAATGTAACATTTGCAACGCAAGATGTGGACTGCGATGTGCTTTCCTTAATAACAAATCCCTGGTCAAGATCGATACGGCTTTCTGCTACAATCGCCTTCCGTTTTATGAGTGAGCAAGATCGTTATGCGCTTAAACCCCAGCCAACAACACGCCGTCGAATTCGTCACCGGACCTTGTCTGGTGCTGGCGGGCGCAGGTTCAGGCAAGACCCGCGTTATCACCAACAAAATCGCGCACCTTATTCGCCAGTGTGGCTATCAGGCTAAGCACATTGCCGCCGTGACGTTTACCAACAAAGCGGCGCGTGAGATGAAAGAGCGCGTGGCGCAAACGCTGGGGCGCAAAGAAACGCGTGGGCTGATGATCGCGACCTTCCATACGCTGGGGCTGGAGATCATCAAACGTGAATACGTCGCGCTGGGCATGAAATCTAATTTCTCCCTGTTTGACGATCAGGACCAGATGGCGTTGCTGAAAGAGCTGACGGAACAGTGGCTGGAAAACGATAAGGTTCTGCTGCAACAGCTGATCTCGACGATCTCAAACTGGAAAAACGATCTTATCGATCCTGCCGGTGCGGCAGCAACCGCTCGCTCCGAACGCGACAAGCTGTTTGTGCATTGCTACTCGCTCTATCACGACCACCTTCGTGCCTGTAACGTACTGGACTTCGACGATCTGATTTTGCTGCCCACGCTGTTGCTGAAGCAGAACGCGGAGGTGCGTGAACGCTGGCAGAACCGCTTACGCTACCTGCTGGTGGATGAATATCAGGACACCAATACCAGCCAGTATGAGCTGGTTAAGCTGCTGGTCGGCACCCGTGCGCGTTTTACCGTGGTAGGGGATGACGATCAGTCGATTTACTCCTGGCGCGGTGCGCGACCACAGAATTTGGTGTTGCTACAGCAGGATTTCCCCGCGCTTGATGTGATCAAGCTGGAACAAAATTACCGTTCATCAGGGCGTATTCTGAAAGCCGCCAATATTCTCATCGCCAATAACCCGCACGTCTTTGAAAAGCGTCTGTTCTCGGAGTTGGGTTACGGTGATGAACTTAAAGTGATTACCGCCAACAACGAAGATCACGAAGCAGAGCGGGTCGTGGGTGAGCTGATTGCCCATCACTTTATTAAAAAGACCCAGTACGGCGATTATGCCATTTTGTATCGTGGTAACCATCAGTCGCGTCTGTTTGAAAAGATGCTGATGCAGAACCGTATTCCGTATCGGATCTCTGGTGGCACGTCGTTTTTCTCCCGACCTGAAATCAAAGATTTACTGGCCTACTTACGCGTACTGACCAACCCAGAAGATGACAGTGCGTTCTTACGCATTGTGAACACGCCTAAGCGTGAGATTGGCCCGGCAACGATGAAGAAGCTAGGCGAGTGGGCAGGGCAACGCAATAAAGGCCTGTTCAGCGCGAGTTTTGATCTCGGGCTGAGCCAGTCGCTGACTGGTCGTGGGCTGGAATCCCTACAACGGTTCACCCAGTGGCTGGCGGAGATTGCCCGTCTGGCAGAGCATGAACCGGTTGCCGCCGTGCGGGATCTGATTCATGGGCTGGACTACGAAAGCTGGCTGTATGAAACCTCACCCAGCCCAAAAGCCGCAGAAATGCGGATGAAGAACGTTAATCAGCTATTCAGCTGGATGACGGAAATGCTGGAAGGATCCGATCTGGATGAACCGATGACACTGACGCAGGTGGTGACGCGTTTCACGCTACGGGACATGATGGAACGTGGAGAGAGTGAAGAGGAACTGGATCAAGTTCAGCTAATGACGTTGCATGCGTCCAAAGGTTTGGAATTCCCGTACGTCTTTTTAGTGGGGATGGAAGAAGGTCTGTTGCCGCATCAGAGCAGTATTGATGAAGATAACGTCGATGAAGAGCGGCGTCTGGCATACGTAGGAATTACGCGTGCCCAGCGTGAACTATTCTTCACATTGTGCAAAGAGCGCCGCCAGTATGGCGAGTTGGTGCGCCCCGAACCGAGTCGTTTCCTGCTTGAACTGCCGCAGGATGATGTGGTGTGGGAAACGGAAAGAAAAGTGGTTAGCGCACAAGAGCGCATGCAGAAAGGTCAGACGAACGTCGCCAATATCCGGGCGATGTTGGCGAAAGCAAAAGGGGGATAATCCTCCCCCTTATATGCTCGTTAAGCCGGGGTTTCTTCCAGCATCAGCGGCCAGTGTACGTAACTCTGCCAGCGGCTTTCCTGTTCCAGCATTTCTGCCCGTAACGGGTGCTGAGCCAGCCATCCAGCAGGCAGAATCAAACGCAATGCTTCACCTTCTACGCGCAGCCGTACTGCTGGCAGCGTGTCATCGCGGCGGCGGCTTGCAAAAATAATCGCCAGACGCAACAGCCGGCACAGGCGCTGTGCTTGATTGACCGGCAGCGCATTTTGCTGACTGAGCGGCATTAAATCGACAGGGTTAATCTGGTTTTGCAGGAGTGTAGCTAACAACTTCTTCTGGGCGGGTGTAAAGCCGGGGAGATCGCTATGGCGAATCAAATAGGCTGCATGCTGGGGTGATTGGCGAAAATCAATGCTCAAACCGATTTCGTGCACCAGACAGGCGCTGCGCAGTAACTCGCGACATCGGTTATCTAACTGCCAGTCACGGGCAACCTGTTGCAGAAAGTTGTCCGCCAGTGTGCTGACACGTTTAGCCTGCTCGGTATCCAGCAAATAGCGGCGTTGCAGCGTCGCTAACGTACGGTGACGGATATCTTGATCGACGGGCAGATGCAGCATGCCATAGACCAGTCCTTCACGCAGCGCGCCTCCGGCCAGCGTCATCGTTTTGATATCGAGTTCCTGGAAGATCGCCAGCAGAATAGCCAATCCGCTGGGGAAAACCAGCGCGCGTTCCAGTGTCAGGCCATCAATTTCCAATTCTTCCAGCTTATCGCATTGAATCGCATGCTCTTTAAGCTGTCTGAGCTTCGGCAGAGTAATGTATTCATCCATTCCCTGCGCGACCATAATTTCCTGTAGCGCTTGAACTGTGCCGGAAGCACCGACGCAGATTTGCCAGCCCTGTTCGCGCAGAGAAGCCGCGACAGGACGCAGCATTTCACGCGCCGCCTGTTCAGCGCGTTCAAAGTTACCGGCTTCCAGATTGCGGTCGCTGAAATAACGATCCAGCCAGGTTACGCATCCCATCGGGAGGCTGATTAACTGAGTCGTCTTTGCGCCGATTCCCGTTGCCAGTTCGGTACTGCCACCGCCAATATCCACGACCAGACGCGCATCTGAGCCACCTGTCGTATGTGCCACACCTTGATAAATCAAGCGTGCTTCTTCTTCACCGCTGATAACTTGAATCGGCAAGCCCAGAATTTCCTGAGCCCGTTGCAGAAACTCGTCAGCGTTCGTTGCCAGACGCAGGGTTGCGGTCGCGACGACGCGCACCTGATCCTGCGGAATGTCCTGCAACCGTTCGGAGAACAGTTGTAGACACTGCCAGCCACGCTGCATCGCTTCCTGCGAGAGCCGATTCTGTTTATCCAGCCCTGCCGCAAGGCGGACTTTACGCTTTATTTTCGCCAGCGTCTGAATGCTGCCTGCGGTTTCCTGGGTGACCAGCATATGGAAGCTGTTCGAGCCGAGATCGATGGCAGCGTAAAGTGAAGAAGAGCTCAGCATCGACGGTTATTCCGCTCGTTTACGGTTATTACGGGGCGCTCCGCTGCGGCGCGGCGCATTGTGTCGGCGCGGGCCATTATTGGAACGCGGTGGACGCGTTAAACGCTTCGGCGCAGGCAAATTATTCATCAGCGCGTCACTGTTATATTTGCTGACCGGGATACCGTGACCGATATAGGTTTCGATAGCCGGGAGGTTCAGCGCATACTCTTCACAGGCCAGGCTGATAGAGAATCCGCTTTGTCCCGCACGGCCCGTACGACCAATACGGTGAACGTAGTCTTCGCAGTCGTCCGGCAGGTCGTAGTTGAAAACGTGGGTAACAGAAGGGATGTGCAAACCACGCGCTGCCACGTCCGTTGCTACGAGAATATCCAGATTACCCTGAGTAAAATCTTCCAGAATACGCAGACGTTTTTTCTGTGCGACGTCACCCGTCAGCAATCCAACACGATGACCATCGGCAGCCAGATGGCCCCAGATATCTTCGCAGCGATGTTTGGTGTTCGCGAAAATAATGCAGCGGTCAGGCCACTCTTCTTCCAGCAGCGTCTGGAGCAGGCGCATTTTTTCTTCGTTGGACGGATAAAACAGTTCTTCTTTAATCCGGTGGCCGGTTTTCTGTTCCGGTTCAACTTCCACATACTCTGCGTTATTCATTTGTTCAAACGCGAGTTCACGCACCCGGTAGGAGAGCGTAGCGGAAAAGAGCATATTCAGACGCTGTGACGCTGCCGGCATACGGCGGAACAGCCAGCGAATATCTTTGATGAAACCGAGATCGTACATGCGATCGGCTTCGTCCAGCACGACGACCTGAATCGCGCCCAGATTGATATGGTTTTGTTTGGCGTAATCGATCAGGCGGCCAGTGGTGCCGATCAGAATATCAACGCCGTTTTCCAGCACTTTAAGTTGCTTGTCGTAGCCGTCTCCACCGTAGGCTAAACCCAGTTTTAACCCGGTTAGGTGAGATAGCGCTTCTGCATCAGAGTGAATCTGGACAGCCAGTTCACGGGTTGGTGCCATAATTAAAGCACGTGGCTGATTGGTCTGGCGCTCTGCGTTTGCAGGGTGTGAAAGCAAATAATGGAAAGTAGACGCGAGAAAAGCCAGCGTCTTGCCGGTACCGGTTTGCGCCTGACCTGCCACATCACGCCCTGACAGAGCCAATGGCAGAGCTAACGCCTGAATAGGCGTACAGTTATGAAACCCTTTATTTTCAAGAGCTTCAATAACCTGCGGGTGCAGGGCGAAGTCGGAAAACTTCTGTTCAGTTAAGTGTGTTTTGCTCATAGTGTGGTAGAATATCAGCTAACTATTGCTTTACGAAAGCGTATCCGGTGAAATAAAGTCAAGCCGTTGTTGGTTAATGCTACACCAACAAGGTAGAAATAATCCTGCGGAGTAAAATATGAGCGATAAAATAATTCACCTGACTGATGACAGCTTCGGCACGAAAGTATTGCAAGCTGAGGGCGCTATCTTGGTTGATTTCTGGGCTGAGTGGTGTGGTCCTTGCAAAATGATCGCTCCTATTCTGGATGAAATTGCTGAAGAGTTTGAAGGTAAACTGACGGTTACCAAGTTGAACATTGATGAAAACCCGGCTACCGCACCAAAATATGGTATCCGTGGCATCCCTACTCTGCTGCTGTTTAAAAACGGCGAAGTCGCTGCGACGAAAGTCGGCGCGCTGTCCAAAGGGCAACTGAAAGAGTTCCTGACGGCAAATCTGTAATTAGCTTGATACCCTTCTAAAGGGTGTTGCCGACGGGCGCAATTGGGCAATATGTAATTCTCATATTGACTGCTTGCCGCTCGTCGGGAAGCATGTTAGATTCTTCATCACTGCATATCGTACTTGCCTATGTTTAAGCCCTTAGGCTTAAGCCTAAAAGTTAGAGTCTAAAGCATTATTCTGTGTCGAAATCGAAAAATCGTTGTTTTGCAAAGTAATTTTTTACAGAGCGATTTTTTTCAAACATGACGATTTTTTTCAAACATGATGATTGTTTTATAGCACGTTTGTTATCCGATTTGGACAGTCTGCTAGTTTTACAATAATTGGTTTTATGTGTCTTCGATCTCCTGCCGTTGATTTATGCAGATATCGTTTATGCGGATGTCGTTTTGCGCGGATTTAATGCGCTTCAGGTGTGAAACCAGACAGGAATCCGGTGGTTGAAGGCAGCTATAGAGGCACGGATGATCCTGCCATACCATTCACGTTAATAGTTCGAGATTTACCCCGAGTTAAAGAACCCACCACTATGAATCTTACCGAATTAAAGAATACGCCAGTTTCTGAGTTAATTACTCTTGGCGAAAATATGGGCCTGGAAAACCAGGTTCGCATGCGCAAACAGGATATTATCTTCGCGATTCTGAAACAGCATGCAAAAAGCGGCGAGGATATTTTCGGCGATGGTGTGCTGGAGATATTGCAGGATGGCTTCGGCTTTCTCCGCTCCGCAGACAGCTCCTACCTCGCAGGCCCCGATGATATCTACGTTTCTCCCAGCCAAATCCGCCGTTTTAACCTCCGCACTGGTGACACCATTTCTGGCAAGATTCGTCCGCCGAAAGAGGGTGAACGCTACTTTGCGCTGCTGAAAGTTAACGAAGTCAACTACGACAAACCTGAAAACGCCCGCAACAAGATCCTGTTCGAAAACTTAACACCGCTGCATGCAAACTCTCGTCTGCGTATGGAGCGTGGTAACGGTTCGACAGAAGATCTGACGGCGCGTGTGCTGGATCTGGCTTCGCCGATCGGCCGTGGTCAACGTGGTCTGATCGTTGCACCGCCAAAAGCGGGTAAAACTATGCTGCTGCAGAACATCGCACAGAGCATCGCTTACAACCATCCTGACTGTGTGCTGATGGTGCTGCTGATTGACGAACGTCCGGAAGAAGTTACCGAGATGCAGCGTCTGGTGAAGGGTGAAGTGGTTGCGTCAACGTTTGACGAACCGGCTTCCCGTCACGTTCAGGTTGCTGAAATGGTGATCGAAAAAGCGAAGCGTCTGGTTGAGCATAAGAAAGACGTTATCATCCTGCTGGACTCCATTACCCGTCTGGCGCGTGCCTACAACACCGTGGTTCCGGCTTCGGGCAAAGTGTTGACCGGTGGTGTTGATGCTAACGCCCTACATCGTCCGAAGCGTTTCTTCGGTGCGGCGCGTAACGTCGAGGAAGGCGGTAGCCTGACAATCATCGCCACCGCGCTGGTTGATACCGGTTCCAAGATGGACGAAGTGATTTACGAAGAATTTAAAGGTACAGGTAATATGGAACTGCACCTGGCGCGTAAAATCGCAGAAAAACGCGTGTTCCCGGCGATTGATTACAACCGTTCCGGTACGCGTAAAGAAGAACTGCTTACCACCTCTGAAGAATTGCAGAAGATGTGGATTCTACGCAAGATCATCCACCCAATGGGTGAGATCGACGCGATGGAATTCCTCATCAACAAGTTGGCGATGACAAAAACCAACGATGAATTCTTCGATATGATGAAACGTTCATAAATCCGGGCGTTCATCTATATATACCCTAAATAATTCGAGTTGCAGGACAAAACGTTAACGTTTTGAACAACGTGAAGCGTTGACCCTTTAGGACGAGGCTCAGAGATGAGCCGAGTATTGCCAACGCACATGCGACTTGAAGTATGACGGGTACATTACGGATAACTCGGGGAACGCCACGCTGGGTCGTGGCGTTTTTTTATCCCCTAATTGATCGGATGTGGAGGGGCTTTCTACCGGGAAGTCTCGGTTATCACTCAATTTGTACTGGCGATCAACGTGGGCGATAGGATATAAGGCGTAAACCGAGTCTATACTGAACAGCTACAGCGCAGCTGTTAACGGTGAACTTACTCACTATGAGTACCGAATTACTATTTATTTTCTTGTTTTCTTTAGGCTTCCTTTTTTTTGCTCGCAGCATCGCGGGTAAAATAGGGCTTGTCGATCGTCCCAACTACCGTAAACGCCATCGGGGTCTTGTGCCTCTGGTTGGTGGTATCTCCGTGTATGCGGGTATCTGCTTTACTTACTTCATTACCGATCAATATATCCCCAACTTCCGTCTTTACCTGCTGTGCGCGGGTGTGCTGGTATTTATCGGCATGCTGGACGATCGTTTTGATATCAGTGTGAAAATTCGTGCTGTTGTGCAGGCGTTTGTTGCCGTCGTGATGATGGCTTTCGCTGGTTTGACGATACACAATCTGGGATATATTTTCGGTCCGTGGCAGATGGGGCTGGGGCCGTTTGGCTATCTGGTCACGCTGTTTGCCGTTTGGGCGGCGATCAATGCGTTCAATATGGTGGACGGGATCGATGGATTGCTCGGCGGATTGTCCAGTGTCTCATTTGGGGCGATGGGGATTTTGCTGTATCTGAGTGGCCATACGAATTTGGCATTATGGTGTTTCGCCATGATTGCCGCGACCTTACCTTATATTCTGCTTAATCTCGGCATGTTTGGACCCCGCTACAAGGTGTTCATGGGCGATGCAGGTAGCACGATGATTGGCTTCACGGCCATCTGGCTGCTGATTCAAATAACGCAAGGCCCACGGCATCCGATTAACCCGGTTACGGCACTGTGGATCATCGCTATCCCGCTGATCGATATGATTGCCATTATGTACCGGCGCTTGCGCAAAGGGATGAGCCCGTTCTCGCCTGACCGACAGCATATCCATCATTTAATGATGCGGGCTGGCTTTTCTTCCCGCCAGGCATTTGTGTTGATTACGCTTGCCGCCGCCTTGTTGGCAGCGGTCGGCGTGTTGGGAGAATATTTCTTTTTCATACCCGAATGGTTCATGTTGGCATTGTTCTTGCTTGCATTTCTACTGTATGGCTACTGCCTGAAACGAGCATGGCGGGTCGCCCGTTTTATCAAGCGAATCAAACGCCGTATGCGGCATTCTGATGAGCAAAAGCAGTCATCCTGACCAAATAATTTTGGGGAAGTAATGAAATCAGAGAACTTGTCTACCGGGAATGCGTTGATTGATAACGAATTGGATATCCGTGGTTTATTTCGCCTGCTGTGGCGTGGAAAGGTATGGCCGATAGCGATCGGCCTGCTTTTTGCCATTGTGGCATTATGCTATTCCTATCTTGTTAAACAGGAGTGGAGCGCGACAGCGATTACTGACAAGCCGACGGTCAATATGCTGGGCGGGTATTATTCGCAACAGCAATTCCTGCGTAACCTCGACGCTCGCTCTTTTTCCACGCCTCAGCCAGAGCAACCGTCTATTTCGGCTGATGCTTATGACGAATTCATCATGCAATTAGCGGCCTATGATACTCGCCGCGATTTCTGGTTACAGACTGACTATTATAAGCAGCGTCTGGAAGGTGATGGAAAAGCTGATGCGGCTCTGCTGGATGAACTGGTCAACAATATTCAGTTTACGCCGCGTGACGACGGGAAAAAAACCAATGATTCCGTGAAGCTGGTGGCGGAAACCTCTAAAGATTCCAACACGTTGCTTCGTCAGTATGTGGCTTTTGCCAGCCAGCGTGCAGCCAGCCACCTGAATGAAGAGATCAAGGGTGCCTGGGCGGCCAGAACCATTTTCATGAAGTCACAAATCAAGCGTCAGGAAGCGGTAGCAAAAGCGATTTACGATCGCGAAGTCCGCAGCGTTGAACTGGCGTTGAAAATTGCCCAGCAGCAAGGTATTAGCCGTAGCCAGACGGATACACCCGCAGACGAAATCCCCGCATCGGAAATGTTCCTGCTTGGCAGGCCGATGCTTCAAGCCCGACTGGAAACGTTGCAGACCAGCGGCCCGCACTACGAACTGGATTATGATCAAAATCGCGCGATGTTGGCGACGCTGAACGTTGGCCCAACGCTTGAGGCGGCTTTCCAGACGTATCGTTATTTGCGTACGCCGGAAGAACCGGTGAAGCGAGACAGCCCACGCCGGGCATTCCTGATGGTGATGTGGGGGGCGATTGGTGCGCTCGTCGGTGCGGGTGTTGCCTTGGCTCGCCGTCCGCGCTAACCAGCTTGCTGATTCGCGTCTGATGCTCTGCGAGCGTCTGCGTCTAACCTGATTAAAGAGATTCAATGTGAAAGTATTGACTGTTTTCGGCACCCGGCCGGAAGCCATAAAAATGGCACCGCTGGTTCATGCCTTGGCTCAGGATGGAGCCTTTGAATCGAGAATTTGCGTAACAGCCCAGCACCGGGAGATGCTGGATCAGGTGCTGCGTTTGTTCGATATTACGCCGGATTACGATCTGGATATTATGCGACCGGGACAGGGACTCAGTGAGATATCCTGCCGGATTTTATCGGGACTTGAACCCGTTATGGCGGAATTCAAACCGGACTTGGTGTTGGTACACGGCGATACCACCACAACGTTGGCAACCAGTCTTGCGGCGTTTTATCAGCGTATCCCCGTCGGCCACGTAGAAGCGGGATTGCGTACTGGCAATCTCTACTCGCCCTGGCCGGAAGAAGCTAACCGCAAACTGACCGGACATTTGGCGATGTACCATTTCGCCCCGACGGAAAATTCCCGCCAAAATTTACTGCGTGAGCATCTGTCTGACCGGCATATTTTTGTGACGGGTAATACGGTGATTGATGCGTTGTTCTGGGTGCGCGATCGCATTCTAGGGGACGCCGCATTACGCCGCAGCCTCGATGAAAAATATGCTTTTTTAGACGACAACAAGAAGCTGATTCTGGTTACCGGACACCGTCGCGAGAGTTTTGGCGGTGGTTTTGAACGCATTTGCAGTGCGCTGGCCGATATCGCCCGTCGACACCCTGAAGTACAAATTGTGTATCCGGTCCATTTGAATCCTAACGTCAGTGAACCTGTGAATCGCATCCTGAGCGGCATTGATAATGTGATGCTGATTGCGCCACAGGACTATCTGCCTTTCGTGTACCTGATGAATCGTTCTTACATGATTTTGACCGACTCGGGCGGCATTCAGGAAGAAGCGCCGTCGTTAGGCAAGCCCGTATTGGTGATGCGTGATACGACAGAACGGCCGGAGGCGGTTGAAGCGGGTACGGTCAAGCTGGTAGGTACGGAAGTAACCAGTATTGTCGATGCGGTATCTATGCTGTTGACGGATGAAGAGGCGTATCAGGCAATGAGTCGCGCTCATAACCCTTATGGTGATGGACAAGCCTGTCAACGCATCGTTGATGCTTTAAAAAATCGCCAGGAGCGATTTTAAACGTCGCTATGCGACGGCCCGACATAAAAAATCGCTAAGTACATTTTCGGGCTGCGAAGAGCCGATTTACAGAATGCAAACGGTGATAATGGGATAGAAGAGTAAAGCGTTTGCGCCATGGACAAAAACGTCAGGAACGTTTTTGAACGTCGCTAGCGACGGCCCTGAAAGGGTGAATCTCAGGGATGAGATTCATATCTGCGCAATCCGAGCGTACAGGGAGGTATTCACAGCGTCTTTACGATCTACCCATTATCACCGCTCAATGCATCTATCAGCATCCGAGAATTACTCAGATCCATGTTAAACGCCGCTCTGCGGTGCAGACATAAAAATTATCAGGTGACACTATGAGCTTTACTACCATTTCCGTAATCGGTTTGGGCTACATCGGTTTACCCACCGCCGCGGCGTTTGCGTCGCGCCAAAAAAAAGTCATCGGTATCGATGTGAACAAACTGGCGGTCGAAACCATTAATCGCGGCGAAATCCATATCGTCGAGCCCGATCTGGATTCGTTGGTCAAAGTGGCAGTGGAAAATGGTTACCTCCAGGCGATGATAAAGCCTGTGCCAGCAGATGCTTTCCTGATCGCCGTTCCTACCCCTTTCAAAGGCGATCACGAACCCGATCTGGCCTATGTTCAGGCTGCTGCGGCGTCCATCGCGCCTGTTCTGAAGAAAGGCGATCTGGTGATTCTGGAATCGACATCCCCCGTGGGGGCGACGGAGCAAATGGCCGAGTGGCTGGCTGACGCGCGTCCTGACTTGACGTTTCCGCAGCAGGTTGGGGAAACGGCGGATATCAATATTGCCTATTGTCCTGAACGCGTGCTGCCGGGGCAGGTCGTGGTCGAGCTGATTAAAAACGATCGCGTCATTGGCGGCATGACTCCAGTGTGCTCTGCTCGCGCGAGCGAACTGTACAAAATCTTCCTCGAAGGTGAGTGTGTGGTTACTAACTCCCGCACCGCCGAAATGTGCAAGCTGACGGAAAACAGCTTCCGCGACGTCAATATTGCTTTCGCCAATGAGCTCTCGCTGATTTGTGCCGAACAAAACATTAACGTATGGGAACTTATCCGATTGGCAAACCGCCATCCCCGCGTCAATATCCTGCAACCCGGCCCTGGCGTCGGCGGGCACTGCATCGCTGTCGACCCCTGGTTCATCGTGGCGCAGAATCCGCAGCAGGCTCGGTTGATTCATACCGCCAGACTGGTGAACGATGGCAAACCGCTCTGGGTGGTGGATCGCGTAAAAGCAGCCGTGGCGGATTATCTGGCGCAAACGGATAAACGCGCGAGCGAGGTTACGGTGGCCTGCTTCGGGCTGGCGTTCAAGCCCGATATTGACGATCTGCGTGAAAGTCCCGCGGTAGGGATTACGTCCATGATTGCACAGTGGAATACCGGCGTGACGTTAGCCGTCGAACCGAATGTCAAACACCTGCCGTCCGTGTTGGCCGGACAGGTAAAACTGGTCGATACCAGCAGTGCATTAAAAGAAGCCGATGTGCTGGTAATGCTGGTCGACCACCGTCAGTTTAAAGCGGTTAACCCAGAAGATGTGAAACAACAGTGGGTTATTGATACCAAAGGAGTATGGCGTTGAAACGTATTTTAATTACCGGTGGTGCTGGATTTATTGGTTCGGCGTTGGTCAGATACATTCTGACGGAAACGCAGGACAGCGTCGTTGTTGTCGATAAGCTGACCTATGCGGGCAACCTGTCTTCGCTGGCTCCCGTTGCTGATAGTTCACGCTTCGCGTTCGAGCAGGTGGATATCTGCGATCGTGCTGAATTGGACCGTGTCTTTACGGCTTACCAGCCTGCGCTGGTGATGCATCTGGCGGCAGAAAGCCACGTCGATCGCTCTATTGATGGCCCGGCGGCGTTTATCGAAACTAATATTGTCGGCACCTATACGATGTTGGAAGCGGCACGCCACTACTGGCAGAACTTGGCTGATGCGGACAAGCGTGCGTTCCGTTTTCACCATATCTCTACCGATGAAGTGTTTGGTGACCTGCACGGGACGGACGATCTGTTTACAGAAACCACGCCTTATGCGCCAAGCAGCCCTTATTCCGCATCGAAAGCCTCCAGCGACCATCTGGTTCGCGCCTGGCTGCGCACCTACGGGTTCCCGACGGTTATCACCAACTGCTCGAATAACTACGGCCCTTACCATTTCCCAGAGAAGCTGATTCCGCTGGTGATCCTGAATGCGGTCGCGGGCAAACCGTTACCGGTTTACGGTGACGGCGCGCAAATCCGTGACTGGCTGTTTGTCGAAGACCACGCTCGTGCATTGTACAAAGTAGTAACGGAAGGCGAAATCGGTGAGACGTACAACATCGGTGGTCACAACGAGCGCAAAAACATTGAAGTGGTGCAGACCATTTGCGCGCTGCTGGAAGAGCTGGCACCGAATAAGCCCGCTGGCGTGGCGCATTACCGCGATCTCATCACCTACGTGAAAGACCGTCCAGGTCACGATATGCGTTACGCGATCGATGCCGGGAAAATTGAACGTGAGCTGGGCTGGCGTCCAGAAGAAACGTTTGAGACGGGCATGAGAAAAACCGTCAGTTGGTATCTGAATAACGAAAAATGGTGGCGCAGCGTGCAGGATGGTTCTTATACCGGCGAGCGTTTAGGGCTGAACGACTAAACCCGTGCCTGAACCAGATGGCGGAAACGAAGGAGCGAAACGATGACCCATCCGATATCAATAGGAAAGGAAGAGATTCGTGCCACGGTTGAACCACTGGGCTGGGAGAGTGAATTCTTCCAGATTGACAGCGGTAAGCTGAATTTTTCGCCTTCTGCACCTGCGTTGACGCCCGATGCGCTGAACGCATTGACGCTGACGCAGGCCAAAATTGCGGCGGACAATTTGGTGCTGGCGGATGCGCTTGCCGATCTTGGTTTTCGATTGGTGGAAGGCGAGATCGATCTCAGTCTGCCGCTGCAACGGGCGACTGTTGTGACACCGCTACCGTGCTGGCGTGAAGCTACGCTCGACGATATCCCTGCACTGAGGGATGCAGCGTCACGTGTTTTTGCACTGAGCCGTTTTCGTTCTCCGTGGTATCAGTCGGAGGATAGCGGACGTTTCTATGCGCAGTGGATTGAAAACGCCGTGCGCGGTACGTTCGACCACTGCTGTTTACTGGCGGAAGATGCCGCTGGCAATCCGCAAGGATGGGTCACGTTACGTAGAATGGATGACACGGATGCACGTATCGGGCTACTGGGCGTCTGGCCGGGCGTTACGGTACAGGGCATTGGTTCACAGCTGATGGCGCTGGCGGAAGCGTGGTGTCGACAACAAGAGTTGATATGTCTTCGGGTCGCGACGCAGGTTAGCAACGTGGCGGCGCTTCGTCTTTATCTTCGCCGTGGTGCCATGATTGAGAGCACGGCGTATTGGTTATACAGGTGATCACATGATTCCATTTAACGCGCCACCGATTGTCGGTACGGAACTGGATTATATGCAGGCTGCTATGAGCAGCGGCAAATTGTGCGGCGATGGTGGCTTTACCCGCCGTTGTCAGCAGTGGCTGGAACATTATTCCGGCAGCAAAAAAGTCCTGCTCACGCCTTCCTGCACCGCTTCGTTGGAGATGGCTGCGATACTGCTCGACGTTAAGCCTGGCGATGAAGTGATCATGCCGAGCTATACCTTCGTTTCTACCGCCAACGCCTTTGTGCTGCGCGGTGCGAAAATCGTGTTTGTCGATATCCGCCCGGATACCATGAACATTGATGAGACGAAGATCGAAGCAGCAATCACGGAAAAGACGCGCATTATCGTGCCGGTTCACTATGCGGGCGTGGCCTGCGAGATGGACGCGATTATGGCGCTGGCGAAGAAATACGATTTATATGTCGTGGAAGATGCCGCGCAGGGCGTGATGTCCAGCTACAAGGGCCGTGTTCTTGGCTCCATCGGCCATATCGGCTGTTTCAGCTTTCACGAAACCAAGAACTACACCTCGGGCGGTGAGGGCGGAGCCACGCTGATTAATGACGCAAGGTTGGTGGAGCGCGCGGAAATCATCCGTGAAAAAGGCACCAACCGGAGCCAGTTTTTCCGCGGACAGGTGGACAAATACACCTGGCGGGATATCGGTTCAAGCTATCTGATGGCGGATATTCAGGCTGCCTACCTCTGGGCCCAGTTGGAAGCGGCGCGGCCGATCAACGAGCGTCGCCTGAAACTGTGGCAGAACTACTACGCGGCATTTAAATCGCTAGCTGATGCCGGGCGTATTACCCTGCCGACCGTACCTGCCAATGGGATTCACAACGCGCACATGTTTTATATCAAACTGCGCGATCAGGACGACCGCAGCGCGTTTATCAATTACATGAAAGAAGCGGAAATCATGACGGTCTTTCATTATATCCCCCTACATAGCTGCCCTGCTGGCCTGAACTTTGGTCGTTTCTCCGGTGACGATCGCTACACCACGCAGGAAAGCGAACGGTTGGTGCGGTTACCCTTGTTCTACAACCTCTCGGACGTCAACCAGCGGACGGTCATCAATACTATTCTGAGCTTCTTCTCCTGATATGTCGTTGGCGAAAGCATCGATATGGACGGCAGGCTCCACGCTGATAAAAATCGGCGCAGGGCTGGTTGTTGTCAAACTGCTGGCGGTCGCTTTTGGCCCCAGCGGCGTGGGGATGGCAGGAAATTTCCGCCAGCTTATTACGGTGTTGGGCGTATTAGCCGGTGCCGGGATCTTCAACGGCGTCACCAAATACGTGGCGGAGTATCAGCAACAGCCGGAACGGCTGAGGCCGCTGCTCGGTACGTCTGTCACGCTGGTGCTGGGCTTCTCCACGCTGCTGGCGATTCTCTTTCTGGCGGCCGCAACGCCTATCGCTAATCTGCTATTTGGGCATGACGACTATCACGACGTAGTGCGGGCGCTGGCGTTTATCCAAATGGGTATCGCCTACGCCAACCTATGTCTGGCGATCCTTAAAGGCTATCGGGATGCGATAGGCAACGCGCTGGCCGTCATCGGTGGCAGCCTGATCGGGCTGGTGGCCTTTTGGCTCTGCCTGCAACTGGGTGGCTATGTTGGTGCGTTGGCAGGGCTGGCGCTGGTGCCTGCGCTGCTGGTGATTCCGGCAGGAATCATGCTATTGCGGCGTACGCCGCTGGCGCTGACATCGCTAAAACCCGCGTGGGATCGTGCGATTGCTGGACAGTTGGGCAAATTTACGCTGATGGCGTTAATGACGGCGGTGACGCTGCCCGTTGCGTACATCATGATGCGTAACCTGTTGGCGGCACATTACAGCTGGGATGAAGTGGGTATTTGGCAGGGCGTCAGCAGTATTTCCGATGCTTACCTGCAATTCATTACCGCCTCCTTTACCGTGTATTTGTTGCCGACACTCTCGCGTCTGACGGATAAAGCCGCGTTGGCGCAGGAGATTGTTCGCTCTCTGAAATTTGTGCTGCCCGTCGTGGCAGGCGTCAGCTTTTGTGTGTGGCTGCTGCGAGATTTTGCCATCTGGCTGCTGTTCTCCAGCGAGTTCACGGCAATGCGAGATCTTTTCGTTTGGCAATTGGTAGGCGATGTAATGAAAGTGGGCGCTTACGTCTTTGGCTATCTGGTCATTGCGAAAGCGGCGTTGCGCTTTTATCTGCTCACTGAAGTGAGCCAGTTTCTCCTGCTGACTGGGTTTTCCCACTGGCTGATTCCGCTTTATGGCGCACAAGGTGCGGCGCAGGCCTATATGGCAACCTACCTGGTCTATTTTTTGCTTTGTTGTTGCGTATTCATTATTTACCGTAGGCGAACATGACGACACTGATTCATGTATTGGGATCTGACATCCCGCATCATAACCAGACCGTTTTACGTTTTTTTAACGACGTACTGGCGACGGAACTCCCCGAACAGCAGATTCGGCATTTCATCGTGGCGTCCCGCGACGGCATTTCATCGGCCGATTTCCCCGCGCTGCGTATCGAAACCTGCGTGGATAAGAAAACGCTGGCTGAGGCGGTCATCGCCAGAGCGAAAGCAAACCGCAAGATGCGTTTTTTCCTGCATGGGCAGTTTAACCCCACGCTGTGGCTGGCGTTGCTGAGCGGAAAAATCAAATCTGAGCAGGTTTACTGGCACGTTTGGGGGGCGGATTTGTATGAAGAGGCGAGCAGCCTGAAGTATCGCCTGTTTTATCTGCTGCGGCGTATGGCGCAAAAGCGTGTCGGGCATGTATTTGCCACGCGTGGCGATCTGGCGTGGTATCAGCAGCGTTCACCTCGGGTTCCGACGTCATTGCTGTACTTTCCAACGAGAATGAATCCAGCACTAACGGGCATGGAGGTGGATAAACCACTGGCTGGGCCGATGACGATTCTGGTCGGCAATTCTGGCGATCGCACCAATCGCCATCAGGAAGCGCTGCGGGCGATTCACAAGCAGTTCGGGAAAAATGTGCGGGTGATTGTGCCGATGGGCTACCCCGCGAATAACGCGCTCTACATCGCACAGGTGGAAAAGGACGGTTTGGCGCTGTTCGGCGTGAAAAATTTCCAACTGCTGAAAGACCAACTGGCGTTTGATGATTACCTCAATATGCTGCGCACCTGTGATTTGGGCTATTTTATTTTCGATCGCCAGCAGGGGATCGGGACGTTATGTCTGCTGATTCAGTTTGGCGTGCCGTTCGTGATCAGTCGGCAAAATCCGTTCTGGCAGGATCTGACGGAGCAAGGGCTGCCCGTGCTGTTTTACGGTGACGAGCTGGATGAGGCGTTGGTGCGTGAAGCGCAGCGCCAGCTGGCATCGGTCGATAAGCACCAGATCGCGTTCTTCAATCCCAATTATCTGCAAGGCTGGCGGGATGCGCTGGCGTTGGCAGCGGGAGAACCGACATGACGCTGGGGCAATTTGGTGGGCTGTTTGTCGTCTACCTGATTTCAGTCATCTTTATCCTGAGCCTGACCTGGATGGAGTTTCGGCGGGTGCGTTTTAATTTTAACGTGCTGTTTTCCCTGCTCTATTTATTGACGTTCTATTTTGGTTTTCCATTTACCTGCGTGCTGGTGTTCCGGTTTGGCGTTGAAGTGGTTCCCGTGCAGTTTCTGCTGCAGGCGATGCTGTCTGCGACGGCGTTCTATGCGATCTATTACGTCAGCTATAAGACACGGCTACGCCAGAAAGCCTCCGCGCCGCGTGCGCCACTCCTGACGGTAAACCGGGTTGAAGCCAATCTGACCTGGCTGCTGCTGGCGTTGATTGCGGTAGCCACCGTCGGTATTTTCTTCCTCAACAATGGCTTCTTGTTGTTTAAGCTGCGTTCGTACAGCCAGATATTTTCCAGCGATGTGTCTGGCGTGGCGTTGAAGCGCTTCTTCTACTTCTTCATTCCGGCGATGCTGGTCGTGTATTTCCTGCGCCAGACGCAGCGTGCGTGGCTACTGTTCCTCATCGGAACGGTCGCGTTCGGAATGCTGACGTATGTGATTGTCGGCGGAACGCGTGCGAATCTGATCATCGCCTTCGCCCTGTTTTTGTTTATTGGTATTGTGCGCGGCTGGATTACGCTTTGGATGCTGGTTGCCGCTGGTGCATTCGGGATTGTCGGGATGTTCTGGCTGGCGCTGAAGCGCTATGGGCTGGACGTCAGCGGTGATTACGCATTTTATACGTTCCTTTATTTAACCCGCGACACCTTCTCGCCCTGGGAAAATCTGGCGCTGCTGTGGCAGAACTACGACAAGATTGAATTCCAGGGACTGGCACCGATTGCCCGTGATTTCTACGTCTTTATTCCCTCTTGGCTATGGCCGGATCGTCCGAATCTGGTGTTAAACAGTGCGAACTATTTCACCTGGGAAGTGTTGAATAACCACTCTGGGCTGGCTATATCTCCCACGCTGTTGGGCTCGCTGGTGGTGATGGGGGGCGTGCTGTTTATCCCGCTCGGCGCGATTGCCGTAGGGTTGGTTATCAAGTGGTTCGACTGGGTGTACGAGTTAGGGAAGAACGACAGCAATCGCTATAAGGCCGCTATTTTGCAGGCGTTCTGCTTCGGGGCGGTGTTCAATATTATTGTGCTGACGCGTGAAGGCGTTGATTCTTTTGTTTCGCGTGTGGTGTTTTTCTGTCTGGTCTTCGGCCTGTGCCTGCTCGTTGCCAAGCTGCTCTACTGGCTGCTGGAAAGCGCCGGGCTAATCCGGCAACGTCTGATGCGTATGCGTGCCACGCCGACACCCAACACCGTACAGGATCCTGTGATAAAGGAGCAGGTATGACAGCGTTAAAAACCACAGAGACCATTCCTCTGTATACCATTCGTGGTTTGCCCATTCACGGTTTTCGTAACATGGCGCAGTTTGTTGATTACCTGTTTGCGGGCGAGCGGGTTGAAACGGGCACGCTCGTTGCGATTAACGCTGAGAAAGTGCTAACGGCGGAAAAAGACGTGGCGCTGCGTGCATTGCTCGATCGTGCAGAGTACAAGTATGCGGACGGCATCAGCATCGTGCGCTCCATTCGGCGCAAGTATCCGCAGGCTGACGTCACGCGAGTTGCGGGCGCTGACCTGTGGGAAGCGCTAATGGAGCGGGCAGGCAAATTAGGCACGCCGGTTTTTCTGGTGGGCGGCAAACCTGATGTGTTGGCACAAACGCAGGCGAAGCTGCGGGCGCAGTGGAACGTGAATATTGTCGGCAGTCAGGATGGCTATTTTGCGCCAGAGCAGCGTGATGCCCTGTTCGAACGTATCCGCACCAGCGGTGCACAGATTGTTACCGTCGCGATGGGGTCGCCACGACAGGAAATCCTGATGCGCGATTGTCGCCACCACTATCCTGATGCGCTCTATATGGGCGTGGGTGGAACCTATGACGTCTTTACCGGGCATGTGAAGCGCGCCCCGCTCGTGTGGCAAAACTTAGGGTTGGAATGGCTGTATCGCTTGCTGTCCCAGCCGAGCCGTATTTTTCGGCAGCTTAGGCTGTTGAAATATGTTGCCTATCACTACAGCGGCCACCTGTAGCGTCATTGAATTGGCGCGTTAAACGCGCCAACCTTGCTCCACAATCTTTCCTCGCAATATATAAACCTGATTTCTCATTCCTATTCGATTTTAATTGTCTGTTTGCTAGTCAATCAGAAATACAGAATTCTATCTTTGGCGTATTCGTCATCCCTTATGTGTTATTCAAACCTACATTACGGTATTTTCATGGCCGCTAATTTGAGGCGAAGGGTACGTTCTTTCTCATCGGCAGTCGGCAGTATTTCTGAAATAAGAACAATAACTGGCAGCAGCCGGGATAAGCACAACATAAAGACAGAGGATATATGGCAGAAGATGTAAAGCAGGAAAAACTCCATCGAGGGTTGGAAGCCCGGCATATTGAGCTGATTGCGCTGGGCGGCACGATCGGCGTTGGGCTGTTTATGGGTGCCGCCAGCGCGCTGAAGTGGGCGGGGCCGTCAGTATTGCTGGCCTATATTGTCGCCGGAATCTTCGTTTTCTTCATCATGCGCTCAATGGGCGAAATGCTCTATCTGGAGCCGGTTGCGGGATCGTTTGCCGTCTACGCACACAAATACATGAATCCCTTTTTCGGTTATCTCACCGCATGGGGCTATTGGTTTATGTGGATGGCGGTCGGAATTTCGGAAATTACCGCTATTGGCGTGTATGTTCAGTACTGGTTCCCCGATTTGCCGCAATGGATACCGGCTATTGCTGCAGTTGCGCTGGTGGCGGGCGCAAACCTTGCTGCGGTCAGGCTGTATGGCGAAATCGAATTCTGGTTCGCGATGATAAAAATCACCACCATCGTCGTGATGATCGTCGTCGGCGTGGGCATTATTTTCTTCGGCTTCGGTAACCACGGTCAGGCAACCGGATTCAGTAACCTGACCGAACACGGTGGCTTCCTCGCGGGAGGCTGGAAAGGCCTGCTGTTCGCACTCTGTCTGGTCGTGGCGTCTTATCAGGGCGTGGAACTGGTCGGCATTACGGCGGGTGAGGCGAAAAACCCACAGGTGACGCTGAAGCGCGCGATCAACAACATCCTATGGCGCATCCTGATTTTCTATGTGGGCGCGATCTTCGTTATCGTCACGATTTTCCCCTGGAATGAAATCGGCACCTCGGGCAGCCCGTTTGTGCTGACCTTTGCGAAAATTGGTATCACCGCAGCGGCAGGGATCATCAACTTTGTGGTGCTGACAGCCGCGCTGTCCGGCTGCAACAGCGGCATGTATAGCTGCGGACGTATGCTGTATTCGCTGGCCAACAACCGTCAGCTTCCCGCCTGGCTAGGTAAAGTGACGGCCAGCGGCGTACCCGCAGCAGGCGTCATGATTTCTATTCTTTGCCTGATGGCGGGGTCGGTGTTGAATTACATCATCCCTAATCCGGAAAAAGTGTTTGTTTATGTTTATAGCGCCAGCGTACTGCCGGGCATGGTGCCGTGGTTTGTGGTGTTAATCAGCCAATTGCGTTTTCGTGAGCAGCATCGTGCCGCGCTGGTCGCACATCCGTTTAAATCGGTGTTGTTCCCGTGGGTAAACTACCTGACGATGGCGTTTTTGCTGTGTGTGCTGGTGGGCATGTACATCAATATCGATACGCGGATGTCTTTATTGGTCGGCGTCGCGTTTTTAGCTGTGGTTAGCCTGTGTTATTTTGCGTTAGGACTGGGCAAAAAAATGTCGCTGACAGAGGGTAAATCGTAGTAGTTGGGGGTGGGAAGGGCGGAACTGTGTGTTATTTAGCTTGGAATGAGCAAATCATAATCAAACGCATCATTTCGATAAAAAAGCACTAGACAGCCAGTCACTAAGCCCGTAATATCCCGCCCCGCAACGGCGCTAAGCGCCCGTAGCTCAGCTGGATAGAGCGCTGCCCTCCGGAGGCAGAGGTCTCAGGTTCGAATCCTGTCGGGCGCACCATTATATTGTGTAAACGAGTATGTTGTGTGCAAGAGCTGCGGTGGTACACTTTTCTTCGTAAAGAAAGTATCCCGTAAAAAGGAAGTACCGCGTAATAAGTAGTTGATGTAAAGTGTGGTGATGGTGGCTATAGCTCAGTTGGTAGAGCCCTGGATTGTGATTCCAGTTGTCGTGGGTTCGAGTCCCATTAGCCACCCCAGATTTTGCAGCGATAGTAGTTGATTGACGGTTTGTGAGTTATGCGAAGGTGGCGGAATTGGTAGACGCGCTAGCTTCAGGTGTTAGTGTTCTTACGGACGTGAGGGTTCAAGTCCCTCTCTTCGCACCACACACAAACGAGAACATCAGTGATGTTCAAAAAAGCAGTACATTCGGCGAGTAGCGCAGCTTGGTAGCGCAACTGGTTTGGGACCAGTGGGTCGGAGGTTCGAATCCTCTCTCGCCGACCAATTACAAAAAAAAGCACATCGAAAGGTGTGCTTTTTTTTCGTCGGTGATCCTCCAGTAAATGGCGTTGACACATTTAACTCGTACACTGAGGAAAATGTTATGAACCAATATGTTAAATGCACTCAGTGAGATTACCCTCTATCCTGTAAATTGGCTGTTGCCGCCCCGCTTTGGAAAGCATGCTAGCGAACATTTCTGCATGCATATCTATATGCATAGTTTGCAATCAAACTTTTTGATCTAAGATAGATCCCAAAGGTATAAGGCGCATAATTTCCGCATGTTATATTTTTAAAAATTAAAAAGACGACATAAATCCCCGCCTGATAAATCCAACACTAACGAGTTAATTATGGCATCACATCTTATTGATTTTCTTCTTATAGGGAATAATTTTGGCACGCCTGAAATGCGCGGCGTATGGTCCGAGCATAACCGCCTGACTAAACAGGTCGAAGTCGAAGTTGCCCTAGCACTTGCCGAGGGTGAACTGGGTGTCATTCCGCTGGATGCGGCAAAAACCATTGCAGAAAACGCTGACGCAAGCGCGCTTAACGTTGAAGAGATTGCAAAAGATGCCGCGCGCATGAAGCATTCTCTGATGCCGACGATTGCCGCGATTCAGAAACAGTGCGGTGCCGCGGGTGAGTTTATTCACTACGGCGTGACCACGCAGGACATCGTTGATACTGCGACGGTGTTACAGCTGAAACAATCTTTTGATATTGTCGTCAGAGATACACAACTGCTGGCCGTTGAATTGAAACGTCTCGCCAAGAAATACCAGCATACGCTGATGGCCGGTCGTACCCACGGTATGCAGGCGCTGCCCACCACGTTTGGCTTCAAACTGGCTGTCTGGCTGGATGAATTTATCCGTCACCTCGAACGTCTGGGTGAAATCAAAGAACGTGTTTTGGTTGGCAACATCAACGGTGCGATTTGTACCTATGCCTCTTTTGGCGAGAAAGGGCCGGAAATCGAGCGTCTGACGCTGGATAAGCTGGGGCTGAATACGCCGAATATCGGTTGGCAGTCTGCCCGCGATCGCTTCTCCGAATATGCTTCTGTTACGGTTCTGATCAGCGGTACGCTGGGCAAAATCGGCAACGAGCTGTACAACCTGATGCGCACCGAGATTAACGAAATCGAAGAGCCGTTCTCCGAAGGGAAAATCGGTTCTACTACGATGCCGCATAAACGCAACCCTGCCGCGCTAGAAGGGCTGGCGAGCCTGACGGCTCCGCTGTTTAAGAGCGCAGCGTTGATTCATGAATCCATGAAAGTTGAGCATGAGCGTGATGCGATGAGCTGGCGTGCGGAGTGGATCGCGCTGCCGGAAATCAATATCTATCTGTCTGCTCAGCTTCAGAACGCGCTTGGCATCCTGCGTGGCATGTCCGTCAATGAGAAGCAGATGCTGGCGAACCTCGATCTACAAAATGGCCTGCTGCTGTCCGAGAAAGTGATGTTCGAGATTGGCAAACGTCTCGGCAAGCAGACTGCTCACCATCTGGTTTACGAATGTTCTATGCAGGCATTCGAGCAGAATCAGTCCTTTAAATCGGTACTGCTGGCCCACTCGGTGCTTTCTGAACAGGTGACCGCCGCCGATCTGGACGAATGGCTGAATCCGGCTAACTACGTTGGCAGTGCGCCGCAGAAGGTTGATGACGTGATTCGCTATGCGGATAACTCCGGCCTGCTGCCAGCATAAGGTGACATCATGAGTATCGTATTTCGTCAGGCTACGCTTGCGGACGATGAGACCTATCTGGCACTGGCGCTGGCGGCATTTGAGCCGATTCGCCAACTGGGTATCAACTTTTCCGCCGCCCATGCGGATATCGACATGGTGCGTACGCATATTGCCTCACACGGCGTTTATGTGATGGAAAAAGACGGCGAAATGGTGTCGTCATTTACCATCCGCTATCCGTGGGGGCCGGAGCCTGGCCCGCTCGGTTTGCCCCATTTGGGCTGGTTTGCGACGCACCCTGGCTATAAAAAACAGGGGCTGGGTAAGCAAATGATGAACTGGCTGGAAGAAGAGATTCTGATTAACCAGCTCAAAGCCCCTGCGGTGTCGCTTGGCACCGCGCAAAACCACCCGTGGCTGATTGAGATGTACAGAAATTATGGTTTCAAGGAAGTCGGGCAGACGAATCTGGGAAAAGGACACCTGACAATCTGGATGGAAAAAATCCTTGATAACCAATTGTATGACCAGTGGAAAGATAAAAAATCAAAAAGAGAGGCAGTAAAATGATGAAAAAAGTAACGTTGTCTGTTCTGGCGCTGACGACCGCCTTTCTTGTTGCTGGCTGTGATTCTGGGAAGAGCGGCTCTGAGCAGGAAAAAGTATTGAAAGTGGGTTCAACAGGCCAAAGTTATCCAAGTGGCTTCAAGCAGGATAACAAGCTGGTCGGGTTTGACGTTGAAGTCACGGAAGCCATCGCGAAAGATCTGAACTACAAAGTTGAGTGGGTCACCGCCGATTTCAGCGGCCTGATGGGTCAACTGGAAGCGAGAAAACTGGATACTGTGGCGAACGTGGTAGCCATTACGCCGGCGCGTCAGGAAAAATACAACTTCGCCCAGCCGTACAGCTTCTACGGCAGCCAGATTGTGACGCACAAAGACAACGCGGACATTAATACACTGGCCGACCTGAAAGGCAAGACGGTTGCCGGGGTTCTGGGTTCTAACCACGTTAACAACCTGAAAAAAGCGTTTGCCGATGGCAGCGTGAATATTCGCACCTATGAAACACGCGATGGCGCGATGAACGATGCGCTGTCTAAACGCGTTGAAGGCTACGTGAATTCACGTCCGATTCTGCTGGCCGAAATCAATAAGCGTAACCTGCCGTTCAAGCTGGTTGGCGAGCCGCTGGTGATTGAAGAAGTGAGCTTCCCGTTCCATAAGGACGAGAAAGGTGATGCATTGCGTAAACAGTTCGATGCGGAATTGACGAAAATGCGTGCAGATGGACGCCTGAAAGCGTTCTCCGAAAAATATTTTGGTGAAGACATCACGGTATCACCGGCTAAATAACCTCACGCCGTCATTCTGGCGAGCCGTTACGTAGCCAGATGATTTGTTATGTAGCTAGATGGTTCGTTATGTAGCAAATAGTTATAACCCTGTTCCACCGGTGCAATATGGCCGGTGGAAGCATTAATGGTATTACTCATGAATATCGATCTTGCCTACCTGCTAAAGGTCTTTCCCCAGGTACTAATGTATTTGCCAACCACGCTGTTCCTTGCCGTGGTTTCGATGTTTTTTGCTATGGTGCTCGGCCTTCTCCTGGCGTTAGTCCGTGAAAGCAAGATCGTCGTGGTCGTAAAAATCGTCGAACTGTATATCTCGCTGTTCCGCGGTATTCCGTCGCTGGTTCAGCTGTTTATCATCTACTTCGGCCTGCCGCAGCTATTCCCTGGCTTATCCAATCTGGATGCGATGACGGCCGCGATTATCGGCTTTAGCCTGAAAACGTCCGCCTACATGGCTGAGATTTTCCGCGCGGGCTTGGCCTCTGTGGATTTCGGCCAGACGGAAGCAGGCCTATCCATTGGCATGAGTAAAGCGCAGGTCTATCGCCGCATCGTGTTGCCTCAGGCCATGCTGAATGCGCTGCCAGCGACGGGGAACACCTTCATTTCCCTGATTAAAGATACCTCGGTAGCCTTTGCGCTGGGCGTCTCCGAACTGTTCGCGGAAGGCAAGATGATTGCCGCCGAATCTCTGCGTTTCTTTGAGACCTTCCTGGTTGTGGGTCTGATTTACTGGTTGGTGATCATTGTTTACTCCTGGCTGCAAAAACAGCTGGAGAAGAAACTGAATCACTCGCTACAGCGATAAGGGGCTGACATGATCAGTGTAAAGAATCTTTCTAAACGCTTTGGCGATCAGGTGGTGTTGGACAACATTAGCCTGGATATCGCGAAAGGCGAAGTCGTCGCGATCATCGGTCCATCGGGTTCGGGTAAGTCCACGCTGCTGCGCTGTCTTAACCTGCTGGAAACGCCAGAGTCGGGCACGATCGAAATTGGCGAACAAACGCTGGATACGCGCCGTTACAGCTCTAAAGAAGCCTATGCGCTGCGCCGCCAGACGGCGATGGTATTCCAGAGTTACAACCTGTTTAAGAACAAAACAGCGCTGGAGAATGTGACGGAAGCGCTGATTGTCGTGAAAAAAATGCCGAAGAAGCAGGCGGATGAAATTGGTTTGGCGCTGCTGGAGCAGGTCGGTCTGCTGCCGCAGGCGGCGCAGTATCCGGTAACGCTGTCCGGCGGACAGCAACAGCGCGTCAGTATTGCGCGCGCGCTGGCGGTGGATCCGAAGGCGATTTTGTTTGATGAACCGACCTCGGCACTTGACCCGGAAAGGGTACACGAAGTGCTTCAGGTGATTCAGAAGCTGGCGAAAAACGACACCACGATGGTGATCGTCACCCATGAAATGCAGTTTGCGAAAGAAGTGGCTGATCGCGTGATCTTCATGGCGGACGGGCACATCGTTGAGGAAGGCCCGGCGGAGCAGGTGATTAGCTTCTCGGACAACCCGCAAACCCAGCGTTTCCTGCGTCAGTTGACCAAGCTGCCTGAGCCGCTTGAGTACGATATTTAACGCATACGTAGATACACCTGCACGCCTGAACAAGGCAGCCCTGTCAGGCAGGGCACGATAATGTGGAGCAAGTATTCATGAGAACAGCATCTCAGCACGAGCCTCTGGCTCAGTTTATTCAGGCGTTTCGCCACGATTTACATCGCCATCCTGAACTGTCGAATCAGGAGTTCGAGACCACGAAGAAGATTCGTGCGGTATTGGAAAAAGAAGGGATTCGTATCCTCGACCTGCCGTTGAAAACCGGTCTGGTTGCGGAAGTGGGCGGCTTACAGGAAGGTCCACTGGTCGTGGTGCGTTCCGACATCGACGCCCTGCCGATTGAGGAAGAATCTGGCGTAGAATTTACGTCGCTCAACAAGGGCGTGATGCACGCCTGCGGTCATGATTTTCACTCTTCCGCGGCGCTGGGCGCGGCGATTCTGTTGAAGAAAATTGAGCCGGAGCTGAAAGGCACGGTGCGAATTTTGTTCCAGGCTGCTGAAGAGACTGGATTGGGCGCGCCGGAAGTCATCGCCGTTGGTGCGTTGGACAATGCGGTAGCGATTTTTGGCATTCACAACGATCCAACGCTGCCGGTTGGCGTTATCGGTGGGAAAGACGGCGCATTGACGGCGGGCGTTGACCGCTTTGAGATCAAGATCGCAGCGAAAGGCTGTCACGCCGCGAAGCCGCATGAAGGCAACGATCCGATTATCATTCTGGGTCAGCTGATTTCTGCTGTACAGACCATTATCAGTCGCACGGTATCGTCCGACAATAATGCAGTCGTGTCGATTACGCAGGTGCATAGCGGCAGCACCTGGAACGTGATCCCAGACACGGCCTATGTTGAAGGCACGGTCAGAACGTTCAATCAGGCCGCGCGTGATTTAATTGAACAGCGTTTCCGTCAGATCGTAGCGGGTATCGCCAGCACCTTTGGTGCAGAAATTGAATTCCTGTGGCATGCCGGGCCGCCGTCGGTGATCAACACGCCAGAGTGGGTTGAGTTTGCGCTGAATGTGGCGAGTGATGAAGGGTTTGAAGCGCGTCGCGTGGAAGCCAGCCCGATTGGTGAAGATTTTGCGTTCTATCAGCAGAAATTGCCGGGTACGTTCATGATGGTCGGCTCCGGCGGGCCGTATGCGCTGCATCACCCGAAATTCCGCGTCGATGATAGCGCGCTGTTCCCGACTGCGCATTATCTGTATCAGGTGGCGAAGCAGAGTTTAGAACAGCTGTCCTCCCGCTAATTCACGGTTAAGCCATGCTATCCGCGCCGATTCCTCGACGCGGATATTTTTTTGCTTATCAATGGCTCAGAATCTGATCCAGGAATTGGCGCGTACGCGGGTGTGATGGCGTGTTGAAGAAGTCTTGCGGCGGGGCGGATTCCACAATGCTGCCATCTGCCATCAGAATGACTTTGTCCGCGACCGTTTTGGCAAAACCCATTTCATGGGTGACGACGATCATCGTCATGCCGGATTCCGCCAGATCGAGCATCACATCCAGCACCTCTTTAATCATCTCTGGGTCCAGCGCAGACGTGGGCTCATCAAACAACATAATTTCCGGCTGCATGCACAGTGCCCGGGCAATGGCCACGCGCTGCTGCTGGCCGCCAGAGAGCTGTAGCGGGAATTTATGCGCCTGATTGGCGATATGCACCTTTTTCAGGTAGTGCATCGCTAAATCAATGGCTTCCTGCTTCTTACGCTGTTTGACCAGCGTCGGGCCGATCGTCAGATTATCCAGCACGCTCAGGTGGGGAAACAAATTGAACTGCTGGAACAGCATACCGATGCCGGAGCGCACGCGGTTGATGTTCTTGATATTGTCGTTAACTTCAATGCCGTTCACGCGGATATGCCCGTCGTGGTGCTCTTCTAATCGATTAATGCAGCGGATGAGCGTGGATTTGCCGGAGCCGGAAGGGCCGCAAATCACCACGCGTTCTCCCTTCTCTACGTTCAGCGTCACGTTATTCAGCGCCTGAAATGCACCGTACCACTTGCTGACAGCGTCGATCTCAATAATGACGTTGTTGTTTGTAACGATACTGTTTGTCACTGCATTGTCTGTAACGAAAGCGTCTGCGGCTAAGCTCATGATAACAAAGCTCCTGTCTGTGTTTTCATCAACGGCTATCGCTTAACCGTGATACGTTTCTGGGTTACGGCTGGCATCGATGCGTTTTTCCACCCACAGCGCGTAGCGTGAGAGCAAGAAGCCAAACAGCAGATAGATAGCCGAGATGAAAAGGTACGTTTCAATGTAATAACGCCGCCATAGCGGGTCCTGCATCACCGAACTGGTGGCGGTGAGGATGTCGAACAGCCCGATAATGATGACGAATGAAGTATTCTTCATGGCGGCGATAATATGGTTGGTCATGGCGGGCAGGCAGATACGCAGCGCCTGCGGCAGGATGATTTTGGTCGTCGTGTGCCAATAGCCGAGGTTGAGCGCCATCGCCGCTTCGTATTGCCCGCGTGGAACGGACTGTAAACCACCGCGAATCACCTCAGCCTGATAGCAGGCGAAAAACAGCGCGATGCCGATGATGATGCGCAGTAGCTTGTTGATTTCCATGCCTGCGGGCAGAAATAACGGGAAGACGTTAACCGCGACGAACAGAATCGTGATGAGCGGTACGCCGCGCAGGCCTTCGATAAAAATAACCGACAGACCGCGCAGAAAGGGCAGCGGTGAGCGTCGGCCTAACGCCAATAAAACCGAAACCGGCATACCGATGACGACCGTGCCGCTAAACAACAGAATTGTCAGCGGCAGTCCGCCCCATTCGCTGGAAGGCACGTAAGATAGGCCAAACACGCCACCAGACATCAGGATGGCGATGCTCACTACCGCGACGATCCACAGCGGTAAGAGGATGCGCGAATGCCAGAAGCGCGGCATCAGCGACAGGCCAAGCGCCAGAAACCAGATTCCCATCGCCAACACCAGACGCCAGTGTTCATCGTAAGGATAAAGGCCAAACAGGATGGGGCGATGTTTTTCCACGATTACCGCCCAGCAGGCACCAGCGGCTACACGGCAGATGTCTGGGTCAGTGGTGTACCACACGGCATCGAGAATGCCCCAGTGCAGCAGTTTATTGCCGACGTTCCACATCAGCACCGCTAGTAGCAGTGTGAGTACGGTTTGCGGCACGCTGCTGAACAGGTGGCGACGCAGCCACAGCAGCGGCGTGCGTAAGCGGCTGGGAACGGCGGAGAGTGACAGTACCGGAAATAACATTCAGTGCTCCTCAGCGCTCTTTGATGGCGACGACGCGGTTAAACAGGTTCATCAGCAGCGATGTCACGATGCTGACCGTCAGGTAAACCACCATCATGATGGCAATCACTTCGAGCGCCTGACCGGTCTGATTCATCAGCGTGTTACTGATGTTTGCCAGCTCTGGGTAACCCACCACGACTGCGATTGAGCTGTTTTTTGACAGGCTGACATATTGGCTGGTCAACGGTGGAACGATGACGCGCATGGCCTGTGGAATGATGATATGGCGCATCATATGCCAGGGCGAAAAAGACAGCGCGCGCGCCGCTTCCAGTTGGCCTTTGGGGATAGATTGAATGCCTGCCCGCACGATTTCCGCGATAAACGCAGAGGAATAGAGCGCAATGCCAAGCAGCAGCGCAGTGAATTCAGGGCTGACGGTAAAGCCACCGCGGAAGTTAAAGCCGCGCAGGATAGGTCGGTCAAGCTCTGCTGGAGCGCCAGAAAGCCACCAGACCAGCAGCGGTAACCCGATGATTGCGGCCAGCGTCAGGCGACCTGTAGGCAGAGAGCGGCCCGCATTTTCCCGCATGTAGCGGGCCACGCGCTTCTGGATCAGACTAATCAGGACGGCGGCGAGTAGCGCGATCCCCGTCCACAGCCAGCCGTGATGCGCGGCGGGGACGGAAAAAGACAGCCCGCGATTGGTCAGAAATCCCAGGCTACCAAGCTCGATGGCGTCGCGTGGCGAGGGCAAATTACGGATCACCACCGACCAGAAAATCACCTGCAAGATCACGGGGATATTGCGCATCAGCTCGATGTATCCCCCGGCAAGCCGCGCCAGTAGCCAGTTGCGGGAGACGCGGGCGATCCCGACGGAGAAACCGAGCAACGTGGCGAGTACGATGCCGCAGAGCGTGACGTACAGGGTATTCAATAACCCGACGCCAAGTGCGCGCAGATAGCTGTCTCGCGGGGTAAACGCGATGAGCTTTTCACCAATCTCAAACTGTGCGGTGTGATCAAGAAAACCGAAGCCGGTGGCAATGTTTTGCGAACGCAGGTTTTCGACCACGTTGGCGTACAGCCAGTAGCTGAAAGCGACAATCAGGAGGCCGAGCAGGCACTGATAAATCCAGGCGCGTAGGGACTTGCTGTCAAACGCATTCAACAGACGGCGCGAATAAGGTAGTGTTCCCAGCCACGGTGGTGCAGAGGCTGACGATAGCGTCTTCTGTGATGATTTCATTACCGGCGGTCTTTTCTTCTGGTCAGTACCGCTGCTCAACATGCGATCTGATAGCGGTAGGGCGTGAATGCGATGGCATGGCATCAGCTCAGAGATTTCCGGGCTGATGCCGATGGTGTAGCGAATTAACGAATGGGCAGGCCGTAGAGCAGACCGCCTTTCGTCCAGAGATTATTCAGGTCGCGCTCCAGTGGTGCCGGAGTATCTGGCCCGAAGTGGCGGTTATAAATATCGCCGTAATTGCCTACCTGCTTAATCAGGTTGTAAGCCCACTGGTTATTCAATCCCAGCTTCTGACCGTAATCGCCAGTGACCCCAAGCAGTGCCTGTATATCCGGGTCTGTTGATTTGAGCTTGCTGTCCACGTTCTGCTGGCCGATTTCCATCTCTTCCGCGTTGAACGTGGCATACACCACCCATTTCACGATGTCGTACCACTGGTCGTCACCCTGACGGACTGCCATTGCCAACGGCTCTTTTGAGTAAATCCCCGGTAGAATGACGTGGTCAGAGGGCTTTTCCGCGTCGAAGGTGCGCACGCCGGGCAGCGCCACTTTATCGCGGGCAATGACATCGCAGCGTCCAGACAGGTAGGCTGCGACGTACTCTTTATTGTTCTCGATGACCACTGGGGTGTAATGCAGGTTGCGTGATGCAAAAATCTGCGCCACGTTGCGTTCGGTGCTGCTGCCCGGTGTGATGCAGACGGTTGCGCCGTCCAAATCTTCCACCTTCTTCACATTGGCGCTGGTGCGCACCATAAAGCCTGTTCCGGTATAGAAGGTCGGCGGTGCGAAGTTCAGGCCCAGCGACGTATCGCGCGACAAATCGGCAGTGATATTGCGTGACAGCACGTCAACTTCACCAGACTGAATCGCCGGGAAGCGCTGTGCGGTAGACAGGGCGGCAAAACGTACTTTGTTGGCATCGCCAAAAATAGCGGCAGCTAACGCGCGGCAATAATCGACGTCCAGCCCGGTCCACTGTCCTTTGCTATCAATCGCAGAAAAGCCGTGGCGCGCCGGGTGCACGCCGCAAACCAGCTCACCGCGTGCTTTGATTTTTTTGAGTGTTTCACCATTTCCAGCGTCAGCGGCAGTGGCCTGAGCAACAGGCAGCAGGAGACTCCCTAAAGTTAGCGCTGTGGCGGTCGTCAATGAGAGTAGTTTTCTCAGCATAGTATCCTCAGAATAGTCGGTGTTGTTTTAACGTGTTGTAATTAATTGTTTTTATTATGGTGCGTTCATTTGTATACAAATGTTCTCAATGTTACATTCAAATGGCAAATAGCATATTTCTCTATCTAAAGCTGAATAGTGGATATAGCCATTTTGGGGATAACGTGAAGGGGAAAAGAGAACTGTGCCTCGCACGCTAAGCAAGGCACAGAAGGGAGAGATTAGTGAGCGAGCAGGCCTTGTACGCCTTGCCAAATGAGCTGAGCGCTGAGAATCAACATGGTGAGGCGAAAGGTGGTACGGAAAAGTTTTTCGGGCAGATTATCCAGCAGACGCGTGCCCAGCCAGGTACCCAGCACACCGCTGGCAATCATTGCGGCCAGCATCGGCAGCCAGTCGTGATAGGCAAACCCCATCATCCCGAATGCCAGAATCTTCAAGCAGTGCTGTAACACCATGCAGAGCGCATGAGTGGCGATCAGCGGCTGTTTGGTCAGCCCTTGAGAACTGATAAGCCCGGCGACCATCGGGCCTGTTGCGCCGACGATCATAGTGCCGAGGCTGGTGAGCGCGCCGCCCAGAATGAAGAACAGCCGGTTAACCGGTTTTGGTGCGGTACGTTTACGAAAAACTGACCACAGAATGAAAAGAGCCAGCGCGATTTTTGCCACGTTGTCTGGGATCCAGACTGCAATAGGGGCACCCACTGCGATGCCAATGACGCTGCCAATAAGAAACCACAGCGCCAGCGGCCAGACGATATACAAACGTTGGATTAGGCTACGGCTGAGGTTGGAGCCTAGCTGGACAATGCCGTGAACCGGCAGCAGGCTGCTGACTGGCATACCCAGTCCCATGATGGCAAGCAAGGTGACGCCGCCGCCCAAGCCCAGCGCTGCCGTTAGCGCCGATGTCAGGAAGCTGCAAAAAATCAGGATACCGGCAAAGAGCGGAGAGATGTCGGGTGGAACAAGATCTAGCATGGTGGAACCCATCGCGTGGTAGAGCGAATGATAGTGCCTGATGCGATCAAGGCGTATCAAGCATCCTTCCTGTTGTTAACGATAATCGTCGCGTAACAGGCGTTGGTATAACGCCAGCGCTTCGGTGCGCGGCAACGCCTGACTGGCGCAATCGATAAATTTCTCCGCGATCAGGTTGTCCGGCAGCGGGTTCTCTGCGCTGGAGCCGAGTGCGCCCGTCACGCGACGATGATAGGTGTTCCCATCATGAGCCACCAGCGTGACGTGCGCCGTATGCGTAGTGGTTTCGTCATGGCAGATCAGCTCAACGCGTGCCATCAGCGACTGCGTGGTTGGGTCGTGTAGTGCTGTATCGTCAATAAAATCATCCAGCGTCAGCTTCCCTTGCACCCAAGCGCGGGCAATGCAGTAATGCAGGCTAAACTTCCCTGCCAACGGTGTATCTGGCGTAGGAATGTTGATATGTGGAAAGCGAATGGGGTGAATGGCAATCTGAATGCGCTCCAAGGATTTGGGAGCCAGCCCAGTTTCCTCACGCAGCGCCAGCAGCCCGTCCAGCGGTGCCAGAATGGCGTAGCAGCAGGGGAAATATTTAAAATTATTGCCTTTTACGGGGTCCAGAATATGGGACGGTGCAGACCAGGGCTCGGTTAACGGCGTGGTGTCGACGTTTTCAGCTGCACGGTTGTAGACGTTGAAATAGCCGTGGTGATGTTCAAACGCGGTATCTCCCGCACTGTATCCCTGACGCGCCAATAATACTGCCATGACGGCGCTGCGGTTGGCGTGGCCGACCGCCAGTGATTTCGTCTGGCTGCCAAAGTTGGATTTTATGCCGGAGGCTAGCGATGCGGTGATTGCAAAGGCGGTCGCCGTTTCTGCTTCGCTAAGCTTCAACAGCACCGCGCAGGCGGCTACGCCCGCGAAAATGCCGACGGACGTTGTCGGGTGCCAGCCGTTGCGATATTGGAAAGGGCTGACGGCTTTGCCCATGCGTGCCGCGGTTTCATAGCCGCACAGATAGGCGTGCAGGACGGCTTCTCCATCGGCTTCCTGCTCATCAGCCAGTGCCAGCAGCGCGGGAAGCACGGCAACGGAAATATGCCCGTGCAGCCAGGAATTGGAATCGTCAAAATCAAGTAAATGTGCAGATGTGCCGTTCAGCAACGCGGCGTCCAGCGCGTTGAGTTTGAGGTCCGTACCGAAAATCCGGCTCTTTCCCACAGCAGCAGAGGGAACTATCACCGCCCTGAGTTTTTGCGCGCCGTCCTGAATCCCCCCGGCGAGTGTGACGCCCAGCGTGTCAATCACAGCGGTTCGTGCGTGTGCCAATACGTCGGCAGGGAACGTCTGGCGAGAAAATTCCAGCAGATTATGGGCAAGCTGGCGGGCAATGGTCATGAAAGTATCCTGTCGTTATCGTGAAATTTTTATATCGAATCGTTTATGCCGAACGGCAACGCGTTAGCCCGCTAATAGCTCAGTGAGTGCTGCGAGTGAACCCGGCTGCTCAAAGTGGAAAGCTGCCTGATAGAGTCGATCGCTACGGGCTTCTCCTAACACGGGAATAGCCAGGGCGTCGAACTTGGCACGCAGCTCGGCGTCGGTCAGGGGATTTTGCGGATGGCCGCGATAAACATCGGTTTCCGCATGCAGTGTTTGGCCGTCTTCCAGTTCGATATCGATAAACGCGGAACTGGCCGATTGCCCCTCGACTGCGTCGATCTGCAAGCGCGACAGCAGTTGGCGCGGTGCTGGGTCGTCGACGGTCTGCTGCGTGAAATCGGTATCGTTGAGGCGATAGCCGCTCAGCGCCAGCGCAATGCAGTGTGGAATGCTGAATTTGCTCTCCAGCGGATTTTGCGGGTTGGCGGTCCCAGCGTTTACCATCCCCATTGGATGGACCTTGGCATGAATGCGGGCGATAGCGCGGCCTTTTAGCTGTGGATAGAGCTTAAGCGCGGTTTCGATTGATGCATGCGTTCCCCGACAGCTGGCATACAGCTTGTAGCCGTTACCCAGTAGCTCCCAGCTCTCGCCAAAATCGAGCGGCGGGATGACGGCACTACCGTCTTGCACAAATGTTTTCACCCAGCCATCGGTTTCATAAAAGTGATGGGCGGCAACAAAGCCCTCATCAGCCAGTTCTGCTGCTGTGATGCCGTCCATTGCCGCTTTGCCAGCATGAAACGGTTTGCCGTGCGTACCGGATGATTTCTGTAATCCCCCCATCATGGTCGCAGCTGCGCCCAACGCATTGGCAATCGCGTTGGGTTCAAGGCGAAGAATGGAAGCGGCGACGGCAGCAGCCCCCGCGCGCCCGACAATCGACGTCGGGTGAAAGCCTCGGCGTTGTAAGTTGCGGCCCACGCCGGGCACCCAGCCGCCACCCAGTCTGGCCATGACTTCAAAGCCGGTGATGAAAGCGATAAGCGTTGTGCGCTCGTCCGCGCCGTAGTGCTGCGCCATCGCCAGCGCGGTAGACCAGCACGGGCCGCTGGGGTGTCCTGCGCCAGCCGGATGCGTATCGTCATAGTCGGCCGCATGAGACAGCGTGCCGTTGATCAGGGCTGCCAGCGACGGTGTAGTTTTCGCACCGAGAATGATTTGCGCATTGCCCTGAGCCTGCCAGCGTTGTGCCACGCGCTGAACCGCGCTGGCCGCGTCGTCCCCTACTGCGCCAATAGAGACGCCAAGGTAGTCAATGAGTGCTCGCTTGGCTTCGTGCCAGACGGCGTCGGGTATCGTAATCGTGGAGGCGGTGTGAATAAACTGGCTGAGCGCGTTGCCGCGAGGAAACGTCGGAGTGGCAGACATCGTAGGAGCTCCTTAGGCGAAAACGCGATGATATTGCCAGCACAGTTGAACGGTTCTGGGATTCACGTTTTGTCTTGTTGAATGCATTTGTATACAGTGTGTGGCGAAAAGCATATGCAATCGTCCATTCACTGACAAAGACGCTTTTTCGCTAAGCTAAGCACAAAATATGCGATTCGATATCTTGCTAAAGGCAGGGCGTCGGGCAAACTTGAATTTTTCTCAATGCATGACGATCCACGGCGTAGCATAAATGCGCGAACCGCCATAAAGGCGAGGTGTTTTACCCGTCTGCGCGTGCTCCCGTTTTGATCGTCACACGACATATCAAGGGATTATGAACTTAACACTTAACGACAAAGAGCTGGCGCTGTCGCCGTTCGAGATACTGATTAACGCGATCGAGAAGGGCGAGCTGCTGCCTGGTGAACGTTTGCAGGAAACACGGCTGGCGCAGCAGTTTGGGCTGAGCCGTACGCCGATTCGTGAGGCATTGCATCGGCTTGAAGCGCTGGGATTGGTGGAACCGGGCCCGCAGCGCGGGCTGATGATTGCGCAGATCAGCTATGAGCGGCTGCGTCAGCTTTTCGCCGTGCGTGAAGGGTTAGAGAGATTGGCGATGGAACTCGCCGTGGCTTCTGCGTCGGCAGAAGAACTGGAACTACTGCAAGATATGGTTGAAGTGGAGAAGACGCTCACCGGCAGTAGAAAACTGCACGATCACAACCGTCTTTTCCATCGGCAGATTTATCGGGCGACGCATAATCCCTATCTGAACGAGATGCTGGAAAATCTGCGTATTCATCTGTCACTACTGCGCGGAACCACCTATGAGTCGACGGAACGTACCGAGGAAGCGCGGCGTGAACATCAGGCGATTGTTGAAGCGTTGGTGCGGCGTGATAAGGACGCCGCACAAGAGGCGGCTTGCCAGCATATTCGTAACGGTTACCGCGCCCGGTTAAGCATGTTGAATCAACAGCTTTGATAAGGCTGTCTGAAAAACACGACACTCCAGGGGTTCTGCTGTCGCAAAAAAGAGACATTTAATTCATTGATTAATAATCATTAATATTTTATCTGATAAATGCGTCTCTGAATGGCGACAGATTTTGTGAGCGCGATCTCGTTTTTGTCGCCCATCGCGTCTTGAACTCTCTCCCAGTGGATAAATAAAAATATTATTTATTATTAGCTGGTTATTATGATTTTATGAGTCGATAGCAATAAAATTATGCATGTTGGCATAATTTATGCTTAAATAAATGGGTAGATGCTCATTCCACCTTCTATGCTTGCTTCGGCTTCATAATCCTGGGAATGACGCAGAGCCAATTTGAGGTGCCTATCGTCCAACTCCAGATGAAGATGCAAATCTCCATCGGGCTTTCCGGACATAACGTTGAGTGAGGCACCATTATGTTGTCTGACAGACCTGAAATTTTCAACGCTTACCGTTTATCGGTAAGCGTTTTTTTTCGTCTGAGGAAAATATTCGTTAACCGCCTTCTGTCGGGCTATTCAGGACGGGTCATACAAAAGAATAAGGCTCCAAAAAAGGAGCCTTATGAAAGGAACCGCGCAGTGACTAGTCGGTAGGCTGCTGTAGCGTGAGCAACAGCCCTTCGCGCCGCATTTGGGCCGCTTCATCCGGCAGACGTAACCGATCGAGTGCATCGGCACGCCAGGCATAATCATAAGCGTCTGGGCGTAACTCTAGCGCGGTGCGGAAGGCATCGCTGGCCTGCTGCCATTCGCCGTGTTTCATCAGCAATTGGCCTAACGTGCTGCTCAACAGCGGCGTTGCTCCCTGTTGCTTGATGTACTGATGCAGCATTTTTTCCAACTGTTCCGGGTTTCCGGCTTTGAGGCGTGGCATTAGCAGGATCAATCGTTCGTCATACTGACGTTTGAGACCGTCGAGAATGATCTTCTGGGCGGTATCATGATCGTCACACTCGATCAGATGCTCAACCATCGCGACCTGAAGCGGGATCTCATGGCGAACTTTACGGCTCTGATTATTCCACCACGACTTCAGCCCTTCGCTGCCGCCATCCGCCATCGCCTGATTCATCAGACCGATATAGGCCTGCTGTTGCAGATCCAGCAAACGTTCTTCAGGGTACAGATTGATCTTGCGCATCGCAGGCAGAATATCCAGCAGCGCACTATAGGCGTGAGTGCGCAGGAAAGCCTGCTCCGCTAAACGCAGTACCTCAGGATGGCGGGGCGCAACCTCCAGCAGTTTGTCCACGCCGTGACGTGCAGCATGATCTTCATTACGCGCCAACTGAATACGCACGCGCGTAATATCCACCGGAAGCTGATCGGTATCTGCAACCTCGGCGGCACGCTCCAGATATTGCTTGGTGCGGAATTCGTCGCCGCGCTGCTGAGCGGCTTCGGCTGCCAGTAAATAGTTCACCACGGGCTGCTCGGCATGGTCGGCATTGCGAGTCAGCAGCTTCTCTACCTGCAAATAATCTCCCTCGGCCAGCTTGAGCAGTGCGGCTTTGGTCTGTTTTCTGGCGCGACTACGCTTGCGGCCGAGGAACCAACCGCGCGTGCGGGAACCGGTACGAAAGATCCTGCGGAGCACCCATTCCACCGCCAAAAAGGCGAGGAAGAACAGCACCAGCATGATGACCAGACCGGTCACGCTGGTTTGAATATCGTAGTTATCCGTCTGGATCAGGACGTAGCCTTGGTGACCCGCGACGATCGGGCCGATCACCACGCCTGCGATCAGGATCAGGAACAGCAATAAGACTTTCAGCATGTTCACTCTCCCTGCTGTGTGGCTGGCGCCTGAGCCAGCAGGTTACGAACGCGCGTTTGCATCAGCTTTTCCAACAGCACCTGACTTTGTAGCTCCGTTGGGACATCCAGTGAAACTGACTGCTGGCTTAAGGCATCGAGCTGATCCAAAAAGGCCTGCGTCGTGGGGTCGGTGGTATTGAAGTAGGCGCGAACCCAGGTTGCTGCCGTTTCCAGCGACTGTTTGTACACTTCATTCTGGTGGCGAGGAATGGCCTGTGCGGCAACCAGCAGACGTGAGCGGATATTCTCGCGCAGATACACATCCTGATTCGGTGCCAGCAGCGGTTCGGCCGCGCTGTCGCGGCGGCGAATGGTGATAAAATCAGCCAGGAAATTGTGCCAGCTCTTGCTTAGATTTTGTCGCCACTCGCTCAAAGAGGCGGACAGCTCTGTGCTGTTGGCGTCCATCGGCGCTTCATCGGTGTTGTTGTCGGCGAGCTGCAAGTTATCCAACTGATCGGTGAGCTGATTTACTTTCAGGATGATGCCGTCAAAATCGACCTGACTGACGCCAGCCAGTGCCCCAATATCGTTGGTCAGCGCGCGGCGGATTTCTATCAGGCTGGGATCGTTCATTTCCGCCAGACTAGCATCCGCGCTTTTCAGCAACGCGCCTGCGGTGGTGACGTCTTTGTCGCTCCACAGCTTGCGCCCTGCCAGTTTCACCAGAAAATCTGCCTGAGCGATTAGCCAGGTATTGGTGTCATGGCTGGAAAGCGCTGCTAGCTTATCGCGCAGCTCGTCTGATTGACGCGTTAGCGCCTCAAGACGCTGTGCGGCAGTCTCCTGTGCTTTGCTTTGCTGTTGTTGAGCGTCCAACCATTGCTGCTGCTCTTGCTTGTGCTGCTGCTGCAATGTGTTTAACTGCGTTTCCAGGCGTTGAAGCGCGGCAGTTTCTTTCTGCGCCTGCTGGTGGCCGTGGTAATACAATCCCGCGCCTATTGCCAGCGCAATCACAATCGCGATCGCCCCCAGCACGGCACCGCTACGTTTCGGCTGTGGTGCGGGATCCTGCTGCTGATGCGCGGGTTCAACCCGTTCAGCAACCTCGTCGGATGGAGCTGTGGGGGTATTGTGTTCCGTCATAATGGTACATCCCATGATCAGGTTTATTGTAGTGCGCGCACGAGCGCATCGTTATCGGCGTTATCGGCCACCCGGATATCGCGCCAGCCAAGCTGACGAGCCTGTTCTGCCAGCCGTTCGCTGACGACGATCAGTTGGCAGCCGAGTAACCAGGAAGCCCGATAGTAATCAGGTACTAAAGTATAGATCCGTTGTAGCATTTCTCCGCTGGTGATCACCAGTTTGTCGATGCCTATTTGTTGCCAGTGGCGGCTTTGCTCCGGCCCATCATAGTGAACGTCCCTACGCTGATAGCATTCACAGTAGGTTACCTGCGCGCCTCGCTCGGTTAGCGTCTCTCCCAGCAGTTCCCTTCCACCATTGCCACGTAATAATAGTGCACGTTTCCCAGCAACATCTTGTAGGTCAGGCAGTTGCAATAGCGTTTCGCTGGTTTCGCGCTCAGGCGGATAGGTTACCGGATGTGCGCTGATTTTATGTAACGCCAGTGCCGTGGTACGGCCGATGGCGTAATAAGCGAGGTGGGCAGGCCAGCTGATGCTCGTACGTGCCAGCATCGGATCGGCGTAATGAATCGCGTGTTGTGAGAGCGCAAACACCAGATCGTCGGCGCTCAGTGCCTGCAACAAGGTCGGCAGGCTGGCGAGTTCTCGTCCGGGCGAAAACTCGATCAGCGGGCTGTGCCAGGCGTTGTAGCCGAGCTTTCTTAAACGGGTCACCAGTTGTTCGCCAGTTGGTGACGGACGGGTAACCAGAATAGTCATGATAAGCTTGACCCTTGATAAACGGCTTGAAGGATGGCGCTGGCCCCTTTTGCCAGTAGCTCTTCAGCCAGTGCAATCCCGAGTTGTTCGGCATCAGAGACGCTTCCTCTCCGTTCACCGACGATCATTTGGCTGCCGTCTGGCGCGCCAACCAGCGCACGCAGCCACAGCGTATCGCCTTCCAGTTCAGCGTAGCTGCCAATCGGTACCTGACAGCCGCCTTCAAGGCGCACATTCATCGCGCGTTCAGCCAGTACGCGGGCCGCGGTAGCGGGGTGATTCAGCGGGGCAAGGAGTTGACGGACATGCTCGTCATCCAAACGGCATTCGATGCCGATAGCACCTTGTCCGACGGCTGGCAGAGATTCTTCCGGGCTTAACGGACAGCGGATGCGCTCTTCAAGGCCGAGACGTTTCAGACCGGCGACCGCAAGAATAATGGCGTCATACTCGCCGTTGTCCAGTTTTGACAGGCGTGTGCCGACATTGCCGCGCAAATCACGAATCACCAGACCGGGGCGTCGGGCGCGCAGCTGGCACTGACGGCGCAGGCTGGAGGTGCCGACGCAGCTGCCTTCCGGTAACTGTTCGAGGCTGTCGTAATGATTGGAAACAAAAGCGTCGCGCGGGTCGTCGCGTTCGCAAATGGTGGTCAGGCCTAGGCCATCAGGGAATTCGACGGGCACATCTTTCATGGAGTGGACGGCAATATCGGCACGCCCTTCAAGCAGCGCCAATTCCAGCTCTTTAACAAACAATCCCTTACCGCCGACCTTCGCCAGTGGCGTATCGAGGATGATGTCGCCGCGGGTTACCATCGGCACCAGCTCCACGTGTAAATCTGGGTAGAGGTGATTCAGACACTGCTGAACATATCGTGCTTGCCACAGGGCGAGCGGGCTTTGTCGGGTGGCAATTCTAATAATATTGGCTAACATGCTTGATACCGTTTTTATCATTTTCCGCCATCGTATCATTGATGGTGCGTTGGTGTCAGGTTGTGGGCATTAGCGGTGCGCCTTTTAAAACGGTCTGAAATTCGGGTGCCGCAAGTCGAGTAAGAAGCCGTGCTGATGCAGTCGGGTAGGGAAATTCGTAATAAAGCAAGATAGGTAAGTCTAACTTTCTTTACTTTCTTTACGCCCAATCAGCAAGGTGTTAAATTGATCACGTTTCCAGCAATAATTCGCTAAACATTCTTCTAATTTCATCATGCGGATTTGGAACACGGGGTTTTTCTAGGCACTGGGATAAATCAGGCGAGACGTCTTGTACTTCTACATCGAGACTTTGAAGCAAAGACTGGATGCGATCAACCAACTGCGTGTTGATCGTGCTCTGGGAGCAATGAAGCCCGCTTTTCAGCAGGTTTACAGTCTTCTGCCCATTTTATTACATCATCATCACCCGTTGATGCCCGGCTACCTTGAAGGCAAGGTGCCTCACGGTATCTGCACTCACACGCCTGATGAAAAACAACAACAGTACCTTGATGGCATTGCGCTGCGCTGGGGTCAGTTTGACTGTTCTCATCCGCAGGGCGAACTGCCGATCACGGGCATCTATTCAATGGGAAGCACCTCATCTATCGGGCAGAGCTGTAATTCCGATCTCGATATCTGGGTGTGCCACCAATCTTGGCTGGATAGCGAAGAACGCCAACTCCTACAGAAGAAATGTACGCTGCTAGAGCAGTGGGCCGCGGCGCAGGGCGCTGAAGTCAGCTTCTTCCTGATGGATGAAAGCCGGTTCCGCCACAATGAAAGCGGCAGCCTGAGCGGTGAAGACTGCGGCACCACGCAGCATATCCTGTTACTCGACGAATTTTACCGTACCGCCGTGCGTATGGCCGGTAAACGTATTCTGTGGAACATGGTGCCGGTCGAAGAAGAATCTCACTACGACGAATATGTGCTGTCGCTGTACTCACAAGGGGCGCTGGCACCTAATGAGTGGATGGATTTAGGGGGCTTAAGTTCACTGTCGGCGGAAGAGTATTTCGGCGCGAGCCTCTGGCAGCTTTATAAGAGTATCGACTCTCCTTATAAAGCCGTACTGAAAACGCTGCTGCTGGAAGCCTATTCCTGGGAATACCCCGATACCAGTCTGCTGTCGACTGAGATTAAAAAACGCCTGCATGATGGAGAGATCGTCTCTTTCGGTCTGGATCCTTACTGCATGATGCTGGATCGCGTGACGCACTATCTGACGGCGATCAATGATCCCACGCGCCTCGATCTGGTGCGTCGATGTTTCTATTTAAAAGTGTGTGAAAAGCTCTCCAGAGAAAAAGCTTGTGTCGGCTGGCGTCGCCAGATTCTGAGCCAACTGGTGCAAGAATGGGGATGGAGCGACGAACATCTGGCCATGCTGGATAACCGCGCTAACTGGAAAATCGAACAGGTACGCGAAGCACATAATGAGCTGTTGGATGCGATGATGCAGACCTATCGCAACCTGATTCGCTTCGCCCGCCGCAATAATCTGAGCGTCAGCGCCAGCCCGCAGGATATCGGTGTGTTGACCCGTAAACTGTACGCTGCGTTTGAAGCGCTGCCGGGTAAAGTTACCCTGCTGAACCCACAAATTTCGCCCGATTTGTCGGAGCCGAATTTAACCTTTATCTATGTTCCACCGGGTCGTGCGAACCGTTCTGGCTGGTATCTGTATAACCAGGCACCGTCGATGGATGCGATCGTCAGCCATCAACCGTTGGAATATAACCGCTATCTGAACAAGCTGGTAGCGTGGGCTTATTTTAATGGCCTGCTGACGCCAAGCACGCGTCTGTATATTAAAGGCAACGAGCTGTGCGATATCACGCGTCTGCAAGTGCTGGTGGACGACGTCGCCAGCCACTTCCCGCTGCGTCTGCCTGCACCGACGCCGAAGGCGTTGTACAGCCCGTGTGAAATTCGTCATTTGGCGATTATCGTCAATCTGGAACACGATCCGACAGCGGCCTTCCGCAATCAGGTCGTGCATTTCGATTTCCGTCATCTGGATGTCTTTAGCTTCGGCCAGCAGCAGCAGTGTCTGGTTGGCAGTATCGACCTGCTGTATCGCAACTCGTGGAATGAAGTGCGTACGCTGCATTTCAGCGGCGAGCAGGCGGTGTTGGAAGCGCTGAAAACCATTCTGGGCAAAATGCATCAGGATGCCGCGCTGCCGGAATCACTGGAAGTCTTCTGCTACAGCCAGCATCTGCGCGGGCTGATCCGTACCCGTGTGCAGCAGTTGGTGTCCGAATGTATTGAGCTGCGCCTGACCAGTACGCGTCAGCAGGAGCCAGGGCGTTTCAAAGCAGTGAAAGTCGCGGGTCAAACCTGGGGCCTGTTCTTCGAACGGCTAAGTGTCTCGGTGCAGAAGCTGGAAAATGCGGTCGAGTTTTATGGCGCGATTTCCAACAACAAACTGCAAGGCCAGCCGGTTCAGGTTGAAACCAACCATATACATTTACCGCCAGTGGTCGATGGCGTCGCCAGCGAAGGGATCATCCAGTTCTTCTTTGAAGACCTGACAGAAAATCAGGGCTTTAATATCTATATTCTGGATGAGTCGAACCGCGTTGAGGTCTACCACCACTGTGAGGGCAGTAAAGAAGAGCTGGTGCGCGATGTCAGCCGCTTCTATTCGTCTTCGCATGACCGCTTTACCTACGGCTCCAGCTTTATCAATTTCAATCTGCCGCAGTTCTACCAAATCGTACAGCTGGACGGCCGCACGCAGGTGATTCCGTTCCGCAGCAGTGCGCTTTCTCATCTGTGCATTACGCCCGTGGTGGATGATGAAGCGATGACGATGAAGCAGCGGCTACAGATTTTATAACCACTCTATACCCTAAATAATTCGAGTTTCAGGACAAAAACGGCAAGGCGTTTTTGAACAGCGCTTGCGCTGACCCCGAAGGGGTGAGGCCATAAGGCCGAATAACGCGGCGAATGAGGGAATCCCGATGAGCTTACTCAAGTAAGTGATTCGGGTGACCGAATGAAGCCAACGCACATGCAACTTGAAGTATGACGGGTATATACTCGGGTTTCAGCGTATTCAGCAAAGGATGTATTGATGGATTCGTTGCAACGCCGAAACCTGATACTGCTGGCGCTCGGACAAGGGCTGACCGGCAGTATTATTTCCCTGATGACGCTGTGTTCTACGCTGGTTGGCGTATCGATGACGCCCGTTCCGCTGTTGACCACGCTACCGATTACCGCGACGGTGTGCGGTGCAGCGCTGATGATCTACAGCGTTTCATCGCTGATGAAAAAACATGGCAGGCGCAATGCGTTTATCATCGGCACGCTGATCGGGCTAGTGGGCGCATTTTTGGCGGCGCTGGCGATTGCGCTACACAGTTTCTCCCTCTTTGTCTTTTCGACATTTATTCTGGGGACGTCCTGCGCCTTCAATCAGTATTATCGCTTCGCCGCGGCTGAGATATTTACCGATAATCAGCAGAAAAACCGGGCGATTTCATGGGTGATCAGCGGCGGTATCCTGGGCGGTTTTCTCGGCCCGTTCGCGGCGAGCCAATCTTCTCAGCTCTGGGCGTCGTACCCGTTTCTCGGCAGTTTTATTGCGGCGGCCTTCATCTGTGTTATCACGTCTCTGTTGTTGCTTGGCCTTAAACTGCCTCCAATGTCCGTTACCATGCCCAGCACCCAGCGTAGTGAACCGCTGGCGGCGATTCTGAAAAGCCGGGCGTTTGTGTTGGGAACGGCAAGCTGTTTCGTCGGGTTTGTGGTGATGACGCTATTGATGAACTCTGTGCCATTGGCAATGCACCAGCACCACTTTTCCGTCAGCCACAGCGCGACGGTGTTGCAATGGCATTTTGTGGCCATGTATGCGCCCGCGCTGCTGTTAGTGCTGCTGGCGAAGCGGCTGACGCCGGTTCAGGTCGTGGTGATTGGCATGGTGTGCAACGTTGTCGGGGTGGTGATAGCGCTGAGTGGCTTGACGTTCTGGCACTTCCTCTTTGCACTGATGTTGTTCGGCATCGGGTGGGCGTTTATGTTCAACGGCGGGACATTCATGCTGAATGCGTTTACCCATTCCGTGCATAAATCCCGTTTGCAGGGGATTAACTCGCTGGTGATTTATGTGCCTAACGCGCTAGCCTCGTTGTCTGCTGGTAGCCTGATGGCGCTGGCCAGCGGCTGGCCGTTGGTCAATATGGTGGGTATCGGCATGCTGTTGTTGCTGGTTATGGGGTTGATAATTCTGGGACGGCGCTGATGTGTGGAGCGCCGTGAAGTCGTTGAAAGACCGTTACCCGAAGTGAACGGTTTCCCCAGCCTGAGCCGAACAGGCTGCTGACAGCAACGCGATAAAATCTTCACCGCTGCGGTCGCATACCCAGCATGCTTCCTGACGGTTGAAGTGGTAACCGCCCGTTTTGGTCGCCAGCCAGATTTGGTGCAGCGGTTCCTGCCGATTAATCACGATTTTGCTGCCGTTTTCAAAACTCAGCGTCATCACACCGCCGTTGGTTTCGTAATCGATGTCGGCATCACCCTCAAACCGATCCAGTGTTTCTTCCAGTTGAAGCATGAGTTCGTCGGTTAATTGGTGGAACTCGCTATCGTTCATTTTCGATTCCTATTGATTTTCATGATCCACCTGCGATTATAGAGAGCATACGAGTATTAATGACAGGTCTTAACGTGATGAAGAACGTATTTCGCCAGTCTTTTCTGGTGTTAGCCGTAGTGAGTTTATTCGGTTGTGGTCTGAAAGGTCCGCTTTATATGCCTGCCGATGGCAAATCCGGTGCGTCAACAACTCAGCAAAATGAGAACCAGCCGCCGCAAAAGAAAACGTCAATGCGTCCTTAGTGCGTGACGACAGTAATAAATAACAGGTCACGCGCCCGGTTAAGCAAGCGGGGGAGTCAGGATAATGCAGTTCGCTAAGATGCACGGGTTAGGCAACGATTTCATGGTTGTTGATGCCGTTACGCAAAACGTTTATTTTTCACCCGAATTGATTCGCCGTTTGGCGGATCGACACTGTGGTGTAGGGTTCGACCAACTGCTGGTTGTCGAGCCGCCCTACGATCCTGAACTGGATTTTCATTACCGCATTTTTAACGCGGATGGCAGCGAAGTGGCACAGTGCGGTAATGGCGCGCGCTGCTTTGCTCGCTTTGTCCGCTTGAAAGGGCTGACCAACAAGCGTGATATTGCCGTCAGTACGCAGACTGGCCGGATGGTACTGTCGGTGACGGACGATGAACTGGTGCGCGTCAACATGGGTGAACCGAATTTCGAGCCGCAACAGGTGCCTTTTCGCGCGGTCAAAGCGGAGAAAACCTACATCATGCGTGCCGACGAGCACACGGTGCTGTGTGGCGTGGTGTCGATGGGCAACCCGCACTGTGTGATTCAGGTTGAGGATGTGGACACGGCGAAGGTGGAAACGCTGGGGCCGCTGCTGGAAAGCCACGAGCGTTTTCCCGAGCGCGCCAACATCGGTTTTATGCAAATTGTTGATAGCCACACTGTCCGTCTGCGGGTGTATGAACGCGGTGCGGGAGAAACGCAGGCGTGCGGTAGCGGCGCGTGTGCTGCTGTGGCGGTAGGGATCCAGCAGGGGTTATTGTCCGCGAACGTTCGCGTATCTCTGCCGGGCGGGGAGTTGGATATCCAGTGGGATGGGCCGGGACATCCGTTATTCATGACCGGGCCTGCAACGCATGTCTACGATGGATTTATTCATTTATGAAGAATGTCGAGGAACAGGCAGAACGCGAGATCGCACTCAGTGACGAGATGGTTTTGCAGTTCCTGCAACAGAATCCCGATTTTTTTATCCGCAATGCGCGTCCCGTCGAGCAGATGCGCATTCCCCACCCTGTGAGGGGAACCGTGTCGCTGGTGGAATGGCAACTGGCACGTCAGCGTAACCACATTACTCAGCTTGAGGAAGAAATCACGCTGTTGATGGAACAGGCGGGGGCGAACGAAGTGTTGTTCAATCGCCTGCTTGAGTTACAAACTGAATTGGCATTAGCGGACAGCCTGACAGACATGTTGGAGCGCTTGCAGCGTTGGGCGCGTCAGCTTGGTCTGGCGGGCGCAACTGTTCGTCTGTTCAGCGATAAATGGCGCCTTGGCGCGCCTTCTGGTTTTACCCACCTTGGGCTAAATCACTCCACCTTTGAGCCGTTGCGCATTCAGCGCTTCGGACAACATAACCACTATCTTGGCAGTCTGAACGGGCCAGAGCTGTTGCTTCTGCTGCCGCAGGCCAGACAGGTTGGGTCGGTCGCGCTATCGCTGATGGGAAATCATCACGATTTGGGCGTGCTGATTTTCAGCAGCCGCGACAGCCACCATTATCAGGATGGCATGGGAACCGTGCTGCTCCAGCAAATGGCCATGATGCTGCCAGCGATGCTGGCGCGCTGGGTTGAGCGGGTATGAGCCGGCAGCCTGCGCCATCGGAGGCTCCTTCCTCTTCGCCGTTACAAACCGATGTTGATGCGTTCCTGCGCTACCTGAAAGTCGAACGTCAGCTAAGCCCGCTGACGCAGACCAGCTATTTACGTCAACTGTCAGCGGTTATCACGATACTCTCCGCTGCGGGTGTGGCTGACTGGCGCAAGCTAGACGCCTCTGGCGTGCGTTCCGTGGTGTCTCGCAGTAAGCGCGATGGGCTCCATTCCAGCAGTCTGGCGCTACGTTTATCGGCATTACGCAGTTTTCTCGACTGGATGGTGTCACGCGGTGCGCTGGTAGCAAACCCGGCTAAAGGGGTATCCACGCCGCGAGCGGGTCGTCCATTGCCCAAGAATATGGATGTGGATGAGACGAATCGCCTGCTGGAAATCAATTTGGACGATCCCCTTGCGGTGCGCGACCGCACGATGCTGGAAGTGATGTACGGCGCAGGGCTACGTCTGGCGGAGCTGGTGGGCATGGACTGCCAGCATATCGATCTGGCAAGTGGTGAAGTCTGGGTGATGGGGAAAGGCAGTAAAGAACGTAAATTGCCGATAGGAAAAACGGCGGTAACCTGGCTGGAACGTTGGCTGGCGTTGCGCGAATTGTTTGGTCCGCAGGATGATGCCGTGTTTGTTTCCAATCAGGGGCGACGCATTTCGATGCGTAACGTGCAGAAGCGTTTTGCCGAATGGGGGGTTAAACAGGGCGTTAATAGTCATGTGCATCCGCATAAGCTGCGTCACTCCTTTGCGACGCATATGCTGGAGTCCAGCGGTGATTTACGGGCGGTACAAGAGCTGCTCGGCCATGCCAACCTGTCCACGACGCAGATTTATACCCATCTTGATTTTCAACATTTAGCCTCCGTGTACGATGCCGCGCATCCACGCGCCAAACGAGGGAAACCCTGATGCATTTTTACCGATCTCTTGGCCCGATCCGGGCGATCACGTTCGATCTGGATGATACGCTGTACGATAATGCGGAGGTCATCCGGCGCACGGGGAAAGAGTCAATCCGCTTCCTGCAACAGTACCATCCCGCGCTTCGTGATTTTCAGGCGGATGATTTCCAGGACTTACGCCAGACCTTACTTGAGCGCGAACCGGGCATTTACCATGACGTGACCGAATGGCGTCGTCGTGCGGTTGAACTGGCAATGCTGGAACGTGGACTGAGTGCCACAGAAGCTAAGGATGGCGCAAAAGCGGCAATGGAAAACTTTGCCCACTGGCGTAGCCAAATTACGATTACGGAAGAGACGCACCAGACGTTGGCGGCGTTAGCCGAGAAAGTGCCGCTGGCGGCAATCACCAATGGCAATGCTGAACCGCACCGATTTGGCTTGGATCGCTATTTTTCGTTCATCCTGCGAGCTGGCCCACATGGTCGTGCTAAACCGTTTGATGATATGTACCATCTGGCGGCAGAAAAGCTCAATCTGCCGTTGCAGGAAATCTTACATGTCGGTGACGATCTCACCACCGATGTGGCTGGGTCGATCCGCTGCGGTATGCAGGCCTGCTGGATTAACCTGCGTGAAGGCAGTCTGATGCAAATTGGTGACGTCCGACTGTTGCCGCATATTGAAATTTCGCGGTTGGCATCGCTGTCGGCATTGCTATAATCACGGCATTAATCTGTATAAATCACCAGTGGAAATGCCTTTGTTATGCGGTGTTTCCCGCCACCGGATAACCCGTACCTATGGACGTTTCTGATCTGCTCGATGGCCTCAACGACAAACAGCGTGACGCGGTAGCCGCGCCGTGCAGCAATTTATTGGTGCTGGCGGGGGCAGGCAGCGGCAAAACTCGGGTACTGGTACATCGTATTGCCTGGCTCTTGTCCGTCGAAAACTGTTCGCCGTACTCCATCATGGCGGTGACGTTTACCAACAAAGCGGCGGCGGAGATGCGCCACCGTATCGATCACCTGATCGGCACCAGCCAAGGCGGCATGTGGATCGGCACCTTCCACGGGCTGGCACACCGCCTGCTGCGTGCGCACCATATGGACGCCAATCTGCCGCAGGATTTCCAGATTCTGGACAGTGAAGATCAGCTGCGCCTGCTGAAGCGCCTGATTCGGGCGCTCAATCTGGATGAGAAACAGTGGCCACCGCGTCAGGCGATGTGGTTCATCAACGGGAAGAAAGATGAAGGCCTGCGTCCGCAGCACATTGAAAGCTACGGCAACCCGATCGAGCAAACGTGGCAGCGCGTGTATCAGGCCTATCAGGAAGCGTGCGATCGCGCCGGGCTGGTGGATTTCGCCGAACTGCTGCTGCGTGCGCACGAGCTGTGGCTGAACAAGCCGCATGTGCTGAATCACTATCGCGAACGTTTTACCAATATTCTGGTGGACGAATTCCAGGACACCAACCGTATTCAGTATGCCTGGATCCGTATGCTGGCGGGCGACAGCGCCAAGGTGATGATCGTTGGGGATGACGACCAGTCGATTTACGGCTGGCGTGGGGCGCAGGTCGAAAATATTCAGCTGTTCCTGAAAGATTTCGCCGGCGCAGAAACGATCCGTCTGGAGCAGAACTACCGCTCGACCAGCAATATCCTGAAAGCGGCGAATGCGCTGATTGCCCACAACGGTGGACGTCTCGGCAAGAACCTGTGGACCGATGGCGCAGAAGGCGAGCCGATTTCGCTGTATTGCGCATTCAACGAGCTGGATGAGGCGCGTTACGTCGTCAACCGAATTAAAGCCTGGCAGGAAAATGGCGGTGCGCTGAGCGATAACGCCATTCTGTATCGGAGCAACGCCCAGTCGCGTGTACTGGAAGAGGCGTTGTTACAGCAGAGTATGCCGTACCGTATCTACGGCGGCATGCGCTTCTTCGAACGGCAGGAAATCAAAGATGCGCTGTCTTATCTGCGCCTGATCTCTAATCGTAACGATGATGCGGCGTTCGAGCGTGTGGTGAATACGCCGACGCGCGGCATCGGCGATCGTACGCTGGACGTGGTGCGCCAGACTGCGCGCGATCGTCAGTTGACGTTGTGGCAATCCACACGGGCGCTGTTGCAGGAGAAAGTGCTGGCTGGGCGCGCGGCGGCCTCGCTGCAACGCTTTATCGAACTGATTGATGCGCTGGCCTATGAAACCTCTGAGCTGCCGCTGCATATTCAAACCGACCGGGCGATTAAGGATTCCGGCCTGTGGAGCATGTACGAACAGGAAAAAGGTGAGAAAGGGCAGGCACGAGTAGAAAACCTGGAGGAATTGGTGACGGCTACGCGCCAGTTCAGCTATCAGGAAGAAGAGCAGGATCTGATGCCGCTTCAGGCTTTCCTGTCGCATGCTGCGCTGGAAGCAGGCGAAGGTCAGGCTGACGCCAATCAGGACGCAGTGCAGCTTATGACGCTGCACTCGGCGAAAGGGCTGGAGTTCCCGCAGGTGTTTATCGTCGGTATGGAAGAAGGCATGTTCCCAAGCCAGATGTCGCTGGATGAAGGTGGGCGTTTGGAAGAAGAGCGTCGTTTGGCTTATGTCGGCGTCACGCGTGCGATGCAAAAGCTCACGATAACCTACGCTGAATCCCGCCGTTTATACGGCAAAGAAGCCTATCACCGACCTTCCCGGTTTGTCGGCGAACTGCCGGAAGAGTGTGTTGAAGAAGTGCGGCTACGCGCCAGCGTCTCTCGCCCTGTCAATCACCAGCGCCTCGGCACACCAATCACGCAAAACGACAGCGGCTACAAACTGGGGCAGCGGGTTCGCCATGCCAAGTTCGGCGAAGGCACGATCGTGAATCTGGAGGGCAGCGGCGATCACGCTCGTCTTCAGGTTGCGTTTCAGGGGCAGGGTATTAAATGGCTGGTCGCCGCTTACGCCAGACTGGAAACGGTGTAATCGTCACGATGCGACCAGGAGTATGACGGGGTTATATAACTTATAAAAACCCTGTCTTAGTCTTTATCGTCATTTTCGACAATGCTAGGTGGCCTGCCGCGTATCCATGGATGTGTGGTATCACAATAAAAAAGGAGCCTGCCCATGACGCTAGACCAGATTATTGCCGAGTTACAGAAGAAAAAATGGGTCGATCTCACGCATACGGTGACGGAGTCGATTCCTATTTTTAGCGCGTTTGAAGGCGTGTTGCAGCGTAAGACCCTATTCAACGTTGAAGATCATGGCTTTTTCGCTCAATCCGTGACGTTTGCGACACAGACGGGAACGCATATTGATGCGCCGGGGCACTTTGTCGCGGGTAAGCGCTATCTGGATCGCATTGATAATAAAGAGCTGTTGCTACCGCTGGTGGTGATCCACAAACAAGACGCCGTCGCGCACGATCCCGATTACCGCCTGTCGGTTGACGACATTCTGACGTTTGAGCGCGAATACGGGGAAATCCCGTCAGGCAGCTTTGTCGCGTTTGCCAGCGGCTGGAGTACGCGCTGGCCTGATATTGACGCCTTCGCCAATAAAGATGAAGAAGGCAACAGCCATACGCCGGGGTGGTCGCTTGAGGCACTGACGTTCCTGTTTGAAGAGCGCGGCATTAGCGCGGTGGGGCACGAAACGCTGGATACGGATTCCGCCGCGGATTTCCGTCGCAATAACGGGCTTATTGGCGAGTTCTTCGTGCTGAACCAAAATGCCTGGCAGGTTGAGGTCCTGAATAACCTGCATCAGCTGCCGTCTACCGGCGCTTATATTCACGTCAGCTACCCTAATTTCGCTGGTGCGCCCGGCTTCCCCGTCCGTGCCATCGCCTATTTACCCGACAACGCTTAATCGATAAACGCAGTTCTTTTTTTACTCTTAGGACTGCGTTTTTTACCACTTTCCGCGCCGAATTTATTGGATAAACCTTATCCATTTAACCAATATTTTACAGCGTGTTTCAGCCGCGGTTTTAAAGTTGAAGTCTTTTTCATCTCGGCGTAACATGCGCGCATCATTATTCTCGGAGGACTAACGCCTTGGACACACCCAGTCGATACTGGCTCACTAACCTGTTCATTAGGTACAACTTCTAAGGCTATCTTCCTCTGCTGATACCCTTCGTGGTTGTCAGCGATGCTGTTTTTGTCGCTACGAGTCAGATCCGTCGAACGGACTGAAACCTGCTGGTGACACCTCACCTTTGTTTCTGTGCTTCAATCGCGTTGTCCATCTCTGCTACTGAAAGGGGAGCTATGGCCCATGCTGAGCGCATTTAAACTGGATAATTGCCGTTTATCTCGTCTGGAACTGGATGACTCCGATGATCTCACCACGTCAGTTTGGGTCGATTTGATCGAGCCGGAAGACGATGAGCGTGAAAAAGTACAAAACGAACTGGGACAAAGCCTGGCAACCCGCCCGGAACTGGAAGACATTGAAGCGTCGGCACGTTTTTTTGAAGATGAAGACGGCCTGCACATCCACTCCTTTTTCTTTTTTGAAGATGCTGACGATCACGCGGGTAATTCGACCGTGGCATTTACCATTCGCGATGGTCGCTTGTACACGTTACGCGAGCGTGAACTCCCTGCGTTCCGCCTGTACCGCATGCGCGCCCGTAACCAAACTCTGGTAGACGGTAATGCTTACGAACTGCTGCTCGACCTCTTTGAAACTAAAATTGAGCAACTGGCGGACGAAATCGAGAATATCTACAGCGATCTGGAATCGCTGAGCCGCATCATTATGGAAGGGCGTCAAGGCGAAGAGTACGACGATGCGTTGTCCACGTTGGCGGAACAGGAAGATGTGGGCTGGAAAGTTCGCCTGTGTCTGATGGATACCCAACGTGCGCTGAACTTCCTGGTGCGTAAAGCCCGCCTGCCATCCGGTCAGTTGGAACAGGCGCGTGAAATCTTACGCGATATCGAATCTCTGTTGCCGCACAACGAATCCCTGTTCCAGAAGGTTAACTTCCTGATGCAGGCGGCGATGGGCTTCATCAATATCGAACAGAGCCGGATTATCAAGATCTTCTCGGTGGTCTCCGTGGTGTTCCTGCCACCGACGCTGGTGGCGTCCAGCTACGGGATGAACTTTGAATTTATGCCAGAACTGAAGTGGTCGTTTGGCTATCCGGGCGCGATTGTGCTGATGATTCTCGCTGGACTGGCGCCGTACCTCTACTTCAAACGTAAGAACTGGCTCTAAACCTGTCCGAATGCGCCTGATGGGATTGACCATCAGGCGCATCGCGTTTCTTCCCTTCAATGCAAAATTCCTTTCCTACTTGATAGTTTACGACCTTACTATTTCTGTTTATTCTCCAACTATTCTGTTTATACTCGTCATACTTCAAGTTGCATGTGCGTTGGCTGCGTTCAGTCACCCGAATCACTTACGTGAGTAAGCTCATCGGGATGAGGGAGAGACATCCTGTCTCTCACCGAAGGCCAGCCGTTGGCTGGTCAAATTCGTTCCCGACGAATTTGTCCTTCGCTTGCCGCGTTATTCGGCCTTATGGCCTCACCCCTTCGGGATCAGCGCAAGCGCTGTTCAAAAACGCCTTGCCGTTTTTGTCCTGAAACTCGAATTATTTAGAGTATGGAATGGTGGACTGCTTTTCTGTTCTTGCTTTCTATTTTTACTCTTTATTCCTAAACAAGGGTCGTGTGCATGAAAGGGATGTCACCGTGGGTGCAATGGGGAATCCTGCTGTCGGTCTCATTAATTCTGGGGTTTGGGTTACAGGTTTACCACGTTCCTGCCGCGCTGTTGCTGGGGCCGATGATGGTCGGCGTCGTCATGGGGTTAAACGGTGCGACGATTCGCATCCCGCCCGTCTGCTTTGCTGGCAGCAATGCCGTTCTGGGCTGTCTGGTTGCACAAAGCCTATCATTTTCCATCCTGAAACCGCTGATGAGCGAATGGCCGCTGGTGCTGTTCATTCTGCTCGCGACGCTGGCTGCCAGCGGGCTATCTGGCTGGTTACTGGTCAAATTTAGCGAGCTGCCCGGAACGACCGGAACCTGGGGGGCATCGCCGGGCGGTGCGTCTGCGATGGTCGCGATGGCCGGAGAGTTCGGTGCGGACGTGCGGTTGGTCGCCTTCATGCAATATTTACGCGTATTGATGGTCACCGCTTCAGCTGCGTTTGTGGCGCGCCTGAGTTTGGGCGACGAGGCGGCGGAAAACAGCGCGATGCTGGTCTGGTTTCCCGCACTGGACTGGCGCTTTCTGGCAACGCTCGGCGTGGCATTTGGCAGCGCCTGGCTGGGAAGACGTTTGCGCATTCCATCCGGTGCGCTGTTAGGGCCAATGATTATCGGCTCGATGCTGCATGCCAGCGGCACCTTGCAGCTGCAAACCCCGGAGTGGCTGCTGGCGTTGGCCTATGCCTTTATCGGCTGGAGTGTCGGGCTATGCTTTACTCGCCCCATCTTTTTACTGGCGATACGCACGCTGCCGCACATGATGGCGTCGATAGTCGGATTGATGCTGCTGTGCGGTGGAATGGCGTGGATGGTGACGAAAATGATGCCGGTGGATATGCTGACCGCCTTTCTGGCGACCAGCCCCGGCGGGCTGGATTCGATTGCGATTATCGCCGCAGGCAGTCGGGTCGATATGGCGTTTGTCATCGCCATGCAGACGCTGCGGCTGTTTTCGACGCTGTTGTTCAGCCCGATCTTATCGCGCTTTATTTCCCGTCGTGTTGAGGCAGGGACGTTGTAGCTGGCGTGCGACGTAGCTTACGCTGCGTATAAAGCGCATCCAGAATAAACAGCGCCAGCGCACCCCAGATAAAGCCAAACGTCACCAGTTTGTCGCTGCTAAACGCTTCACCGTAGAACACCACTGCCAGCATAAACATGATGGTAGGGCCGAGGTACTGGAAAAAGCCGAGCGTCGACAGGCGCAGACGCATCGCTGCCGAGGTAAAGAACAATAGTGGTACCGTGGTGACGATGCCTGCCGAGAGCAGCAGCAGATTCAGCGACCAAGGGTTGGCTGTCAGGTGGCTGCTTGGCGTGTCGGCAATGAAAAACAGATAAATGACGGCTACTGGCAGCAGCCACAGCGTTTCGATCAGCATGCCGGTTTGCCCGTCGATGCCAATCTTCTTACGCAGCAAGCCGTATAACGCGAAGCTGAATGCCAGCCCTAGCGCGATAATCGGCAACGATCCAAACGTCCACAGCTGAACCAGTACGCCAGTCACGGCAAGCAGCACGGCCAGCCATTGCAGGCGGCGAAAGCGTTCGCCCAGAAAGATCATGCCTAACATGACGTTGACCAGCGGGTTGATAAAATACCCCAGACTGGCTTCCAGCATGTGATGGTTGTTGACTGCCCAGATATACAACAGCCAGTTTCCGCCGATAAGCACCGCCGTTAATGCCAACAGAAACAGATGCTTGACGTTGCGGCAGGCTAGGCTCACCTGACGCCACTTCCGACCGATGGTCAGCAGGATCAGCATAAAGAAGAATGACCAGATAATACGGTGCGTCAGTATTTCATTGGGCGGAACGTGCTCAAGCAGCTTGAAGTAAACGGGAGCAATTCCCCAAATGAAATACGCGGCGAGGGCGAAAAAGATCCCCTCACGGGTTTGTTGCGCGTTCATGGGTGACTCGATAAGGACGGCGGGAAAACGCTAAGTCTACCCAAAACGGTGAGCGCTTTCACGTAAAGTGTTGATGACAATTTTTTCTAACGTAAAGGTTACCCGACAATATAGGTTGCGGTGGCGCTGGCGAGATGTGAACCCTGTTCGTTATGCAATTCGGCGCGTGCAACGGCGATTTTATTGCCGCCGCGCAGCAGCGTGCTGGTAATGGTGAAGTGTTCTCCATAGCCCGGACGCAGATAATCTACCCGCATATCAATCGTTCCCATGCGGGCGAGCCGATGATGAAACTCCTGATCGCTGATCGTCTCATGGCGCAGCAGCGTGTTGCCGACGCAGACCAGTCCTGCAGCCACGTCCAGCCCGGCAGCAATCACGCCGCCATGCAGGATTTTTTGTGCTGCGTTGCCGATGAGCTTCTCTTGCCGGGCGAACGTCAAGACGGCTTTGTCGGCTTCAAATTGCTGTAACTCAAGGCCCAGCTCAATGTTGAAGGGCATTTTGTAAATGAAAATCTCCCCAACGAGCTGGCGCACGGTCTCTCTGGTTAGTGTGGTTCCGTGAAACGATGGAATGTCAGCCATAGTGGTTTCCTGTTTGGGTGAGAGAGACTTGTTAAATGTAGTTGATTTGATGCGGTAAGGTTATGTGATTGTTTGTTTTGTGCGTTGATTTTGTTTCTTTCCAGAAAAGGCAGAGAAACGGGAGAACGATAATTCAAACGTCGCTGAACTGTGTAGAATGGCGGGCTTGAGTGGGGAAGGCTTATCACTATTTAGATAAATGAGTTTATTTAGATAAAAGATTTTATTTGGATAAAAGCATGCTGGAGAAAAACATGTCGGAGAAAATGAATGCATAAAATCGGATTCGTACTGGCAGTATTACTGACAGCACAGGCTCATGCCGAAGACACAACAAACGCACCTGCGCCAAATCAACCTGCGGTACGTGGCAGCATTATTGCCAGCTTGTTAGAAGAGCACAACACCCCGTTTGTTCTCTATCCTTACGAGAGCAACTACATACTGTATACCTATACCAGCAACATCAATAAAACGGCGATACAGAGCTATAACTGGGGCGATGAAGCACGTAAAGATGAAGTGCATTACCAGTTGAGTCTGGGATTCCCGATCTGGCGTGGCATTCTGGGTGATAACTCGTTACTGGGGGCTTCCTATACGCAGCGCTCGTGGTGGCAGTTGTCTAATAAGAGCGAGTCTTCTCCGTTCCGTGAAACCAACTATGAGCCACAGGTCTTTTTGGGCTGGGCAACGAACTACACATTAGCAGGCTGGACGCTGCGGGATGTGGAAACGGGCTTTAATCACCAGTCTAATGGCCGCTCTGACCCGACGTCGCGTAGCTGGAACCGCGCTTATGTCCGCCTGATGGCGCAGAACGGCAACTGGCAGGTTGATGTGAAGCCGTGGGTGCGTTTCTCCGACAGTCAGGATGACAATCCAGATATCACCAAATACATGGGCCATTACCGTTTGCGCGTCGGCTATGTGTGGGGCGACAGCGTGTTTAGCGCAGAAGGGCGCTATAACTGGAATAGCGGCTACGGTGGCGGTGAACTGGGTTGGAGTTACCCGCTGACGCGTCATGTCCGTTTCTACACCAAGGTGTTTAGCGGCTACGGCGAATCCCTGATTGATTACAACCACCGCCAGACCCGCTTTGGCGTTGGTGTGACGCTGAACGACATGTTCTAACGACCATGTTTTCGCGATCGGGGTTTTAGCGATTACCGCTTTAGCCCTGTCGTTTTACCAAACTAACGATTGCAGTTTTACCCAACGGCGCTGAAAATAGCGCCTGTTTGATTTCATTGAATTGGGGAAGGCGTGTCTACGGCGGAAGTATTGAATAAGGAAGCGCTGGCGGTTCAGGTTCTGCGGGACACGTTCGGCTACCAGCAATTCCGACCGGGTCAGCAGGAAATTATCAGCGCGACGCTCAGTGGGCAAGATTGTCTGGTTATCATGCCGACAGGCGGCGGCAAATCGCTGTGCTATCAAATCCCCGCGCTGGTGATGGACGGGCTGACGCTGGTGGTGTCCCCGTTGATTTCTCTGATGAAAGATCAGGTCGATCAGCTTCAGGCCTATGGTGTCTCCGCCGCTTGCCTTAATTCGACGCAGACGCGCGAGCAGCAGCTTGAGGTGATGGCAGGTTGTCGTACTGGTCATATCAAGCTGCTTTATATTGCGCCGGAACGTCTGACGACGGACAGCTTCCTCGATCATCTTGCCCATTGGCAGATTTCCCTGATCGCGGTGGATGAAGCGCACTGCATTTCTCAATGGGGACACGATTTCCGCCCCGAATACCGGACGCTGGGGCAGATTAAACAGCGCTTCCCTCATCTTCCTTTTATTGCGTTGACCGCTACCGCCGACGAGGCCACGCGTAACGATATCGTTCGCCTGTTGGATCTCCAGTCGCCGCTGATTCAGATCAGCAGCTTTGACCGCCCGAATATTCGCTACACGCTGGTGGAAAAGTTCAAGCCGCTCGACCAGCTCTGGATGTTCGTGCAGGCGCAGCGTGGAAAAAGTGGCATCATCTACTGCAATAGCCGTTCCCGCGTGGAGGACATTAGCGCGCGTTTGCAGGCGCGTGGGTTGAGTGCAGGGGCTTACCACGCTGGATTGGATAACGAACGACGTGCACAGGTGCAGGAAGCGTTCCTGCGTGACGATCTCCAAGTAGTCGTGGCGACTGTGGCGTTTGGTATGGGTATCAACAAGCCTAACGTTCGGTTCGTGGTGCATTTTGATATTCCGCGCAACATCGAATCCTACTATCAGGAAACGGGGCGAGCTGGACGTGACGGCCTCGCCGCCGAAGCTGCGCTGTTCTACGACCCAGCGGATATGGCGTGGCTGCGTCGTTGTCTGGAAGAAAAATCGGCTGGGCCGCAGTTGGATATCGAGCGTCATAAGCTCAATGCGATGGGCGCATTTGCCGAAGCGCAAACCTGCCGGCGTCTGGTGTTGCTGAATTATTTCGGTGAAGGACGTCAACAGGCCTGCGGCAACTGCGATATTTGTCTCGATCCGCCGAAGCGCTATGACGGGCTGGTAGATGCGCAAAAAGCGCTCTCCTGCGTATACCGCGTTGGGCAGCGTTTTGGTTTAGGGTATATCGTTGAGGTGCTGCGCGGGGCGAATAACCAGCGTATCCGTGACTTCGGCCATGACAAACTGCCGGTTTACGGTATTGGTAAAGAGAAATCGCAGGAACACTGGGTCAGCGTGCTGCGCCAGCTGATTCATCTGGGCTTGCTGAACCAGAACATTACAATGCATTCTGCTGTACAGCTTACCGAATCTGCGCGTCCGGTACTGCGGGGAGAAATGCCGCTACAACTGGCCGTGCCGCGTGTGATTAACCTGAAGCCCCGCGCCAATCAAAAATCGTACGGTGGAAATTACGATCGTAAGCTGTTTGCCAAATTGCGCAAACTGCGTAAATCCATCGCGGATGAAGACAATATTCCGCCTTACGTGGTGTTCAGCGATGCCACGCTGCTGGAGATGGCCGAAATGATGCCGATCACCGCAGGTGAACTGCTGAATATCAACGGGGTTGGACACCGTAAACTCGAACGTTTCGGTGCGCCTTTCATGAACATGATTCGCGATCATGTCGATAATAATGATGACGAGTGATGCTCGTCTTGTCTGACTGCATTTAAAAAAACAGGAAAACCAACATGCTGATGCTATTTATGACGGTGGCGCTGGTGCATTTCATTGCGCTGATGAGTCCAGGGCCGGATTTCTTTTTCGTTTCACAAACGGCGGCCAGCCGTTCCCGCCGTGAAGCGATGATGGGCGTGTTAGGTATTTCGCTGGGCGTTATGGTTTGGGCGGCTATCGCGTTGCTGGGGCTGCATCTGCTGTTGCAAAAAATGGCCTGGCTGCATACGGCAGTTACCGTCGGCGGCGGGCTGTACCTGTGCTGGATGGGCTGGCAGATGCTGCGCTCCGCACGAAATAAAGCACAGTTAGAAACCACGCAGGAAACGGCGGCGGTACTGCCTCAGCGCGGTAAAACCTTCATGCGTGGATTATTGACGAATCTGGCTAACCCGAAGGCGCTGATCTATTTCGGCAGCGTGTTCTCGCTGTTTGTTGGCGACAGCATCGGCAGCGGCGCGCGTTGGGGCTTGTTCGCACTGATCTCGATTGAAACGCTGATCTGGTTCAGCCTGGTCGCGATGGTTTTTGCCCTACCGGCAATGCGTCGTGGCTATCAGCGTTTGGCTAAATGGGTGGATGGCGTGGCGGGCGTGTTGTTTACTGGGTTCGGCCTGCACCTGATTTTCTCTCGCTAACCTTTCCCTCTGAACGATAGGCGTGCGCCGCTAGCCGATACGGCGCACTGCCTTCATCAGGCCTTTCTCGCCGTGGCGAGTAACGCGCCGACCAGCACGAACAGCGATCCGAATATCCGGTTGAGTGTCTTCATCTGTCGTGGGCCTTTCAGCCACCCAGCGATACGCGTGGCTAGCGTGGCGTAGCCAATCATCACGATGATATCGACCACAACGGTGGTGATGCCCAATACCAGATACTGTGCGGCCTGCGGCTGGTGGGGGATAATGAATTGCGGGAACAGCGCCGCCAGAAACACGATGCTTTTCGGGTTGGTCAGATTCACCAGCACCGCACGTTTAAAGAGCCTGCGACGCGGCATAGCGCTGGCGATCGCCTGAAGGTCAAGTGCGCCTGCGGCGCGCCACTGCTGAATTCCCAGCCAAATCAGATACGCCGCGCCCAGCCATTTCAGTACATCGAAAGCCAGTACAGATTGGTTAAGCAACGCGCCTAGCCCAATGCCGACCAACACGATATGAATCGCTAGCCCGACCTGTAAACCACAGATCGAGGCCGCCGCACCGCGATAGCCGTGGCTAATTCCGGTGCTCATGGTGTTGATGGCACCAGAGCCGGGCGACAGGCTGAGAATAAGCGTTGTGAGTAAGTAAGTTAACCACCAGTCCAATGTCATGAAGCATGCCCCTGAATCACGTTCTGTATTACGAGAGTCTGTCTGTTTTTTATGTCACAATACGCTTGTGCTCCACAGCTTGTCATGTTCTTCCGCTAGCTTTTTTTCCCGCGTCACCGGAGGGTGTGATGATTCAACGCCACAATACGTTGTTTACGTCGGAACGGTTAACGCCCGAATGGTTAACCTCGAACCTGTTAACGCGAGAAGCGCAGTTTGCCGCTTTTGCGACCGGAGAATTACTGGATTTCTGGCGTCAGCGCGAAGAGGGCGAATTCTCTGGCGTAGACGATGTGCCGATCCGGTTCGTTCGCTTTACTGCGCCGCAGCACGACAAAATTGTCGTTGTCTTTTCAGGCCGTATCGAAAGCTATGTCAAATATAGCGAAGTGGCTTACGATCTCTTTCATAGCGGCTATGATGTGCTCATCATGGATCACCGTGGGCAAGGGCGGTCGGGGCGAGTATTGCAAGACGGCCACCGTGGACACGTGCTGCGCTTTAGTGACTATGTCGATGATGCCGAAATGCTGTGTCAGCAGCATATTGGCCCGAAACACTATACCCGCCGGTTTGCCTTGGCGCATTCAATGGGTGGGGCGATTCTGGCGCAGCTTTTGATCCGCCAACCTGAAACGTTTGATGCCGTGGCGCTGTGCGCGCCGATGTTTGGTATTCGTTTGCCGCTTCCTCACTGCGTTGCTGGCTGGATCGTCGATTGGGCGGAGCGTCGCCCAGCAATACGTGATTACTACGCTATCGGCACTGGGCAATGGCGTCCTTTGCCTTACCGGATGAATGTGCTGACGCACAGCCGTGAACGCTACCAGCGCGGTATTCGCTTTTATGCGGATTCACCGGATTTACGCATCGGCGGCCCCACCTATCATTGGGTGCGAGAGGCGATACTGACGGGGAAACAGCTACTGGCTCAGGCCAGCGCCGTCACCACGCCGCTTCTGCTGTTACAGGCGGGAGAAGAGCGCGTGGTGGATAACCGCAGCCAGAATGCGTTTTGTCAGGCACTGGCACAAAGCGGTAACGCCAATTCAAACGGTGTTTTGCAGGTTATCCACGGTGCGCGGCATGAAATTCTCTTTGAAACGGATAACCTCCGCGCTCAGGCATTTGCGCTGATTCTGGCGCACTTTGCGCGTTATCATTAATTTTAGCCTGCTGGCAGGCCGTTCAACGGACGCTGCCAGCAACTTCGTTAATTTTTTTGCGGCGGGTGCCGCCGCAACACACCAGAAGTGAGATCTCATCGCTATGTACCATGTCGTTGCTTCCGATTTAGATGGCACACTGCTGTCACCTGACCACTCGCTGTCCCCCTATGCGAAAGAAACCCTCAGGCTGCTGACGGAAAAAGGGATTCACTTTGTGTTCGCTACCGGACGGCATCACATGGATGTCGCGCAGATCCGCGATAACCTCGGCATCAGCGCGTTTATGATTACCTCGAATGGTGCGCGTGTGCACAACTCGCAGGGCGAGCTGATTTTCAGCCACAATCTGGATCAGGACATTGCCCGCGACCTTTACAGCGTCGTACACAATAACCCCGATATGCTGACGCACGTTTACCGCGATGATGAGTGGTTTATGAACCGTCCGCGTGCGGAAGAAGAACGTTTCTTCAAAGAGTCGATCTTTAAATACAAGCTGTTCGAGCCTGCCCTGCTCGAAACCGATGGCGTCAGCAAAGTGTTCTTTACCTGCGATTCCCATGAACAGCTGTTGCCGCTGGAAGAAGCGATCAACGCGCGCTGGGGTGACCGCGTCAACGTGAGCTTTTCGACGCTGACCTGTCTGGAAGTGATGGCGGGCGGCGTGTCTAAAGGCCATGCGTTGGAGCAGGTGGCGAAGATTATCGGCTTCTCGCTCAAAGAGTGCGTGGCGTTTGGTGATGGCATGAACGACTACGAAATGCTGTCGATGGCCGGAAAAGGCTGTGTGATGCAGAACGCGCATCAGCGCCTGAAAGATATGCTGCCGGATCGCGAAGTGATTGGCTCTAACGCGGACAGCGCGGTGCCGAATTACCTGCGTGAACTGTTTCTGAAATAATCGATGTGTTATCGAGCCAACGCATCATCGGGCACACCGTGCCCGATGGGAAAGCTGAGCCTCAGCGATTGTTTAAGGATCGAGATACCGAGGGCGACCACGGTGCGAGGCATCCCTGCGGGAGCATCATCATCGTGTTTCCCTCTAAATCCATGCTTAAGCGATCAGTATTAGCGCTTCAGCGCGGTTTTTTCAGGAAATCGACCGCTTTGTCGGGAAAGTCGGTGAACAGGCCGTCAACATCCGCCTGATAGTAGAGGATGTCGTAGAGACGATCGATATCCTTGGCGTACGCCGGTAGCCTGTCGGCTCTTGTCGTAAACGGGTGTACCTGAAGTTTATGCTGATGGGCTTCCTTCACCATGTCGGTAAAGGTGATGCTGTCAGGCGTCGAACCTTTCTGGACGAGCATGTGATAGTCCGGGCCAATACCGTCGGCATAGGTCGCAATTTGCTGCATAGCGCCGGGCTTTTGCATCCAGTCGTAGTGGTAATTCGCCCACGTTCCATCGGCCTGCTTCTCGTAGGTTTCATGCCAGTCGGTATAGGCAATCAGTTGAATCAGGTTCAGATCCATCTTCATCTGCGGCTGCAATTCGGTTTTGATGCGCTTTAGCTCGGCAACATCAAACGATTGCAGGAAGACCTTATCGCTTTTTTTCGTATAGCCATACTGCTTCAACACGGCCAGCGTTTCGCGCGCGATGTCTTTTCCTTCCTGATGGTGAAACCACGGCGCTTTGATTTCGGGATAGAGTCCGATGTTTTTGCCAGTTGAGTGGTTCAGCCCCTGAATAAATTCAATTTCTTCCTGAAAGGTATGAATACGGAAGTCGGATTTCCACATCGGAAAACGGTTCGGGTAGCTCTGTACCTGCTTGCCGTCTTTGATGTCGAACCCTTCGGTAAATTTCAGTGACTTGATTTCTTTCAGCGTGAAATCGATGGCGTAAAAGCGTCCATCTTTGCGGGCGCGCTGCGGAAAGCGTTCTGCCACGTCGGTCACGCGATCCAGATAGTGATCATGCAGGACAATGAGCGCGTTATCTTTGGTGAGCACCAGATCTTGCTCCAGATAATCGGCCCCCTGAGCGTAGGCCATCGCTTTCGCCGGAAGCGTATGCTCGGGCAGATAGCCGCTGGTACCGCGGTGGGCAATAACGATTTTGTCGGTAGATGAAGCGAAAGCACTAAAGGATACGGAGAGCGCGAGGGCGGAGAGTAGGGATGTTACAGTAACGTTCATGCGATCAAACCTCTTTCTGTTGAGAGAAAGGCGGCGTCATCAGGACGCCGCCAGAGGGATGCTTACAAGAGCGGGTTAGGCGCGGTTGGCTAACTCTGCTTTATGCTTTTTCTCATTCAGCATAACAACAACCAGCAGAAGTACAGCCAGAATGCTGCCGCCGATCATGACTATAAAGCCGCCGTCCCAACCGAAGAAGTCAACGGTGTAGCCGACGATGGCGCTAGCGGCAACAGAACCGCCGAGGTAGCCGAACAGGCCGGTGAAGCCCGCAGCGGTACCCGCTGCTTTTTTCGGTGCCAGTTCCAGTGCATGCAGACCAATCAGCATGACTGGGCCGTAAATCAGGAAGCCGATGACGATCATACAGGCCATGTCCACACCCGGGTTACCGGCTGGGTTCATCCAGTAAACGATAGTTGCTATTGTCACCAGCGTCATGAAGAACACGCCTGTTGCACCACGGTTGCCTTTGAAGACCTTGTCGGACATCCAGCCGCACAGCAGCGTGCCCGGAATACCCGCATATTCGTAGAAGAAATAGGCCCAGGAAGACTTATCCAGTGCGAAGTGTTTAACTTCCTTCAGGTAGGTCGGTGACCAGTCGAGGATACCGTAACGCAGCAGGTAAACGAAGACGTTGGCGATCGCGATGTACCACAGCAGTTTGTTGGGGAAAACGTACTGCATGAAGATCTGCTTAGCCGTCAGTTCTTCTTCCGCTTTTTCATTGTAATCAACCGGATAATCGTTTTTGTACTCTTCAATCGGTGGCAGACCACAGGATTGCGGCGTGTCACGCATCAGTGCAAAAGCGATCATGGCAATCAGAATGGCGGCGAAGGCCGGCATATAGAGTGCTGCTTTCCAGTCGTTGAACCAGGCCATACCCAGCAGGAACAGCAGAGGAGGAATACCACCGCCGACGTTGTGAGCACAGTTCCATACGGACACGATGCCACCACGTTCTTTCTGCGACCACCAGTGAACCATCGTACGTCCGCACGGCGGCCAACCCATACCCTGGAACCATCCGCACAGGAACAGCAGGACGAACATAATCGCAATGCTGGACGTTGCCCACGGCACGAAGCCCATGAACAGCATGACCGCACCTGACAGAATCAGACCCGCAGGCAGAAACACGCGCGGGTTAGAGCGGTCAGATATCGACCCCATGATGAATTTGGAAAAGCCGTAGGCGATGGAAATGCCGGACAGCGCAAAGCCAAGATCGCCGCGTGAGAAGCCCTGTTCAATCAGATAAGGCATGGCGAGTGCGAAGTTTTTACGCACCAGATAGTAGGCGGCGTAGCCAAAAAAGATCCCCATGAAAATCTGCCAGCGCAGGCGGCGATAGAGCGGATCAACGTGTTCTTGCGACACGCGCGGCTGGTGGGCTGCGGGCCTAAAAATACTCAGCATAGATATCTCCAATACGAAAAAAAACGATAGCTTTTTTGTTCTATTACGAACGTTATTGTAAGGGGATAGCGTGCAAATGAGTGTGATTCATGACGCTAATGTTACACTTTTATGAAACTGTGACGATTTTTGCGCTCATGTTAACAGAATAGGAAAATTCCACAGTGTGGTTTTAGTGACCTAAATCACACTTATTGTTTTTAAATCCCACTTTATTTTCGTTTAGTGTTCGTTTTTGCTCTTTATCAAACATTAACCCTTCTTTCTGTGTCCCAATAGCAACATGTATACCCTCCGCCTGAAGTGAGAGCAGAATGAAAAACATGGGGAACTGGCGTGAAACTGACGTGGTTGTCATCGGCGGTGGTGCGACGGGTGCGGGTACAGCACGAGACTGTGCTCTGCGCGGACTGCGCTGCCTGCTGCTTGAACGTTATGACATTGCGACCGGGGCGACCGGGCGTAATCACGGCTTATTACACAGCGGCGCCCGCTATGCGGTAACCGATGGCGAGTCTGCCCGCGAATGTATTGAAGAAAACCAGATTCTCCGGCGGATTGCTCGCCACTGTATTGAGCCTACCGACGGTCTGTTTATCACCTTGCCAGAAGACGATCTCGGCTGGCAGGCGCAGTTTATTACCGCCTGCCAGCAGGCTGGGATTCACGCTCAGGCGTTGGATCCACAGGAAGCGCTACGGCTGGAACCGGCGGCAAACCCAGCGCTGATTGGCGCGGTGCGTGTGCCGGATGGCTCCGTCGATCCCTTTCGCCTGACGGCGGCCAACATGATTGATGCCTGCGAGCACGGTGCGGAAGTGCTGACCTATCATGAGGTTATCGGGCTGATTCGTCAGGGCGACCGTATTACCGGTGTGCGCGTTTTCGACCATAAAAAAGGTATAGAAACAGAAATCTATGCACAGGTGGTGGTCAACGCGGGCGGTATTTGGGGGCAACACATTGCGGAATATGCCGATCTGCGCGTGCGCATGTTCCCGGCAAAAGGCGCGCTACTGATTCTTGGACACCGCATTAACAACATGGTGATCAACCGCTGCCGTAAGCCGGCGGATGCCGACATTTTGGTGCCGGGCGATACCATTTCGCTGATTGGTACCACCTCAACTCACATCGATTACGATCAAATCGACAACATGCTGGTGACGCCTGCCGAGGTGGAAACGCTGATGCGGGAAGGCTCGATGCTGGCACCGACGTTGGCGAGTACGCGCATTCTACGTGCCTATGCGGGCGTCCGACCGTTGGTTGCCAGCGATAGTGACCCCAGCGGGCGTAGCGTGAGCCGCGGTATTGTGCTGCTCGACCATGCCATCCGCGACGGGCTGGAAGGATTTATTACCATCACCGGCGGCAAGCTGATGACCTACCGCCTTATGGCGGAATGGGTGACTGACGCCATCTGCAAAAAACTGGGTCATGACGTGGCCTGCTCGACGGCACAGACGCCGCTGCCCGGTTCTGAATCGCTGGAGGAAGTGAAATCTGCCCCTCACGCCCTGTCTGCTTATCCTGTGGCAAAACCGTTATCTGCACCGCTGCGCGGTTCGGCGATTTATCGTCACGGTGAACGAGCAGGACGAATGCTGTCCGGTGAGCGTCTGGATCGCAGCCTAGTGTGTGAATGTGAGGCGGTGACGGCGGGGGAAGTGCGCTACGCTGTGGAGTCGTTGCAGGTGAATAACCTGATTGATTTACGTCGACGCACTCGCGTGGGTATGGGCACCTGTCAGGGGGAGCTGTGCGCCTGTCGTGCGGCGGGTCTGCTGTGCCGTTTGGGTACCGCGACGCCGGAGCAGTCGCTCACGCAGCTCAGCCAGTTTTTGAACGAACGCTGGAAAGGCATTCGCCCGATTGCGTGGGGCAATGCGCTGCGCGAAAGCGAGTTTACCAGTTGGATTTATCAGGGATTGTGCGGCCTGACGGCCAGCGACAGTCAGGAGGATCGTCATGCGCTATGACGTTGTGATTATCGGTGGCGGGCTGGCGGGATTGACCTGCGGCATTCGCTTAGCGGAGCAGGGAAAACGCTGTGCGATTGTCAGCGCGGGGCAGAATGCGCTGCATTTTTCTTCCGGTGCGCTGGATTTACTTTCCCATCTCCCTGACAGACAGCCCGTGAGCCAGCCGCTCGATGCGCTGGATGAGTTGGCGCGTCAGGCTCCTCATCATCCTTATTCCCGTATGGGCGCGACGGCAGTGGCGGCCCTGTTGCCACAAGTTGAGGCGCTGCTGGAACGCAGCAATATCACCCTGCAAGGCAGTCATCACCAGAACCACTGGCGCATGACGCCGTTAGGTAAGTTTCGTTCATGCTGGCTGAGCCCGGTCGATGGCGTCACGCGTGGTCTGCCGGATGCCCGCTTTGGCGACAATCCGCTGATTGCCGGTATCGAAGGCTTTCTGGATTTTCAGTCCCGTATTGTGTCCGGCACGCTTCAGGCGCAGGGTATTGCGGCACGCAGCGATGAACTCAAGCTGCCCGTGCTGGATCGGCTACGCCAGAACCCCAGCGAATTCCGCGCGGTAAATATCGCCCGCGTGCTGGATCGGCCGGAAAGCCGCTCGGCGCTGGTAGAAGAGCTGTCGCTTCTGGCTAACGGTAACGATGCCATCATCATGCCTGCATGTCTGGGATTAGACAGCCCTGAAATCATCAATGAACTCGCTGATGCGTTAGGGAAACCGGTACTGCTGTTACCGACATTACCGCCGTCAGTACTCGGATTACGGCTGCATCAGGCACTGTCGCAGCGCTTTCGCCAACTGGGTGGCATGGTGATGCCGGGCGATCGCGCGGTGCGCGCCTCGCTGTCGCCGCAGGAGATTGCGATCCATAGCCTCCACCACCGTGATATTCCGCTGCGGGCGAAGCATGCGGTGCTGGCGAGCGGTAGCTTCTTTAGTAACGGACTGGTGACGCAGTTCGATCGCGTGACCGAACCGGTCTTTGGGCTGGACGTTCGGTTTGCTGACCAGCGCGAGGGCTGGAGCCAGCAGGATGTGTTTGCGCCGCAGCCTTATCTACAATTTGGTGCGATTGTCAATGAACACCTGCATCCGCGCATTGAGGGTGAAACGGTCAATAATCTGTACGCGATTGGTGCGGTGCTGGAAGGCTTTGACCCCATTGTGCAGGGGTGTGGAGCGGGGGTTTCCTTGCTCAGCGCACTTCATGTTGCCGAACAGATTTTGAAGGAGGGCAATCCATGAGCCTGCTTAGCGATAACAGTTTTGAAGATTGCATCAAGTGTACGGTCTGTACCACGTACTGTCCGGTGTCGCGCGTGAATCCGCTTTATCCCGGTCCGAAACAGGCTGGCCCGGACGGCGAACGCCTGCGGCGTAAAGATCCGGCGCTGTATGATGATGCGCTGAAATACTGCACCAACTGCAAACGCTGTGAAGTCGCATGTCCGTCGGATGTCAAAATTGGCGACATTATTCAGCGTGCGAAAGCCACGCACAGCAGTCACAAGCCGACATTGCGTGATGCGATTCTGAGTCATACCGACTTCATGGGGTCAATTGCTACACCGTTTGCGCCTCTGGTGAATACGGCGACTAGCCTGAAACCGGTACGCCAACTGCTGGATAAGGCGTTGAAAATCGACCACCGTCGCCAGTTGCCGAAATACTCGTTCGGCACCTTCCGGCGCTGGTATCGCCAACAGGCGGCAAAACAGCAGGCCTATGATGAGCAGATCGCTTACTTCCACGGCTGCTATGTGAACTACAACCATCCACAGCTAGGTAAAGATCTGGTTCAGGTCTTTAACGCGATGGGTATTGGCGTCCAGTTGCTGAATAAAGAGAAGTGCTGCGGCGTGCCGCTGATCGCCAATGGTTTTCACGACAAGGCCAGAAAGCAGGCGCACGCGAATATCAAATCGCTGGATGAGGCGATTAATCAGAAATCCCTGTCGGTGGTTGCGACGTCATCCAGCTGTACGTTCACGCTGCGGGACGAGTATCCACATCTGCTGGGCGTGGATAACGGTCACGTACGCGATGGCGTCGAACTGGTGACGCGTCAGCTCTACCGTCTGCTGGAAGAAGAAGGGCGAACGCTGCCGCTGGGTAAATTGCCGCTGCGGGTGGCGTATCACACGCCTTGCCATCTGGAACGAATGGGCTGGACGGCGTATACCCTGGCGCTGCTGCAACGCATTCCCGGTCTTGAGCTGGTGATGTTGGATTCCCAGTGCTGTGGCATTGCGGGTACCTACGGCTTCAAGAAAGAGAATTACGCCACGTCGCAAGGTATTGGTGCACCGCTGTTTCAGCAGATTGAAGAGAGCGGAGTTGATATCGTGGTGACGGACTGCGAAACCTGTAAATGGCAGATTGAGATGTCGACCAGCAAAAAGTGTGAACACCCGATCACCCTGCTGGCAAGGGCATTAGCGCAGCCAGAGTAGCAAACAAAAGGGGAGCAAAACGGGCTGTTCCGCAGTCCGTATTGAGAATAAGAATTTATCGCAAAAAGCACTTTACAAGTGCGAATGATAATGATTATTATTGCTGTGCATTCTGGGGAACGATGTCATGCGCCTGTGTTAGTTATTGATGGTGTTCACGACGATCCGGCTTCCCTGTGAAGGCACGACATTGCTCACATTGCTTCCAGTATTATTTAGCCAGCTCGGGTGCTGGCTTTTTTTTTGCAATTCCTTTCCAGCCATTATCCCGTTCTGATTTTTCGAACAGAGCGATGAGTTTTTTGCGCTATCTTATTTACCACCGCCCGTTACACTTTCCTTATCAAAAACGCGGGAGGAAATAACATGATCTATTTACGTCAAGCGCAAGATCGCGGACATGCGAATCACGGCTGGCTCGACAGCTGGCACACATTCTCATTCGCCGATTATTACGATCCTGATTTCATGGGATTTTCGGCACTGCGCGTCATTAATGAAGACTATATCGAAGGCGGTCAGGGCTTTGGTACGCATCCACATAAAGATATGGAAATTCTGACCTATGTTTTGTCCGGTGCGGTTGAACATCAGGACAGCATGGGAAATAAAGAGCAGGTGCCAGCGGGCGAATTCCAGATTATGAGTGCGGGAACGGGTATTCGTCATTCTGAATACAATGCCAGCAAGGACGAGCAACTGCACCTGTATCAAATCTGGATTATCCCGGAAAAAACCGGTCTGACGCCGCGCTACGAGCAGAAACGCTTTGATGTGCTGCAAGGGCGTCAACTGGTGCTGTCTCCGGATGCGCGTGAAGGCTCGCTGAAGGTCTTTCAGGACATGACGCTGTGGCGCTGGGCGCTGAAAGCGCAGGAGCAATCGGTGTATCAGATTCAGGCTGACCGCCGCGTCTGGGTTCAGGTGGTGCGCGGTACGGTAGAGATTAACGGCCAGAAAGCGGAAACCAGCGATGCGTTTGCCGTGTGGGATGAAACGGCGATCTCCGTACACGCCAGCGAGGACAGCGAAATCCTGCTGTTTGATCTGCCGCCGGTATAATGACGAGTGAGAAAAATGAAGAAGCCCGCGTAGGAAAAGACGCGGGTTTTTTATTTGTCACTGCCTGACGTCATCATTCAGATTCTGCCCCTTTGCCTTTACTTTCTTTATGCTTTTTTTGTTAGACTTAGCTTACTGTTTTTCAGGCATTTTAGTCGACGATGAAGAAAAAAAGACCCGTTCTCCAGGACGTTGCTGACCGCGTTGGGATTACCAAAATGACGGTAAGCCGTTATTTGCGTAATCCCGCTCAGGTGTCCGCCGCGTTGCAGGAAAAGATCGCTATTGCATTGGATGAGCTGGGCTATATCCCCAATCTCGCGCCGAATATGCTCGCCAGCTCCACCAGTCGGGCGATTGGCGTGCTGCTGCCGTCATTAACCAATCAGGTTTTCGCCGAAGTCTTGCGCGGGATTGAACGCACGGCGGAAGCGCACGGCTACCAGACTATGCTGGCGCACTATGGCTATCATCCTGACAGAGAAGAACAGCGTCTGACCTCACTGCTGTCGTATCACATCGATGGGCTGATTTTGGCTGAACGTACCCACACGCCGCGCACGCGCCAGATGCTGGACGTTGCCGGCATTCCGGTAGTCGAGTTGATGGATTCTGTCTCACCCTGTCTGGATATGGCTGTCGGTTTTGATAACGTCGAAGCCGCGCGGCAGATGACATTGCGTATGGTCGTGCTGGGGCATCGTCATATCGTTTATCTAGGCGCACGGCAGGATGAGCGTACGATTATGCGTTGCCGAGGCTATGAGCAAGCGATGTGGGAAAGCGGACTCAAGAGCTATTGCGTGATGAGCGAGCGGGCGTCTTCCTATTCGCTTGGTGGCGAACTGCTGCGGCAGACGCAGGCGGAATACCCGCAGGTCGATAGCGTATTTTGCACTAATGACGACTTAGCCGTCGGTGCGATGTTCGAATGCCAGCGGCAGGAGCTGCGTGTGCCGGATGACATTGGCGTAGCGGGTTTCCACGGGCACGACATTGGTCAGGCGATGGTGCCGAAGCTGGCTAGCGTACTGACGCCGCGTGAACACATGGGGCGCGTCGGCACCGAACAACTGCTGGCTCGTCTGCGGGGCAAGCCAGTCGCACAGGATAGAATCGATGTCGGTTTCACCGTGCTGGACGGTGAAAGCCTCTAAGCAGAGGCGTTAGCCTGCCGCACGCAGTGCTTCAACGCAGCGCTGTACGACGTCCTCTCGGGTGCCGTCAATATCGACCTTCAGGACATCCGGTTCATCGCTGCCCGGTTCTTCCAGCGCATCGAACTGGCTTTTCAGTAGATCTGTCGGCATGAAGTGGCCTGCTCTAGCTTTGTGACGCTCAAGAACCAGCTCAAAGCTGCCTTTCAAATAGAGAAACACCATCTTTTCGTTCCCTTCGCGCAGGCGGTCGCGGTAACGCTTTTTCAGCGCGGAACAGACGATGATGCCCGTCTCATTTTTGTGCGCCAGGCTGTAGGCAACATCGCTCAGTCGCTCCAGCCACGGTGCGCGGTCGTCGTCATTCAACGGCGTACCGCTGGCCATCTTCTGGATATTTGCGCGCGGATGCAGATCGTCGCCGTCAATAAATTTTGCCTGAATGGCGCGGCCAAGTTCAGCGCCAACTGAGGATTTTCCACTGCCTGATACGCCCATCAGAATAATGCTTCGACCCGACATAATTTGATCTCTATCCCAAACTGTAAATTAAATGATACTTAATGGTTCCATACTTTAACATGTTACCCGTATCATGTTACCGGTATCAAATGATGATGTGATACACCTCACAAACAATTAGCCAACCCAGACCGAGTGCCCTAAAGAGATTATTAACGATGACAGAAATCACCTCCGCCTATAGCGCCAGTGTGTTGTTGACCATTGCCGCTGGTGCAGTCGCACTGTTACTGGTACTGATTATGCGCTTTAAAATCCATGCGTTCCTGGCGCTGACGTTGGTCAGTGTGGTCACCGCACTGGTAACGAAAACGCCTTATGAAAAAGTGGTTCCCATGCTGCTCAGTGGTTTCGGCAGTACGTTGGCATCTGTCGCGCTGCTGGTGGGGCTGGGAGCCATGATTGGTCGCCTGTTGGAGGTGACTGGGGGGGCGAATGTCTTAGCCGATACCCTGATTAATAAATTTGGTGAACACCGTGCGCCTTTCGCGCTGGGTGTTGCTTCGCTCTTGTTTGGTTTTCCGATCTTCTTTGACGCGGGTCTGGTTGTGATGCTGCCGATTATTTTTAGTGTCGCGAAACGCTTCGGTGGTTCGACATTAAAATATGCTTTCCCTGCTGCGGGTGCGTTTGCGGCAATGCACGCCTTAGTTCCACCGCATCCCGGTCCGGTCGCGGCGAGCGAATTATTGGGCGCTAACATTGGATTACTGGTGATTGTCGGTACCATCATTGCGCTGCCAACCTGGTATTTCGGCGGTTATCTCTATGGCCTGTACGCGGGGAAAAAATTCGATATCAAGCTGCCATCGAGCTTCCTGTCTGCGGTTGAAACCGATTCTACGGTTGAACCACCGCGTTTTGCCGTGGTACTGAGCATTTTGCTGCTGCCACTGGTGTTGATTTTCCTCGATACCGGCCTGAATACGCTGACGGTTATGGGGATGGTGAGTGGCGATAATGGTGTTGTTCAGTTCTTGCGGATGCTGGGGAAAACCCCGATTGCGCTATTGATTACGGTGTTTTTCGCGCTGATGGTCTTTAGCGGTCGCAAGAGTGGAGCGCATCTTGAAAAGATTTGTGACGGAGCGTTAGGTCCGATTTGTGCCATTATTTTGGTAACGGGTGCAGGTGGGATGTTCGGTGGCGTTCTGCGTTCCAGCGGCATTGGTAATGCGCTGTCAGGCGCACTGGCGGATACGGGAATGCCCGTCATTGTTGCCGCATTTGTGGTATCGATGGCACTTCGCGTAGCGCAGGGGTCTGCCACTGTAGCGCTGACAACCACGGCTGCCTTGATGGCACCAATGGTGGCGGCGACGCCTGGCCTCAGCCAGTTCGATCTGTGCTTTATCGTGGTGGCGATTGCGGGTGGTGCAACCGTGCTGTCGCATGTGAATGACTCGGGTTTCTGGTTGGTCAGTCGTTTCCTCGAAATGGATGAGAAAACGACCCTGAAAACCTGGACGGTGATGGAAACGCTGCTCGGCACCATCGCGTTCCTGATAGCGCTGGTGGGGAGTATTCTCCTCTAACGCTCCTGCGCGGAGGGCGTTAAGCAAGCCTGACGCGCGGTGATAATGGATAGATCGTAAAGACGCTGTAAATACATCCCTGTACGCTCGGATTGCGCCATCCCTGGCGCAAACGCTTTACTCTTCTATTCCATTATCACCGTTTTCATTCTGAGAATCGTTTTGTAATGATTAGAGTAGAGCTTCGTTATCTGCATGATGGCGAAGCGCTATTTCTATAACTTCATATAAGCACGCACGCCGTCGAGGAACATCTGCGTCGATAGCATCACCAGAATTAACCCCATCAATTTCTCCAACGCACTCACGCCTTTCTCACCCAGCAAACGCAAGAACAAATCAGACATCAGCAGGATGATGAACGAGATCGTCCAGGCGATAAACAGCGCCAGCGTCAGGTGGGGGAGCTGATCGGGATACTGGTGGGAAAGCAGCATCAGCGCCGCGAGGATCGACGGCCCTGCGACCAGCGGAATCGCCATGGGCACCAGAAACGGTTCCTCTCCGGCTGGCAGACCGCTGCTATTGCCTTCCTGCGAAGGGAAAATCATACGAATCGCGATGAGGAACAGCACGATACCGCCGGAAATCGACACGGTTTCGGTGCGCAGATTCAGGAACGCCAGAATGTGTTCACCAGCGAACAGGAAAATCAGCATCAGCCCGAGTGCGATCAGCATTTCACGGATCAGCACCACACGTCGGCGTTTGGGGTCGAGGTGTTTGAGTACGGACATGAAAATCGGCAGGTTGCCGAGTGGATCCATAATGAGCAACAGCAGCACTGTTGCGGAGATCATTTCTGTCATTTTGGTTTTTTACTCCCGAAACCTTGTTTCCTGACCTGGGCCATCTTTACGGGCTGACCAACATTGTTATCCTGTGCCAGGTTGATGATATTAGAATGACTGCTGAAAATTGCCGTACTATCGAATAAATTCACTTGCGACTTTATGTACATTTTGTAAGGTTGAATGACACGATTATTTACAGGTTTACGACACGACGCGCGCGCGACCTCTGCGGGAGATCACCGAGCCAGCAATCACTAAGCGCTATCGACGTTAGCCAGAATTCTTTTTGTTACCCCCAAAGCAGGACAGTTACCATGAAAAATGTTGGTTTTATTGGCTGGCGCGGTATGGTCGGCTCGGTTCTCATGCAGCGCATGGTGGAAGAACGCGACTTTGATGTGATTCACCCGGTATTCTTTTCGACTTCTCAGCACGGCGACGCTGCTCCAGCGCTGGGCGGTCATAAAGGCGTGTTGCAGGATGCTTATAATATCGAAGCCCTGCGCGCGCTGGACATCATCATTACCTGTCAGGGCGGCGATTATACCAATGAAGTTTACCCAAAGCTGCGTGAAAGTGGCTGGCAGGGTTACTGGATCGACGCCGCATCCTCACTGCGTATGAAAGACGACGCGATTATTATTCTGGATCCGGTGAACCACGGGGTGATTCAACAGGGTCTGGATAAAGGCATCAAAACCTTTGCAGGCGGTAACTGTACCGTCAGCCTGATGCTGATGTCATTGGGCGGCCTGTTTGCTAACAATCTGGTGGAGTGGGTTTCTGCTGCGACGTATCAAGCGGCTTCTGGCGGCGGTGCGCGTCACATGCGTGAACTGCTGGCCCAGATGGGTTCGTTACACGGTGAAGTGGCGAAAGAGCTACAGGATCCGGCTTCTGCGATTCTAGATATTGAGCGTAAAGTGACAGCGCTGACCCGTAGCGGCTCACTGCCGACCGATAACTTCGGTGTGCCATTGGCGGGCAGCCTGATTCCGTGGATCGACAAACAGCTGGATAACGGCCAGAGCCGTGAAGAGTGGAAAGGTCAGGCGGAAACCAACAAGATTCTGAGCACCAGCAGCGTCATTCCTGTTGACGGTCTTTGCGTCCGTGTCGGCGCACTGCGCTGCCACAGCCAGGCGTTCACCATCAAACTGAAAAAAGACGTCGCGCTGCCGGAAATCGAACAGCTGCTGGCAACCCACAACGACTGGGTGAAAGTGGTGCCGAATGATCGCGACATCACCATGCGTGAACTGACGCCTGCTGCGGTAACGGGCACGCTCTCCACGCCGGTGGGTCGTCTGCGTAAGCTGAACATGGGGCCGGAATACCTGTCCGCCTTCACGGTCGGCGATCAGCTGCTGTGGGGAGCCGCTGAACCGCTGCGCCGTATGCTGCGCATCCTGCTGTAATCCTGCTGCTTTTCTGGCGCAACATCGGTTGGTGTTGCGTCATATCTTGATGAACGTCATACGTGTTACATGAATGCCGCAAAGCGTCAACCGTCTGTTAGATTAGTTAGCGACAGTTGCCCAGTCCGCGCTCATAATGCATTGAACTATAGTGGAATGGGATTCCCTGTATATGACATTAAAAATGAGCGTGTTAGTTGATAACCATAAAGCTGTTGGTGCTGATAATAATCTGATAACCAGACCAGGATTTAGCCTCCTTCTTCGCTCTGGTACCGATTCCGTTTTATTTGATACAGGTCCAGACGACACTTTCCTTCACAACGCGAAATTGATGGGGATATCATTGGATTCGTTATCTGCTGTTGTGTTGTCTCATGGTCATTATGATCACTGTGGTGGTGTAAAATGGTTGCTTGATAATACGAAAATCATTTGCCATCCGAATATAAACAGTAAGCGTTATGCGGCACTTGATTTTATGGGGCACATAAAAAAAGTAAAATCTTTATCAGTCAATAACGATTATTCTCGGTTTGCTATGCAATACACTCGCGTGCCTTTTCAAATAAGCGAAAAATTGATATGGTCTGGTGAAATCAAAGTTGATAATCCTGTCGCTTACGGTTATTTAGAAAAAGAAGAGAGTGTGCCTGACTATATTGATGATGAAGGTGCGCTCATCTATCTTTCTTCAAAAGGTCTCGTTATTATTACGGGGTGTGGGCATCGAGGGATTATTAATATTGTTCGTCATTGCCAGAATATTACTGGGGTCCGTCATATCCATGCTTTGGTCGGTGGTTTTCATCTCAGACGTGCATCAGTTATGAAATTATTGGAAATAAGGCGATTTCTGAAAATAATAAATCCAGACTTTATTATGGGATGCCATTGTACTGGTCACTGGGGACGATTGTGGCTACCAGAATGTAGCCATCCAGCAACCGGAAGTGAGATTGTAATTTCATGATTTTTTATGGGTAAATAAAAAATAATACGGTAATTCCACTGCATAATACAAAAGATGCAGTGGCCTTCATTACATATCTCCCATTTTTTATAAAATAAACTGAAGGGATGATAAATACGGTTGCTATAATGATAGGAACAGACAGGTTGGAGATTATTTTTATAATGCTTGGATTTATTGTTCCAACAGCGATACAAATTATAGCATTAACAATAAGAACAAAAAATCTATTTTTAAAACCTAGTGACTCAGCACTGTCTACTATTCCCATTAATGTTCCGGCATATGCACCGGAGGTTACGCAAGCTATCAAAAGCGTAGATGCGATACAGATAATGTAGTTATTGGTGTGTTTTGCCGCATATGATAGAGCGTCATTATTATTTTCTTTTATAATAAATAAATCATGGATAGAAAGCACCTTGCTTAGAGAAAATATTGTCAGAGACACAAATAAAAAAATAATAATTACTCCAGTAATAATTGTGCTCACATCTTTCTTCGCATGGCTATCCATTCTGGAAAAACGCTGGATGCATGGTGAAAAATTAAATATAAATAAAACAATTGGGATAAGTGAAAATAGGTTTATGTTACTATCCATAATCGTTGATGGGGGAGTATATCTAGGCTGCGAAGTTATAAAAAAAGTAGAAATAATTAGAATGATAATCACGGAGGGTAAAAATATTTTTGATATTAATTTCTCTATTTCTTTGTTGTATTTGAATGAACCCATTGAAAGTATATATATTATTATGCACGAAATTAAAAATCGATTAGTGAGCGAGTCTTCAAAATATCCAATGATAAGATTGACGAGAGTGATGAAATTTATTAAAGCAATCAATAGCATAGAAAACAAAAATAGCAAACATAAAACTCTAGCAGCATGTTTTCCTATGAATAGTGATGTGGAGGTAAGATAATCATTCTGTGGGCATGCTCTGATGAATTTTAAAAAAAGAATATGTGCCAAACATGAGGTGATTGCTGCAGAGATCATAAGGAATAAAAAATAGTTTGTTCCAACAATATTAGGCCCGACAGACTGGGGGAGAAAAAATATTCCGGCACCAAATGCGGTCGAAAAAAAAGTTACGGGCCAATAAAAGTAAGATATTCTCATATCAATCTTCCTAGTGTTGCTAGTTGCAAATGTTCAACTAACTCAGTCCATATGTGTCATATTTCAAGCTGTATGTGCGTTGGCAATGCTTCACCGTTTGCCTACAACTCGAGCTATTTAGGGCATAAATGTGTCTATTGAAAGCAAGATTTACCAAAAAATACTAATAGTGAGGGAAGTTCAAAGTCATCGTAAAATGCTGATGCTGCACGATAACCGTTAAGAACGTTTTGCTTTGAGCATAAAGGGAATACACCAATATGTGACGTATAGTTGTCTGCAGTTTTATTTGGGGAGATTCGATATCTTATCGCTCGGAATGTCGCTGCATTACCTGCTACACAGGTTGGTTTATTGTTTTTTATAACTTCGAATTCTTCTCCTCCTACATTCATGTATAAAGTTTCGTTTATTTTTTTAAATAACACATTATTCTTTTGGTTTTTTATATGTCGTTTAAAACGATCCGCCATATTTTTTTCACTAACGTAAAACGATGTGATATCCGTGTTGTTTTTCATACAGCTATCTTTAATATAACGGTTGATCCTCTCTGATATAATATAGGGGGATGTCGCTATTTTTCTAAAATGATTTTCTTTACCTATTTCACTTCCATCACTTTTTTCCATGTAAAAATCATTAATTTCCATTAAAAAATCAGGTTTTATTTTAAACTTCTTTATAGATTTTATGATGTAATCGATACAAAATTTTGCAGACCTTTCAACTTCTGGACTTACAGAAAATCGGTCATTAAGATTCACAACGGTGTGCCCACCTGATATGATAATTTTCTCACTGAGATAATGTGGTGATAGTTCAAGCAGTGTATTTAAATTATTTTCATTTATGTTGTTGTTAATAACTTCAGTGATACCTGATTTGTCCGCTTTGTACACAATGAAACGATCCTCATCTTTCCAGCCTTTTTTACAGTTACACTGATAATCTTCAAAAATAATTTTTTCTGCTGTTTTATAAAACTCAATATTTTTTAAAGGCATTAATTCAAGATCTGGCATTTCCTATTCCTCACAATAAAAGACATTATTATAGTCTAATTGAAACTAAAATTTGTGAGCAGTAAGTTTTTATTATCGATGGTAGATAGGAATGTTTATGGGGATTGATGTATGTCAATTTTTCAGCAAAAAAATTACTTTCTTGATAATCATCTCATTTTTTTATATTAAAGCGCCCCGAATACCTATAAGTAAACGCTGATCTTTCCGACGTAGACTTCTCTCTTCAACTGAGATTTTTCTACATAGATGTAAAAATAAGCCTTGTTAGCACACGTTAGGCTATATTTAAAATAAAATAGATAATGCAAATATTATTGCATTATCTATAAGGATGGCAGGTAAGGAGAGATCGTCTCTGATTGTGCGTTTACGCCACGCTATCCAACTGTTCCAATGCCTGACGGGGTGAGATCAGTGGGACGCGAACTTCTACGCGGGTGAATTTATCCGCTTCGCTGACTACCGTGATGCCATAGCGGTTGCCGTAGCGTGCTTTGATGCGGCGGTCGACCAGATTCATACCTAGCCCATCGCCGCCGCTGCGGGGCTGATAGGTGCCAGCGTTATCTTCTACGGACAGTTCCAGCGTGTTGGCGTGCAGGTGTCCGCTGATGTGGATGTGCCCGTTTTCAATCATCTGCGAGATACCGTGCTTAATCGCATTTTCGACAATCGGTTGCAGGGAAAACGCGGGTAATCGCGCCTCACGCAGCGCTTCCGGCAGCGAAATGTCTACGGTCAGGTGATCGGCAAAGCGCGCCTTTTCGATTTCGAGGTAGGCGTTAACGTGCTCCAGCTCGTCATTAAGCGACACTTCATCGTTGCTGCGCTTGAGGTTTTTACGGAAAAACGTCGATAGGGACAGCACCAGCTGGCGAGCGTGAGCAGGATCGCGTCGTATCACCGCGGACAGCGTATTCAGTGCGTTAAACAGAAAATGCGGGTTGACCTGCGCGTGTAGCAGCTTGATTTCCGACTGGGCCAGCAGCTGTTTCTGCTGTTCAAAACGGCCCGTCAGAATCTGTGCGGAAAGCAGGTGGGCGATCCCTTCCCCTAGCGTGCGGTTAATGCTGGAAAATAGCTTATTCTTGGGCTCATAAAGCTTGATCGTGCCGACAACGCGCTGATCTTCGCCCCGCAGCGGGATCACCAGCGTGGAACCGAGTTTGCAGTGTGATGAAACCGAACAGGTATAAGACACCTCGTTGCCGTCGGCGTACACCACCTGATTGTTATCTATCGCCCGACGGGTGTGTGATGACGTGATAGGCGCGCCGACGTTGTGGTGGTCGTCGCCCAGTCCGATGAAGGCCAGCAGCTTGTCACGATCGGTAATGGCTACGGCACCCACACCTAACTCTTCATATAAAATACGGGCAACGCGCATACTGTTTTGCGGGTTAAATCCCTGACGCAGCGCCCCTTCGGCGCGGGCGGCGATTTGCAGCGCCTTGGCGGAAAACGCGGAGGTGTATTTTTCAAAAATGGCGCGTCTGTCGAGCAGGATGCGCATGAACATGGCAGCACCGATGGTGTTGGTGATCATCATCGGTAAGGCGATATCTCGAACCAGTTCAACCGCATTATCAAACGGACGGGCGACCAGCAGGATAATCGCCATTTGTAGTATCTCCGCAACCAGCGCGGTCAGACCGACGACGAGGGGCTGAAACAGCAAATCGATACGGTTGCGGCGTGCCAGATAGCGGTGTAACAGCCCACCGAGCAAGCCTTCGGCAATCGTCGACAGCATACAGGCCAGCGCGGTCATTCCGCCCATCGAATAACGGTGTAATCCGCCCGTTAATCCGACGAGAAAACCGACGGAAGGGCCGCCCAGCATGCCGCCGAGCACGGCGCCCGTCGCGCGGGTATTGGCAATAGAATCGTCTATATGCAGGCCGAAATAGGTTCCCATAATGCAAAACACGGAAAAAACCAGATAGCAGACCAACTTGTGCGGCAGGCGGATGGTGACCTGCATCAGCGGGATAAAAAGCGGTGTTTTACTGAGCAAATAAGCGATAACCAGATACACACACATCTGCTGTAAAAGGGAAAGAATCAGATCAATCTGGCTAACCATGGACGGGGTCTCATCATACGCAATCCGCCAAATTGTACTGCTTTTTGCTAGCGGACGAATCGATCTTTAAACAAAAGATGCTAATTATCCCGTGTCATCACTTATTCATATAAATATAAACGGAAAAATTTCATCAGTTCTCTGATATTTCTCCGTTCTTTGACTACGCTGAATTAGGGGGCGTGGTTCAAGAACTCTTTCATAGTATTCATTATTTTTACACGTCGCTGTTATTCATTAGCAAGCTAATAACCCGTTATTTTTATTGGTTTTTTGTTAAAAATAAGTAACGGGGGAATATAAACGCAACGTAATGCGCTTTTTATATTACTTATTTATTTAATTCAAATGGTTAATCAGAGGATGGATACCATGTCAGCGTTTTCTGAGGCGATTAATTCACTTATTTCTGGGCACTATGCCGACCCATTTTCGCTGTTAGGTATGCATCATTCCTCCAAAGGTCTTGAAGTTCGGGCACTGCTGCCAGATGCGCAGGCAGTCTGGGTTGTGGATGCCAGCAATGGACGAAAAATCGTCGAGCTGGATCGTGTAGACGAACGCGGTTTTTTTTGTGGCCTGGTGCCACGTCGGAAGCAGGCTTTTCACTATCAATTAGCCGTGACCTGGGGTGAAGAAACCTGGGTCATTGAAGATCCTTACCGTTTTGGCCCGCTGTTGCAGGATATGGATATTTGGCTTTTGGCTGAAGGCACCCACCTGCGCCCTTACGAGCGACTGGGCGCACATCTGGAAACGCTGGACGGGGTCGAAGGCACGCGCTTTGCCGTCTGGGCACCGAATGCGCAGCGCGTTTCAGTGGTGGGGCAGTTCAACTTCTGGGACGGTCGACGTCACCCGATGCGGTTGCGACAGGAAAACGGCATTTGGGAACTGTTTCTGCCCGATGTGAAAGCGGGACAGCTCTACAAATATGAAATGATCGACAGCCACGGCAGCGTCCGACTGAAGGCCGATCCGTATGCGTTTGAAGCGCAGATGCGCCCGGATACCGCGTCGCTGATTACACCGCTGCCTGAGAAAGTCCCGACCAGCGACGCCCGGCGTGAGGCGAATGGGCTGCGTTCACCGATCTCCATTTATGAAGTTCACCTGGGTTCCTGGCGGCGGCATACGGATAACAATTTCTGGCTGAGCTATCAGGAATTGGCGAATCAGCTGATTGATTATGTTCAGTACATGGGCTTCACACACGTTGAGCTGATGCCGATTAACGAACATCCGTTCGATGGCAGCTGGGGTTATCAACCGCTGGGGCTGTATGCGCCAACCCGCCGTTTCGGCACGGCGTCGGAGTTCAGAGCCTTTGTTGATGCGCTCCATGACGCGGGCATCAACGTCCTGCTGGACTGGGTGCCGGGGCATTTTCCCGGCGACGAATACGGTTTGGCACAGTTTGACGGCACCGCGCTGTATGAATACGCCGATCCGCGCGAAGGCTATCATCAGGACTGGAACACGCTGATTTATAACTATGGCCGCCATGAGGTGCGTAACTATCTGGCGGGTAATACGCTGTTCTGGATGGAGCGCTATGGCATCGATGGGCTGCGGGTAGACGCCGTGGCGTCCATGATTTACCGCGACTACAGTCGTAGCGAAGGCGAATGGGTGCCGAACCATTATGGTGGTAAAGAGAATCTCGAAGCTATCGCGTTTCTGCGCTACACCAACCACATGCTGGGTCATGCCGCACCGGCGGCGATCACGCTTGCTGAAGAGTCCACCGATTATCCGGGCGTCACGCTGCCGCCGGACTGCAACGGCTTAGGGTTTCACTACAAGTGGAACATGGGCTGGATGCACGACACGCTGGCCTACATGCAACTCGATCCGGTTCACCGCAAATACCATCACGATTTGCTGACATTCGGCATGTTGTACGCCTATAGCGAGAACTTCGTGCTGCCGCTGTCTCACGATGAAGTGGTGCACGGCAAGCACTCGCTGCTGGATCGCATGCCCGGCGATGTCTGGCAGAAGTTTGCCAATTTACGTGCTTATTACGGCTTTATGTGGGCGTATCCCGGCAAGAAGCTGCTGTTTATGGGCGGCGAATTTGCGCAAGGGCGTGAGTGGAACCACGATGCCAGTCTGGACTGGCATCTGTTGGATGAACCGGAAGGCTGGCACCGTGGCGTGCAGACACTGGTGCGCGATCTCAACCACTACTATCGCCAGCAGCCGTCGCTGTATCAGCTGGATTTTCAGCCGCAGGGCTTTGAGTGGCTGGTGGTGGACGACCGGGAAAACTCGGTCTTTGCCTTTGTCCGGCGTGATGAGCAAGGCAATGAAGTGCTGGTCGTCAGCAACTTTACGCCGGTTCCGCGCTATGGATACCGGATTGGCATCAACCAGCCTGGCGGCTGGCGAGAAGCGATCAACACAGATTCTGTCCACTACAACGGTAGCGATGTGGGCAATGTCGGGACGATTTACAGCGAAGAGCACGCCAGCCACCAGCGCCAGCATTCTCTGGTGCTGACCATTCCGCCGCTTGCCACGCTGTACTTGGTGAAGGAGGCGTAAATGGCGGAATTGCAGACGGGCAAGCCGACGCCGCTGGGGGCCAGTTTTGATGGGCAGGGCGTGAATTTCGCCCTGTTTTCGGCGGATGCTGAGCGGGTCGAGCTGTGCGTGTTTGATGAACGTCAGCAGGAACAGCGTATTGAGCTGACGGCACGCAGCGGCGATATCTGGCATGGCTATCTCCCCGATGCGCAGCCGGGGCTACGCTACGGTTTCCGAGTCGATGGGCCGTTCGAGCCTTCTCTGGGTTTGCGTTTCAATCCGCATAAGCTGCTGTTGGATCCGTGCGCACGTCAGCTTGATGGCTGGGTGGTGGATGACGCTTGCCTGCAAGGCGGGATTGACCAACGAGATGAGCGCGATAGCGCTGCCATCATGGCGAAGTGCGTGGTTACGGCTGAGGATTACGACTGGCAGGATGACCAGCATCCGCAAACGCCCTGGAATCAGACGGTGATCTATGAGGCGCACGTTCGCGGGCTGACGCAGTTGCACCCTGATATTCCCGAAGACATTCGCGGTAGCTATGCGGCGTTAGGCCATCCGGTGATGATTGACTATCTGACGTCGCTGGGCGTGACGGCGCTGGAGTTGCTCCCGGTGCAGCAGCATGCCGATGAACCCCGACTTCAACAGTTGGGGCTGCGTAACTACTGGGGCTATAACGTGCTGCTGCCGTTTGCCGTCGATAACAGCCTGGCGGCGGGTGACGACGCGCTGAATGAATTTCGGGATGCGGTGAAAGCGCTGCATCACGCGGGTATCGAAGTCATTCTGGATGTGGTGTTCAACCACAGCGCCGAGCTGGACGTCGAAGGGCCTACGCTGTGCCAGCGCGGCATCGACAACCGCAGTTATTACTGGCTGGGTGACAACGGCGAATACCATAACTGGACCGGCTGCGGCAATGTGCTGCGCCTGAATCATCCGGCGGTAATTGATTGGGTGATGGACTGCCTGCGCTTCTGGCGCGAGGTGTGCCACGTTGACGGTTTCCGCTTCGATCTGGCAACGGTGCTGGGGCGTACCCCGGATTTTACCGCCGCCGCGCCGCTGCTGTCCGCCATGAAAAATGATAGCCGCTTGCAGGGCTGCAAGCTGATCGCCGAACCGTGGGACATCGGGCATGGCGGTTATCAGCTCGGTCAGTTCCCAACACCGTTTGCCGAGTGGAGTGACCGCTACCGTGACGACATGCGCCGCTTTTGGCTGCATGGTGATATTTCTCTCGGCGCATTTGCCCGCCGCTTTGCCGCCTCCAGCGACATCTTCCAGCAGCGCGACCGCCTACCTTACGCCTCTATCAATAAACTGACCGCCCATGACGGCTTTACGCTGCGCGATCTGGTGAGTTTCAACCACAAGCACAACGATGCCAACGGCGAGGGCAACCGTGACGGCACAGGCAGCAATTTCAGCAATAACCACGGCACGGAAGGACTGGAAGCGGACGACGACATCCTTCAACGCCGACTGGCCAGCCAGAAGGCGCTGCTGACGACGCTGATTCTGTCGCAGGGAACGCCAATGCTGCTGGCAGGTGATGAACTGGGACACAGCCAGCAGGGCAACAACAACGCCTACTGTCAGGATAACGAATTGACCTGGCTACACTGGGAAAACGCGAATAGCGCACTGCGCGAATTTGTCGCCGGATTGATCCAGTTACGCCGCACGATTCCGGCATTACAGCAGGAAACGTGGTGGCAAGAAGGGGATGGTGCGGTGCAGTGGTTGAACCGAGAAGGACAGCCTTTGACGCCGCAACAGTGGGAGCAGGGGGAGCATCAGCTACAGATTTTACTTTCCGGTCGTTGGCTCGTGTTGTTTAACGCCAGCCTGCATGCCGGTGCGTTCATTTTGCCAGAAGGCCACTGGCAGGTTTCACCGCCGTTTGATGAGACGAATCCGCCTGAGGGTGGAATTTGGCACGGACAAGCGCAGGCGGTAGGCGTCTTGATAAAACAGACCGCCTAAGCGCAAGCCATTAAAAGAATAATCAGGAGATAGCCATGGTGAATAACGACAAGCATGACCCTCTGATGTTGGCAAGACAGCTCCCTTTGAAATCCGTGGCATTAATTTTGGCCGGAGGCCGTGGAACGCGACTGAAAGGGCTGACGGCATTGCGTGCCAAGCCCGCCGTCCATTTTGGCGGCAAATTTCGCATCATTGATTTCGCGCTCTCTAACTGCCTGAATTCCGGTATCCGCCGTATTGGCGTGATTACGCAATATCAGTCGCATACGCTGGTGCAGCACATTCAGCGCGGCTGGTCATTTCTGAATGCGGAAATGAACGAATTTGTCGATTTGCTTCCTGCGCAGCAGCGCCATTCTACCGATCACTGGTATCGGGGAACGGCGGACGCGGTTTGTCAGAATCTCGACATTATTCGGCGCTACCGTGCGGAGTATGTGGTGATCCTCGCGGGCGATCACATCTACAAAATGGACTACTCACGTATGCTGATCGATCACGTGGAGAAGGGCGCGGAATGTACCGTCGCCTGCCTGCCCGTGCCGATAGAAGAGGCCAGCGCCTTTGGCGTCATGAGCGTGGACAAACAGCATCGCATCCTCGATTTTGCTGAAAAACCGGATAACCCGACGCCGATGCCGGATAACCCCGATATGGCGCTCGCGAGCATGGGGATCTATGTTTTTAATGCGGACTATCTTTATCAATTACTGGAAGCGGATCGTAACGCGACGGACTCTGCCCACGACTTTGGGCAGGATTTGATCCCGAAGATTGTCTCGCAGCGTCTGGCCTGGGCGCATCCTTTTACGCTGTCGTGCGTCACGTCGGGCGAAGATGAAAACCAGTATTGGCGGGATGTCGGCACGCTGGAAGCCTACTGGCGTGCCAATCTCGATTTGGCGTCAGTGACGCCGGAGCTGGATGTGTACGATCGGCACTGGCCGATTCGTTCCGCGATTGAATCGCTGCCGCCCGCCAAATTTGTTCAGGACCGTTCCGGCAGTCACGGCATGACGATGAACTCGCTGGTGTCCGGGGGCTGCATCGTCTCCGGTTCTGTTGTCACGCATTCGGTGCTGTTCCCGCGCGTGCGGGTGAATTCGTTTTGCAGTATCGATTCGACGGTGATCCTGCCGGACGTCAACGTGGGGCGCTCCTGTCGTTTACGCCGTTGTGTGATCGATCGCGCCTGCCACTTGCCGGAAGGCATGGTGATTGGTGAAAACGCGGAAGAGGATAGCCGCCGTTTTTACCGTTCGGAAGAGGGGATCGTGCTGGTCACACGATCAATGTTGGAAAAGCTGTAAACACCATCGGAACAAAACGGGAGTAATAATGCGGGTCTTACATGTTTGTTCAGAGCTATTTCCACTATTGAAAACCGGTGGACTGGCTGATGTGGCTGGTGCGTTGCCCGGCGCGCAGATTGCGGCGGGGATGGATGCCCGTGTCATCCTGCCTGCCTTCCCCGATCTGAAAAAAGGCATCGCTAACCTAGAGGTCGTGCGTGAGCTGGATACCTTCGCGGGGCATGTCACGTTGCTGTTCGGCCATTTTAACGGCGTCGGTATTTATTTGATTGATGTGCCTGAGCTGTATGAACGCGCGGGCAGCCCTTATCACGACCCGGCGCTTTATGCTTATGCCGACAACTACCTGCGGTTTGCGCTGCTGGGGTGGATGGGATGTGAAATGGCATGCGGTTTGGATCACTATTGGCGACCTGATGTTGTCCATGCTCATGACTGGCACGCGGGGTTGACCTGTGCCTATCTGGCGGCGCGCAACCGTCCGGCGAAATCGGTCTTTACCGTTCACAACCTGGCCTATCAGGGGCTGTTTGATGCCCGGCATATGCCCGATATCCATCTACCGAGCGATTTCTTTCAGGTGTACGGGCTGGAGTTTTACGGTCAGATTTCCTACCTCAAGGCGGGATTGTACTACGCTGACCATATTACGACCGTGAGCCCAACCTACGCGCACGAGATTACGCTGCCAGCTTATGGGTACGGCATGGAGGGCTTGCTGAAAACGCGTGAAGAAGAAGGACGGCTGTCCGGTATTCTCAATGGCGTAGACGAAACGATTTGGAATCCAGCGCACGATCCTTTACTCACCAGCCATTACACCCGAGATGCTTTAGCGGACAAAGCCGCAAACAAGCGGCATCTGCAAACGGCGATGGGCCTGAAGGTTGACGACAAGGCACCGGTTTTTGCCATCGTCAGTCGCCTGACCAGCCAGAAAGGGCTCGATATCGCGCTAAGCGCGGTGCCGGACCTGCTGGAACAGGGCGGGCAACTGGTGGTGCTGGGCGCAGGAGATGCCGATTTGCAGGAGGGCTTTCTGGCGGCGGCGGCAGAATATCACGGTCAGGTTGGCGTACAGATTGGCTATCATGAGTCCTTCTCGCACCGCATTATTGGCGGCGCGGATGTCATCATGGTGCCAAGCCGATTTGAGCCTTGTGGGTTAACACAGCTCTACGGCCTGAAATATGGCACGTTGCCGCTGGTGCGCCGAACCGGCGGGCTGGCGGATACAGTCGCTGACTGTTCTCTGGAGAATCTGGCGGATGGGCTGGCAAGCGGGTTCGTCTTTAACAATTGCAGTGTGGGATCGCTATCCCGCGCGATTCGTCGTGTGTTTGTGTTGTGGTCCCGACCCACGCTATGGCGCTATGTGCAGCGTCAGGCGATGGCGATGGATTTTGGTTGGCAGGTTTCTGCTCAGGCTTATGGTGCGCTATATCAACGCTTGTATACCCACTAGTTTTCCTGCTGCGCGTCATCCTCGTGCAATCTGAAAGCGACAGGGTAGGGTAACACTCACTTGGGAATGAATATTATGAACTCGCCGTTTATCTATACTTCACCAACGCTCAGTGTGGAAGCGCTGAAACACTCCATTGCTTACAAGCTCATGTTTAGCGTAGGGAAAGATCCCTCCATTGCGAATAAACATGACTGGCTGAACGCCACGCTGCTGGCCGTGCGTGACCGGATGGTGGAACGCTGGCTGCGTTCGAATCGGGCACAGCTTTCGCAAGATGTGCGGCAGGTCTATTACCTGTCGATGGAATTTTTGCTGGGGCGGACGTTGTCGAACGCACTGCTGGCGATGGGATTGTATGACGATCTGAAGGCCGCGCTGGATGGTATGGGGCTGGAACTGGACGATCTGCTACAGGAAGAAAACGATCCCGGCTTAGGGAATGGCGGCCTGGGGCGTCTGGCTGCCTGCTTCCTGGATTCGCTGGCGACGATGGCGCTGCCGGGGCGCGGCTACGGTATTCGCTACGAATACGGCATGTTTAAACAAAATATTGTTAACGGCAAGCAGGCGGAATCGCCGGACTACTGGCTGGAATACGGTAATGCGTGGGAATTCCCCCGTCATAGCACGCGTTACAAAGTGCGCTTCGGCGGCCGAATCCAGCAGGAAGGCAGCAAAATGCGCTGGCTGGAAACGGAAGAAGTTATTGCCTGTGCCTACGACCAAATCATTCCCGGTTTTGATACGGATGCCACCAATACACTGCGTCTGTGGGGCGCGCAGGCCAGTAACGAAATCAATCTGGGTAAATTCAATCAGGGCGACTATTTTGCGGCGGTGGAAGATAAAAACCACTCGGAAAACGTGTCGCGTGTGCTGTATCCCGATGATTCCACCTATTCAGGCCGCGAGCTGCGTCTGCGTCAGGAATACTTCCTGGTTTCCGCTACAGTGCAGGACATTCTGAGCCGCCACTGGATGATGCATAAGACCTACGCCAATTTGGCGGAGAAGTTCGCCATCCACCTGAACGATACGCATCCGGTGCTGGCCATCCCTGAGCTGATGCGTTTGCTGATTGATGAGCATAAATTCAAATGGATAGAGGCGTGGACCGTGGTGAGGAAAGTCTTCTCCTATACCAACCACACGCTGATGCAGGAAGCGCTGGAAACCTGGCCGGTTGATATGCTGGGTAAAATTCTGCCGCGCCATCTGCAATTGATTTTCGAAATTAACGAACATTTTCTGGAGTACGTCCAGAAAGAAGTCCCTGATGACAACGAGCTGCTGGCGCGAGTCTCCATCATTGATGAAAACAACGGGCGTAAAGTGCGGATGGCGTGGCTGGCCGTGGTCGCCAGCCATAAGGTGAACGGCGTATCGGAGCTGCATTCGGATCTGATGGTGCAGTCCCTGTTTGCCGACTTTGCCCGACTTTTCCCCAACCGCTTCTGTAATAAAACCAATGGTGTGACGCCGCGACGCTGGCTGGCGCTGGCCAACCCGTCGCTTTCCAAGCTTCTGGATGACACCATTGGGCAGACTTGGCGCACCGATCTGAGCCAGTTGAGCGAACTGAAACAGCACATCGATTATCCGGCATTTGTGCAGAAAATCAGCAAGGTGAAGCTGAAGAATAAAGTGCGTTTAGCGAACTATATGGCGGAAAACCTGAATATTGTGGTTAACCCGGAATCGCTGTTTGATGTGCAGATCAAGCGTATTCACGAATATAAGCGCCAACTGCTGAACGTGTTGCACGTCATGACACTCTATAACCGCATTAAGGATGACCCCGAGGTCGAGCGTGTGCCGCGTGTCGTCATTTTTGCGGGCAAGGCGGCGTCAGCTTATTACATGGCGAAGCACATTATTAACTTGATCAACGACGTCGCGAAGGTGGTCAACAACGATCCGACCCTGCACGATCGGCTGAAAGTGGTCTTCATCCCGAACTACAGCGTGAGTCTGGCGCAGCTGATCATCCCAGCAGCGGATCTCTCTGAACAGATCTCGCTGGCGGGAACGGAAGCATCCGGGACCAGTAATATGAAATTTGCGCTGAACGGCGCACTGACGATCGGCACGCTGGATGGGGCGAATGTCGAAATGCTGGAACATATTGGCGAAGAGAATATGTTTATCTTCGGCAACACGGCCGATCAGGTCGAAGCGCTACGGCAGAACGGTTACAACCCACGGCAATATTACGATCAGGACGAAGAATTACACCGCGTGCTGACGCAAATCACCACGGGCGTTTTCAACCCTGACGATAGCCGACGCTACAGCGATCTGTTTGATTCACTGGTGAATTTTGGTGATTACTACCAGTTACTGGCAGACTATCGCAGCTATGTGGATACGCAGGATCGGGTGGATGAGCTGTATCAGAACAAGGACGAATGGGCGCGCTGTGCCGTCCAGAATATTGCCAACATGGGCTATTTCTCGTCTGACCGTACCATTGGCGAATACGCAAAAGACATCTGGAATATCAAACCGATACGGTTGTGATGAGAGAAGGGCTTCTCTCTTATGACTAAGTTTTAAAAAGACAACAGGCGTTCAATGAACGCCTGTTTACTAAGGTTGGGGGAGAGCCGTGTTTAGAGTTGCAACGATCATGCAGCAGCTTCGTCATCGGCAGCAACTATCTCGATTCCGCGTGGGACGAAGAAGTTATTGTTCCTCAACATCGTACCCGCCTGATCGTTCAGCGTAGCGAACTTGAGTTCCTCTGACGCAAAATCGTGCATAAAATAATTGAAGAAAATATCTACCTCACGCGGCACTCGCTTAGTTTCATCAAAAAACTTCACCAAATTGGCTCCCTGATACATCTGTCGGCGCAGCCCCCGGCTTCTCAACACGTTCTCCGCATCGCGCCCGACCTGTATCAACCAGCCCCACTGCGCGTTCAGCTTCTCCCGCTCACTGCCTGTCGTGTTTTGACGGAGTATCTTGTAATCATGCAGTTTTTCCCCCAGCCAAACGCAATAGTGGATCATGTGCAGTTCAAACGCTTCCGGTGTCGGGTTCATTTGCCCCACCCATTTGCTGTAGAACTCACTGTATGCCTTCGCCGAGTAGCCCAGCCGGCTATCCTGCATGATGAAATATTGGGCTACTCGTGGGTTTTTAGCATCAAGAGTGAGAAAATTGGGGAAAGGCACCTGTGCCTTGCGCGCCGTTTCGAACATCTGTCGCAGCGGCACCCGACACAGCTCGGCGCTGGGGCGCTGTTCGTTGGGGAGCAGCCCACCCGTCACATCTTCACTGATGCCGGGGCAGAGCACTTCACGCCAGCCTGATTTGAGCGGCCCCAACGGCAACAGAGGACGGGATTCTCGCCGTTCATGTGCCGCTATCAGGTGCAAGGCGTTTTTTACTGCCGGATGAAGAGGTTTATCGAACGCAATCACTTTCGCGCCAAAAGCCGTGGTGATCATGCCAACAACAGGGTGCCGGGCAACGAGTCCGGCTCCGTCAGAGACGGTTGCCACCGTATCCCCCATGTCCAGCGAGCTGCGGCGCGTGCAGTCGAACAGGCCAGCAAAAATGACCTCGACTTTACTGTCCTCATAACGGTATTCGTTTCCCACCTTGGTACAGACCGACTCCAATAACTCGTCGATAAAGCGCCGAGCCAACGCCGCTCCCAGATCGGCACCGAACACCGAAATCTGGATCAATTTGATGGGCAGTTGATTAATTTTTTTTACATCCGCCACGTTTAGCTTGAATTGGTTCTTTGCTGAATCCACCCGCGCATCAACGCCAGTCATGAGCAACTCAGCCACGATCGGATTATCCCGAATAGGCTCGGCGGCCTCGAGCAACGAGCGGGTTACCGCCTTTTTGGCAGCGGACGCTGCAGCGTCGAGGCCACTCTTCATGGTCCGCAGGTCGTCCAGTTTATTGGAGAGCGCCTGACTCCAGTCTCCCTTAAAAGCACCCCTAACGGTATCGACCGCCGTTTCTTTCCCCTGTTCAACCAGTGCATCGGCATAGTCCTCAGGCAGCGCCTTCTGTCTGGCGTCCATAATGCTATCTAGTCTCTCGGACGGCGTATCGTCAAGGGGGGTTCCCAGGCCGGGGACATAAATTTTGGCGTAAGAATACGAAGAGGTAAGACCTGCTTTTATCTCCAGAGGGTGAGCACGAAACAAACGGCCCACGTTAGTCAGACGCTGGCTTTCTTCATCCACATTGATATTGCGTTTCAGACCATCGAAGAAGAAACCTATCTGTAACGCCAGAGAGCAGGTGCCTATCCCCGCCTGATGGCGGCTCTCTTCACGCGCAACGCGACATTCAAGATCATCCCAATCCACCTTATTTATCTCCTTGTTCTATAGGTATCGACGATGCTATCCATTTCAACGACACAGCTTTCAGCCCACCGAATCATCGGTTTATTATCAGGTAACATCAGCACACAGAAACCATTCTGCCCCTTATCTCGTTTAGGCATCGGTAAGACCACAGAGTGGATCTCTGGACGATATCCAAGCTCATCATATTGTTTACGAGTCATCGCAAGTTCCCATTTAATATTGACCTTGTCCCCATCTATCCGATAGGGGCCAGCGCTTCCTCCTCCTCCTGCATGAAATCCATCAAACGCATCAGTATTGCTACCCATATTGCCATTGACGTACACATAGCTAATGGGGCGATCGATCACCGAATGAACAACGATTGACGCTCCGCCATGCCGTTCCTGAATCAGAAACGTCCAGCCCAGCCAAAGTACCAGCAGAATGCTTGCCACCCACCGCCCCCAGCGCGGCAAGATCTGCCATATCGCCGTTATCAACCCCGAGATTGCTCTAATCAAACCATTTGCCGCACTCATGTTCGTCCCTTTTGTTTTTCTAAAGCCTGACGACCACCTTCCAGATAGACTAATGCCCACAGCCGTCTTTGAGCTTCTATCGCACCAGCCTGATCGGCTTTTCTCAGCGCCTTGCGAACGATGTTCATTCTTTCACTGGGTGGGAAATGTCTGATGCTATCCTCCATTACCACAGAGTGAGTAGGCGTTGCTCGCCAGAGTGCCTCGTGTTGCTCGACAAGTTGATAAAGCATCACATTGATAACCACGCTACGCAGGCGAAAAGCGCAAAACATTTAAGTTGAGCGGAGAGTCGGTGTGTTCACGTCGTGGGAGACAAGAAGGTTGCAGGGTTGAAGCGGTGTGAAGAGTAATGAAAACGTTCCATGTGGCATCCTTGACGCTATTCCTTTTAAGACAGTACGCGTAAAGGATAACAAGATTTTTTCAGAGTCAATAGCACAAAAAAGGACTAAAACTAAGCAAGTCCATTGATTAATATTGAAATAATCTCATGGGGAATAAATTAGAGGGCGAATCAAAAAGACTCAATCATCATCGGAGAACAGGGTTCGTACGATAAGAGTATTTTGGACGTCTGCTATTTATAGTAGGAAGGCTTCTCGATCAGGAGGCCTGATCGAGAAGTAGGGCTGGAGCAATTAACCCGCTTTTGCCATCTGCTGGTAATGGTTTGCCAGCCAGTCGCTGACGCGTTGTTTCTGGGCGTCATCAAAGCGCATGCCCAGTTTGGTACGGCGCCAGATGACGTCGTCCAGCGTGACAGCCCACTCTTTTTCGACCAGATAACGTAGCTCTGCTTCATACAGGTCATGGCCGAAATCTTCACCCAGATCGCTGAGACCTTTCGCGTTTGCCAGAATCAGTTCGCTGTTTGAACCGTAGGTGCGGCTGTAACGGCGCGTCAGTGATTCAGGCAGATTGAAGCGGCGACGCAGCGCGGCGGCGTAGTCATCACGCGTGCCAGCGATATCGCCACCCGGCAGTACTGCACCTTTCGTCCAGGCTTTACCCGCTTGCGGGTAGTATTTGTGCAGCTTATCCAGCGCGTGTTCTGCCAGCTTACGGTATGTCGTCAGCTTGCCGCCAAATACGGAAAGCAGTGGAGCCTGACCGTTATCATCATCGACTGACAGCGTGTAGTCACGGGTAATCGCCTGCGGAGAATCGGATTCGTCATCACACAGTGGACGCACGCCAGAGTAAGTCCAGACGATATCATCACGCGTAAGCTGCTGTTTGAAATGGTCGTTATACACATCCAACAGGTAGCCGACTTCGTTATCATCGATCTTCACATCGTGCGGATTGCCTTTGTACTCCACGTCGGTCGTGCCGATGATTGAGTAGTCATCCTGCCACGGGATTACGAACACAATACGGTGATCTTTGTTTTGCAGAATATACGCTTGCGGCTGGTTATGGACTTTTGGCACCACAATGTGGCTGCCTTTGATCAAACGGATGCCGTAAGGCGATTTCAGCTGTAGGCCGTCATCAAAGAATTCTTTCACCCACGGACCCGTGGCGTTCACCAGACCTTTGGCGCGCCAGGTGAAGGTTTCGCCGGTCAGTGAATCAACCGCATCCACAATCCACACGCCTTGCTCACGGCGAGCGCGAGTGACTTTGGTGCGGGTACGGACTTCCCCACCGCGTTTTGTCACTTCCTGCGCGTTTAACACCACCAGACGCGCATCGTCCACCCAGCAGTCAGAATATTCAAAGCCCTGTTTCAGCTCAGGCTTAAGCACAGAATCTGCGCCGAATTTCAGGCCTTTACTGGCGGGCAGGCTGACGCGTTTGCCAATGTTGTCGTACATGAACAGGCCGATACGAATCATCCAGGCCGGACGCAGGTGCGGCTGATGGGGCAAACGAAAGCGCATGGGGAAAATAATGTGCGGAGCCATTTTCAGCAGCGTTTCGCGCTCGGACAGTGCTTCGCTGACCAAACGAAACTCATAGTGCTCAAGGTAACGCAGGCCGCCGTGAATCAGCTTGGAACTGGCGGAGGACGTGGCACAGGCAAGATCCTGCGCTTCCAACAACAGGACTGATAACCCTCGCCCAGCCGCATCTGCGGCGATGCCTGCACCGTTAATTCCGCCGCCGATAACGATTAGATCTTTGGTTTCCACGTTTCTTCCTCCACCCTCGAATAAATCAAAATGTTCGTTTTCGAGCATTATAATAATCGAAAACAAACAAATCAGCCAATGGTTAACCAAATAAAAACATTTATGCGTGACGAGCCTAACAATATGATGATAATTGTCACATTAAAAGAAGGGATATTGGGCTGAAATTGTGCTGTTTTGTCGTCACTCTCCACATTAGTGAAGCACTGTTTTTATAAATAACCTTATAATCATATGGGTTTTATGCCGTTGAAGGCGGGTTACAATGACGCCTCGGGTTGCCATGAGGTCAGTGGTTACTAACATCCTGTCCATTATTAACAAGGTTGTCACTTTCGATGGAACAATTTGAAGCTATCAGTATTGAGCAAGCCCATTCCCGCTGGCAGGAAGGGGGCGTTGTCGTTGATATTCGCGATCCACAGAGTTTTGCCGCAGCCCATGTTCCTGGCGCGACGCACCTGACGAACGAGACGCTGTCTGACTTTGTGCGCAGCGCTGACCTCGAAGCACCAGTCATGGTGATTTGCTACCACGGCATTAGCAGCCGCAATGCTGCACAGTACCTGATTAGCCTAGGGTTTGATTCGGTGTTCAGTATCGATGGCGGCTTTGAAGCCTGGCAAAATCGCTACCCACAAGATACGCAGGCACAAGCCTGATCGCATGACGATTAGCTTTTTTATTCTCATGTTCTTTACTCAACCCACACATTGGCGCTTCCCGTTATGACAATCCGCGTTATTGCTCTCTCCAACCCGCGTCTGGCTCAGGCATTTGTTGATTACATGCGTACACAGCAGGTCTATCTGGAAATGCGGCCTCAGGGACATGAAGCTGAACTGTGGCTGGAGGATGAAACCCAACTGAGTAAGGTTCAGGAAGCGCTGGAGATTTTTCTGCGCGACCCGACAAACCCGCGCTATCTGGCGGCCAGTTGGCAAACGGGATCGATGGATACCGGTATTCAATACCAACGCTACTCTTACCTGCAAACGCTGAAACAGAAGGCTGGCCCGCTGACGCTATCCCTGATGGTCGTGACGATTGCGGTGTTCATCCTGATGCAGATTTCGGGCTATGAGAGCGTGATGGTATGGCTGGCGTTCCCGGCTGAAGGGCAACAGGTCGAGGTGTGGCGCTGGTTTAGTCATGTTTTGTTGCACTTTTCCCTGCTGCATATTTTGTTCAATCTGATGTGGTGGTGGTATCTGGGCGGCCCGGTTGAAAAAGTACTGGGAACCGGGAAATTGCTGGTCATCACGCTGGTTTCCGCGCTGGTTAGCGGCTGGGCGCAGTCCTGGTTTAGCGGCACCCATTTTGGTGGCCTGTCTGGCGTGGTTTATGCCCTGATGGGCTATGTCTGGCTGCGAGGGGAACGAGAGCCTGACGGTTATTTATCCATGCCGCGCAGTCTGATGGCCTTCGCTTTACTGTGGCTGATCGCCGGATATTTCGATATTTTAGGCATGTCGATTGCGAATGCGGCGCATGTAGCTGGGCTGGTTGTCGGGCTATTGATGGCCTTTTGGGACACGTATAATAAAACAAACCCCCGGTAAATCGGGGCGTCTTAGGGGATAAATGTGAAGCAGACACAACGGCATGACGCCATTATTGAGCTGGTGCGCCAGCAGGGCTATGTCAGTACTGAAGAGCTAGTGGAGCATTTTGCGGTGAGCCCGCAGACCATTCGTCGCGATCTGAACGAGCTGGCCGAGCAGAATAAAATCCATCGCCACCACGGCGGTGCGGCATTGCCGTCCAGCTCGGTTAACACGGCCTACCATGACCGTAAAATGATGTGGTCGGATGAAAAAGCGCGCATTGCCCGTCGGGTAGCGAGCCAGATTCCAGACGGGGCCACCTTGTTTATCGATATCGGTACCACGCCCGAAGCGGTGGCCTATGCGCTGATGCAGCATAAGGATCTGCGCGTGGTCACCAATAACCTGAATGTGGCAACGCTGCTGACGGCAAAAGAGGATTTTCGCCTGATCTTGGCCGGTGGCGAAGTGCGTACCCGCGATGGCGGCATCATGGGGGAGGCGACGCTGGATTTTATCTCTCAGTTCCGTCTGGATTTCGGCATTTTGGGCATCAGTGGTATTGACATGGATGGGTCATTACTGGAGTTTGATTACCATGAAGTGCGCACAAAACGGGCGATTATTGAAAACTCTCGCTGCGTCATGCTGGTGACGGACCATTCCAAGTTTGGTCGTAATGCGATGGTGAATTTGGGCAACATGGATTTGATCGACTATCTTTTTACCGATCAGTCACCACCACCCAGCGTACTGAAAATCATTGAACAACATAAGGTACAGTTGGAGTTGTGTTGAACCCGATGTGCCTTTTCCATGATGGACAAAGGAGGAGGCACGATGTCAGATTCTTCAAGAAAGTCGCATTCTGCAACGCGATCAGAATCATCAAAAGTATCAGGATCGCCAAAACGTTCAGCGGCTGCAAAAAAACCAGATGCGTTAACGCAGCCCATTTCCTCCGCCCATCCCGCTATCGCCTTTGATGCATCAGAATTTACCGCCGCGCTGCGCCGCCAACAGCGGCTCGGTGGCGTCGCCTCGCTTAACGCGATGACGCCAGTGCAGTGCTGGCGTGCTGTCAGCCTTGCGCTGTCTGAACAGTTGCTGATGCATTCAGCCTCTTCAACGTCTCCTACAGCTAATACCCATACGCCTCAGCGCCATGTGAACTACCTGTCGATGGAATTTCTCCCCGGCCGTTTGACGGGCAACAATCTGTTGAATTTGGGATGGTATGACGCGGTAGCCGCCGTGCTGGCCGAGCAAGGGTTGAACCTGAGTGATATTCTGGAGCAGGAAACCGATCCGGGGTTAGGCAACGGCGGGTTAGGTCGGCTGGCGTCCTGCTTTTTGGATTCGATGGCGACGGTGGGGCAGCCCGCAACGGGTTACGGCCTCAACTATCAGTATGGCCTGTTCCGCCAGCACTTTGCGCAGGAAAAGCAGCAGGAAACGGCCGATGACTGGCAGCGCGATACCTATCCGTGGTTTTTACCGCGCGCGGAGCTGGCGGTGGATGTCGGGTTTGGCGGGCGTCTGCAACCCCAAACTGACGGAACCTTGCGCTGGCTGCCGGATACCGTTTTCAGAGGTGAAGCCTGTGACCTGTCGGTGATTGGCTATCACAACGGCGCTGCGCAGCCGCTGCGTTTGTGGCGTGCGACGCATCGCGATCCGTTTGATTTGACGCTATTCAACGAAGGGCACTATCTGCGTGCGGCACAGGCGGGGATTTCCGCCTCCAGCCTGACCAGCGTGCTGTATCCGAATGACAATCACGCGGCGGGTAAACGCCTGCGCCTGATGCAGCAGTATTTCCACTGCGCCTGTTCGGTGGCCGACATTCTGCGTCGTCATCTCAACGCGGGGCGCGCGCTGTCCACGCTGCCGGATTATGAAGTCATCCAGCTTAATGACACCCACCCGACGTTGGCGATCCCTGAACTGATGCGTCTGCTGCTGGATGAGCATCAGATACCGTGGGATGAAGCCTGGTCGATAACCGGACGCACCTTTGCCTATACCAACCACACGCTGATGCCGGAAGCGCTTGAGCACTGGGACGAACGACTGTTTAGCCGGCTGCTTCCTCGCCACCTGTCTATCATCCGGCAAATTGATACGCAGTTTAAGGCGCAGGTTGAGCAGAAATGGCCCGGCGATCGGCAGGTATGGGCGAAGCTCGCGATTCGCCATCAGCGCCAGATTCGCATGGCAAACCTGTGCGTCGTCAGTTGCTTTGCGGTCAACGGCGTGGCGGCGCTGCACTCGGAACTGGTGGTGAAAGATCTGTTCCCGGAATACCACCAGTTGTGGCCGACCAAATTCCATAATGTCACCAACGGCATTACGCCACGCCGCTGGCTAAAACAGTGTAACCCGGCACTGTCCGCGCTGATCGACGACACACTGCACACGCCGTGGGTGAATGACCTGCCTGCGCTGCAAGGGCTGGAACCTTACGCTGACGATGCTGGCTTTCGTGAGCGCTATCGACAAATCAAAGCCGAGAATAAAACGCAGTTGGCGACCTATCTCCGCCAGCAGTACGACATTGTTATCGATCCGCAAGCGCTGTTTGATGTGCAAATCAAGCGATTGCATGAGTACAAACGCCAGCATTTGAATCTGCTTCATATCCTCGCGCTATATCGTCAATTGCGTGACAATCCGCATCTGGATATAGTGCCGCACGTCTTTTTGTTCGGTGCCAAAGCGGCACCGGGCTATGTATTAGCGAAAAATATCATTTATGCCATTAACCGGGTCGCTGCGGTCATTAATCAGGATCGCCGCGTTAACGATCGCCTGAAGGTGATCTTCCCGTCGGACTATCGCGTCTCGCTGGCTGAACGGATGATTCCTGCTGCGGATGTCTCTGAACAGATTTCGACGGCAGGTAAAGAAGCGTCCGGTACGGGCAATATGAAGCTGGCGCTGAACGGCGCGCTGACCGTCGGTACGCTGGACGGAGCGAATGTAGAAATGGCGCAGCAGGTCGGTGAAGACAATCTGTTCATTTTCGGTCACACCGTCGAACAGGTAAAAGCGCTACAGACGCAGGGCTATGATCCGTCTGACTACCTCGCCGTGACGCCGCTGCTACGTGAAGTACTGAACGAGCTAGCGAGTGGAGCGTTCAGTCAGGGGGATAAAAACGCGTTTGCTCCGCTGTTGGATAGCCTGCTGAAGCTGGGCGATCCCTATATGTTAATGGCCGATTTTGCACCGTATTGTGAGGTGCAGCAGCGTGTTGATGCGCTTTACCGTGAGCCGGATGAATGGACGCGCCGCTGTGTGCTGAATACCGCCAGAATGGGGATGTTCAGTTCGGACCGGGCGATTCATGATTACCAGACGCGCATTTGGCAGGCGCATCGTTAGGAAAAGGAGAGGGTGTTCAAGGTGGATAAACTGGCAAGCCAGCAGACAGGCATCGCGGAAAGCTACACCGATGCGTATGGCAAAGAGCACATGGTTGCGGCCGCAATCAGAAACCAGATTCAGGCAATGATGGACGTTTCTGATAGCGGTAATGCACCCTTGCCGCCCGTTCGGGTCTTTTTGCAAGGCCGGGATGCGGTCATCGAACTTGCTGGTCACGGTGAATTCCTCTGGACGCTGATGTATGAAAATGGCGGTCAAATTCAAGGACAGATCACCGGCGGTTCAACGCTGGCTCTGCCGGGTGTGCTGCCGCTGGGTTACCACTACCTGACGTTAACGCAAGCCGACCAACGCTGGAGCTGCCGGATTATTGTCGCGCCGCACCGCTGCTATGAACCCGAAGCCTTATTACAGGGTAAACGCTGGTGGGGCGTGACCGTCCAGCTTTACACCTTACGTTCGCAGAACAACTGGGGCGTCGGGGATTTTGGCGACCTGCGCCAACTGGTGGAGCAAATTGCCCGACGCGGCGGTGCCTTTGTGGGGCTGAACCCACTGCATTCGCTGTATCCCGCATTGCCAGAGGCTGCGAGCCCTTACAGTCCTTCATCCAGACACTGGCTGAACATTATTTATATCGATGTCAATTGGATCGATGATTTTCAGCAGAGCGGGGAAGCGCAGGCATGGTGGCACCGTGAGGATACGCAAAGCGCAATCGTTTCGCTGCGAGCGGGGCGCTGGGTCGATTATGAACCGGTGACGGCGCTTAAGCTGACCGCTTTACGGCTGGCTTTCCGCTACTTTACGACACGCAGTGCGCTGGACCCGCGCATTAGCGCCTTTCGTCAGTTTGTCGTCAGCGGCGGGCAGAGTTTACAGCTTCAGGCGACGTTTGATGCGTTGCAGGCTCACCTGAAAAAACAGGGCGAGAATTATGCGGACTGGCACCAGTGGCCGGCCAGCTATCATGATGTACACAGCGAAACCGTAAAATCCTTCCGCCGTGAATACCACGACGAGATTACGTTCTACAGCTGGCTGCAATGGGTGGCGCACGAGCAACTCGCGGAGTGCTACGCGCACAGTAAACAGCTTGGCTTACCGCTCGGCCTGTATCGTGATTTAGCCGTTGGCGTTGCACAAGGTGGCGCGGAAACGTGGGACGAACGGCAGCTCTATTGTCTTGATGCCTCTATCGGCGCACCGCCGGACCCGCTCGGGCCACAGGGACAAGACTGGCAGCTTGCGCCGATGAATCCCACCATGATGCAACTGCGTGGCTATCAACCGTTTATCGACGTACTGCGCAGCAACATGGCGCATTGTGGTGCCCTGCGTATCGATCATGTGATGGCGCTCTTGCGCCTGTGGTGGATACCCAAGGCGGAATCGGCGGGCAACGGAGCTTACGTGCATTATCCGGTCGACGACCTGCTGGCCGTGCTGGCGTTGGAAAGTCAGCGTCATCGCTGCCTGGTTATCGGCGAGGATTTAGGCACGGTGCCGCCGGAAATTATCAGTAAGCTACATGACTACGGTATTTATTCTTACAAGGTGCTGTTCTTTGAAAAGGACGACGAGAACCACTTCCGCGCACCGGAAGATTACCCACGTCAGGCAATGACAACCATTACCACGCACGATCTCCCAACGCTGCGCGGCTACTGGCAGACCGTGGATTTATCACTGGGGCGGGAATTGGGGCTGTATCCGACGGAAGCGTTACTGCAAGAACAAATGCAGCAGCGTGAGAAAGCAAAACAGGGGTTGCTCAACGCGTTGCACGAATTCGGGCTATTGCCGCAGCGGGTTGGCCGCAACTCGGCGCTGACGACAATGGGCGCACCGCTAAGCCGTGGCGTTCATCGCTATGTCGCCGACAGCGCAAGCGCACTGGTGGGATTCCAGTTGGAAGACTGGCTGGATATGGCGACACCGGTCAATGTGCCGGGCACCAATCGTGAATACCCCAACTGGCGGCGTAAGCTCACGCGTCCGCTGGAGTCGATCTTCGCTGACCGCTGCCTTGAGCGACTGGTTCGGGATATGGATTTGCGTCGTGGCGCGCCGATGAAAGCGCAGAAAGCCTGACAACAGAACAAATACTCTTCCTCCCCTGAATCGGGGAGGAAAAGCAAAGATAAATCAGCAGGGGAGACGATTAATAGTAGGAGTGCTCGCCGCGCTGGTGTTCGGTGAGATCTCTCACGCCTTTCAGATCGGGGAATTTTTCCAGTAGCTCTTTCTCAATCCCTTCTTTCAGCGTGACGTCAACCATAGAACAGCCGTTACAGCCGCCGCCAAATTGCAGAATCGCCAGACCATCGTCGGTAATTTCCATCAGCGTCACACGGCCGCCGTGGCCCGCCAGCTGTGGGTTGATCTGCGATTGCAGCACATACTCCACGCGTTCCATCAGCGGGGCGCTGTCGTCCACTTTACGCATTTTGGCGTTCGGCGCTTTCAGCGTGAGCTGAGAACCTAGCTGGTCGGTCACGAAGTCGATTTCAGCGTCTTCCAAATAAGGCGCGCTGAGTTCGTCCACGTAAGCGGAAATCTTCTCAAACTTCAGTACGGTATCGCTGGCTTCTACGGCATCCGGCGGGCAATACGACACACCGCACTCGGCGTTTGGCGTACCTGGATTGATAACAAATACGCGAATCTGTGTGCCTTCTTCCTGTTTTGCCAACAGTTTCAGGAAATGCTCCTGAGCAGCATCGGTAATACGGATCATAATAGTAAGCTCGATAGTTGACTGCACTTATCGGTTATAATACGCCCATCCTCCCCCCGACTACAAGGTTCGGCACAAACACCAGACCTGAACGCCCGCTGCACCTTGGGCCAGCAGCAGCCTGCTGATTTCGGCTGCGGTACTACCCGTCGTAACCACATCATCCAGTAAAACCACCTGTTGCCCAGACAGCGAGACATCACAGGAAAACGCGCCCCGTAGGTTTCGCCGCCGCGCGCTGGCGCTGAGCGTTTGCTGTAGCGGCGTGCGTCGGGTGCGCTGCAATTCGCGTGGCTCGTAAGTACAGTTCAGCCAGCGGGCGAGAGGCCGAGCGAGCAGCTCGGTCTGGTTGAAGCCACGCCGCCACTGGCGGTTCCGGTGCAGGGGAACGGTAAACAGGCGGTCAGGGCGAAACAGGGGAACGTGTCCGGTGAGCTTTCGTTCGCGGTAGGTCATCTGCCAGCGCAATAACAGCTGTCGGGCGAGTACCGCTGCCAGTTCGGTTTTACCGTGAAATTTGAAATGCTTCAGCAGCGTGTTGAACGGTGGCGCGTAGTCGCTGATAAAGGTCATCGACTGCCAGGGCGGCGGGTTCTGTAGGCAGCGTCCGCACTGATGCGTGGTGTCGGCTGAGGGCAAGCCACAGCGCGGGCAGCAGAGAGGCAAGCGGGGCAAATGGCGCTGGCAGTACGAGCAAATACCCTGCTGGCTGTGATGAAGCGGCAATAAGCATAGCCAGCAGCGTGCGGAGATGGTTAACATTGTTTTCCTTAAAGATCGTTTTTCCTAAATATGGTTTTCCCTGAAATATATTGACCCCATGCAAGCGTTAAGGGGTTCCCTGAGAAAGGAAGATAACTGATGGCGGCGTTGTATTGGCAGACCGAAGGTGCAGGAAACACGGATCTTGTGTTGCTGCACGGATGGGGATTGAATGCGCAGGTATGGCAAAGCATTATTGCGCGACTCGCCCCGCATTTTCGTCTGCATCTGGTCGATCTGCCGGGCTATGGCAGAAGTCAGGGATTTGGGCCGATGTCGCTGAGCGACATGGCGGACTACGTGCTCGCGCAGGCACCGGAGCGTGCCGTCTGGTTAGGGTGGTCGCTGGGTGGACTGGTTGCCAGCCAGATTGCGTTGAGCGCCCCTGCGCGGGTGGAAAAGCTGATTACCGTGGCGTCATCGCCCTGTTTCAGCGCACAGGACGGCTGGCCGGGAATCAAGCCAGACGTCTTGCAGGGGTTTCAACAGCAGCTTAGTGAAGATTTCCAGCGTACGGTCGAACGGTTTCTGGCGCTGCAAACACTGGGAACGGAAAGCGCACGGCAGGATGCCCGACTGTTAAAAAGTGTGGTGCTGGAACAGCCGATGCCGTCAGTCGAGGTATTAAACGGCGGGCTGGCCATTTTGCGTGAAGCGGATTTACGCCAGCCGTTAGCTGACTTGGCCGTGCCATTCCTGCGGCTCTATGGTGCCTTAGATGGGCTGGTACCACGCAAGGTGGCTGGGTTGTTGGATGATCAGTGGTCGGACTCAACCTCGGTAGTGATTCCAAAGGCTGCGCATGCACCGTTTATCTCGCATCCTGACGCTTTTATCGAGCAGGTGATCACGTTCGCTCAGGCGTAGCCGACGATAATTTACATTTTCTCCTCAATTTCTCCACGATTTAGCTGACGTCGGCAGTTAAGGTAACTTGGCACCCTGTGCGCAGGGTTTTTCTCTGGGGTGAGTGAATCTATTCCGGTTGATAATAAGTAGGCTGCTCGTGAAGCAGCCACGTCAAAATAGGGCTGAGGAGTGTAGGAGAGATGGCGAACTTTTTTGTCGACCGTCCCATTTTTGCGTGGGTGCTGGCTATCCTTCTCAGCCTGTGCGGTATGTTGGCCATCAAGTCATTGCCGCTGGAACAGTATCCCGATCTGGCACCGCCCAGCGTGCGGATCACGGCGAGCTACCCCGGTGCATCGGCGCAGACGCTGGAAAATACCGTTACACAGGTTATCGAACAGAGCATGACCGGGCTGGATAACCTGATGTACATGTCCTCGGACAGCAGCAATACCGGGCAAGCCAGAGTCATGCTGACCTTCGAGGCAGGCACCGATCCCGATGAAGCCCGCCAGCAGGTGCAAAACCAGCTTCAGTCTGCTATCCGCAAACTGCCGCAGGAAGTCCAGCAGCAGGGCGTCACCGTCAGTAAAACTGGCGATACCAATATCCTGATGGTCGCGTTTGTCTCTACCGATGGCAGTATGGATAAACAGGATATCGCCGATTATGTCGCAACCAATATTCAGGAGCCGATCAGCCGCATCAGCGGGGTGGGCGAGGTTTCTGCCTATGGATCGCAGTATGCGATGCGCATCTGGCTGGATCCGGCCAAACTGATGGATTATGCGCTGACCACCAGCGACGTGGTACGGGCCATCGAATCGCAGAACAGTCAGGTCTCGGTAGGGCAGGTTGGCGGTGTACCGTCGGTGGATAATCAGGCGCTGAACGCTACGATCAACGCACAATCGCTGTTAGAGACGCCACAGCAGTTTCGTGATATCACGCTGCGCGTCAATCAAGACGGCTCTGCCGTGACGCTCGGCAATGTCGCAGAAGTCGAGCTTGGTGCCGAACGCTACGATTTTCTCAGCCGTTTCAACGGTCAGTCCGCCTCCGGTCTGGGGGTGACGCTGGCGTCTGGCGCGAATGAGCTGGAAACGGATAAGCGCGTCAGAGAACGTATCGAGGAGCTGTCGCAGTACTTCCCGCACGGGCTAGAAGCCAAAATTGCCTTCGAAACCTCCCCCTTTGTAAAAGCTTCGATTACCGATGTGGTGAAAACCCTGTTTGAAGCGGTGCTGCTAGTCTTTCTGGTGATGTACCTGTTTTTGCAGAATTTCCGCGCCACCCTGATTCCCACGATTGCGGTGCCGGTGGTGTTGCTCGGCACGTTTGCCGTGCTGTATGCCTTCGGCTTTAGCCTGAACACCCTGACGATGTTCGCGATGGTGCTGGCGATTGGCCTGCTGGTTGACGATGCCATTGTGGTGGTGGAAAACGTAGAGCGAGTGATGAGCGAGGAAGGGCTCTCACCACGGGACGCGACGCGAAAATCGATGGGGCAGGTGCAAGGGGCACTGGTCGGGATTGCGCTGGTGCTGTCCGCCGTGTTTGTGCCGATGGCCTTCTTTGGCGGCACCACAGGGGCGATTTACCGCCAGTTCTCCATCACGATTGTGACCTCAATGATCCTATCGGTGCTGGTGGCGATGACGCTGACGCCTGCGCTGTGTGCGACGCTGCTCAAGCCGCTCGCCAAGGGCCAACACCACGGCCGCAAAGGGTTCTTCGGCTGGTTTAACCAGAGCTTTACCCGCACATCGCTGAAGTATGAGCGTGGCGTCGGCAAGATATTAATTAGCAGCGGACGCTGGCTGCTGCTGTATATGGGCATCATCGGGATTATGGCCTTTCTGTTTTTCCGGCTGCCGACTTCGTTTTTGCCGCAGGAAGATCGGGGCGTGTTCACGACACAAGTACAGCTCCCGCCGGGCTCGACGCAGCAGCAGACCTTACAGGTGGTCAACAAGATCGAGCAGTACTATCTCACGCAGGAAAAAGACACTGTGACGTCTGTGTTTTCCACCATCGGTTCGGGGCCGGGTGGAAATGGGCAGAACGTCGCGCGGCTGTTTGTGCGCCTTAAAGACTGGAATGAACGCACGACGCCGGAGAGCAGCTCGTTTGCTGTGATCGAACGCGCGACCAAAGCCTTTCGCAAGATTCAGGAAGCGCGGGTGTTCGCCAGCAGCCCGCCATCGATTAACGGGCTGGGGAGTGCCGCGGGTTTCGGTATGCAGCTACAGGATCGCGGTGGGCTGGGGCACGACGCACTGATGGCCGCGCGGGATCAGTTGTTAAGTATGGCCGACAGTAATCCTGAGCTGACACGTGTGCGTCACAATGGTCTGGACGACAGCTCGCAGCTGCGGATTCATATCGATCAGCGCAAAGCACAGGCGCTGGGCGTGTCGGTGGATGACATTAACAGCACGCTGAAAACGGGCTGGGGATCGACCTATGTGAATGACTTCCTTGACCGTGGTCGTGTGAAAAAAGTTTACGTTCAGGCGGCGGCGAAGTTCCGCATGCTGCCGGACGATGTCAGTAAATGGTATGTGCGCAACAACAGCGGCGGAATGGTGCCGTTCAGCGCCTTTGCGCAAACCGTCTGGGAAACCGGATCGCCGCGCCTTGAGCGTTACAACGGTTATTCCTCGCTGGAGATTGTTGGCGAGGCGACGCCGGGCGTCAGTACCGGTACGGCGATGAATATTATGGAATCGCTGGTGGCGCAACTGCCGGAAGGTTTTGGATTGCAATGGACGGGCATGTCGTTACAGGAGCGGTTGAGCGGGGCGCAGGCACCTGCGCTGTATGCGATTTCGCTGCTGGTGGTATTTCTGTGTCTGGCCGCACTATATGAAAGCTGGACGGTGCCATTCTCCGTCATGCTGGTGGTGCCGATGGGCGTGCTGGGGGCGCTGGTAGCAACCTGGGCGCGCGGTCTGGAAAACGATGTCTATTTTCAGGTTGGGCTACTGACGGTGGTCGGGCTATCGGCGAAGAACGCCATCCTGATCGTGGAATTCGCCAACGAGATGAACCAGAAAGGGAAGGATCTGGTCGAGGCTACGCTGGAAGCCTCCCGTCAGCGACTGCGGCCGATATTGATGACGTCACTGGCGTTTATTTTCGGCGTCTTACCGATGGCGACCAGCAGCGGCGCGGGTTCGGCGAGTCAGCATGCTGTGGGAACGGGCGTGATCGGTGGCATGCTAGCCGCGACCTTCCTCGCTATCTTCTTTGTGCCGCTGTTCTTTGTCGTCGTGCGCCGCCGCTTTCCGTTAAAGGAAAGAGCGGAGTAGGTTAGATATAAGTGAAATAATTTATGGTGAAATTCATCAAACTGTAAAAAAAGGTAACTACGTTATGTCCTGCTCAATGACGCAACCAAGGACATAACAATGAAAGCTCGCTGGTTACTGCCTTTACTGATTTCTGCTGCTTTGCCGGGGATGGTTCAGGCTCAGGCCATTTATCCCATTGACCGCGCCACCATGCTGGCAGGCGGAAAATTCGATTTTAAAGTCGAGTTTGATGAAGTACTTAAGCCGGAAGATATCCGTATTCTGATCAACGGCAAGGATTACCAGCAGGTGCTGGGCAAAACGGCCTCGTTTGTTGAGCGTGAAGACGGCGGCAACGCGTCCACGATCTGGCTGCGCGACGTGAACTTGCCGGAAGCAGGCAAGTATGTGGTAGAGGCGGAAGCCAAAGGTAAAAAGACGCAGGTGAACTGGGACGTTTATTCGGCGTCCGGTACGCGTAAAGCCAAAAACGTGATTCTGTTTATCGGCGATGGCCTGTCCGTTGCGCACCGTACTGGCGCGCGCATCCTGTCCAAAGGGGTAACGGAAGGGAAAGCGGACGGTCGTCTGGCAATTGATGACCTGCAATATATGGCGTTTGCCGGTACGTCCAGTACCGACTCTATCGCGGCCGACAGCGCCAACACCATGAGCGCCTACATGACCGGCCACAAATCCGGCGTAAACGCATTGGGTGTGTACGTCAGCCGTAGCAAAAATTCACTGGAACACCCGAAGCAGGAAACGCTGGGTGAGCTGTTGACGCGTTCTACCAAGATGTCTGTCGGTGTAGTCAGCGATGCTGAACTTCAGGACGCCACGCCAGCGGCAGTTGTCTCTCATACTCGCCGTCGTGCGGATAAAGCTGAAATCGTCGAGATGTTCTACAACGTGCAGCCTACCGTCATGCTGGGCGGCGGTTCTGCTTACTTCCTGCCGAAAAGCACGCCGGGTTCGAAGCGTAAAGATGAAACCAACTACGTTGAGAAATTCCAGCAGGCGGGTTATTCACTGGTTACCGACGCAGATTCACTGAAGAAAAACGCGGCGCAGGCTACCAAACTGCTGGGGCTGTTCCACACCGGCAACATGGATGGCGTGATAGATCGTCGTTTCCTGAAAAATGACGTCGCCAAGAAATTCCCGAACCAGCCTGACCTGACGGACATGACGCAGGCGGCGCTGGATGTGCTGTCCAAAAACCAAGACGGCTTCTTCCTGATGGTGGAATCCGCGCTGATCGACAAAGCGTCTCACCCGCTGGATTGGGAACGCGCCTTCACTAACACCATCATGCTGGATCAGTCTGTCGCGATCGCCAAGAAATTCGCCGAGAAAAACCCCGATACGATGATTATCGTGACGGGCGACCACACGCACGGTCTGTCCATCATCGGAACCGTTGATGACAACAAACCGGGCACCGAGATGCGTGAGAAGGTCGGCGTGTATGAAGATGCGGGTTACCCGAACTATAAGGATGCCAACAAAGACGGCTATCCGGATGACCTGAACGTTTCTAAACGTCTGGCTGTATTCTTCAACAACTTCCCTGACTATTACGAGACGTTCCGTCCGAAGCTGGATGGTCAGTTCGTTCCTGCTATCAAGAACGAAAAAGATGAATACGTAGCCAACAAAGCCTACGAGAAAGTGCAGGGTGCGGTATTCCGCGAAGGGATTCTGCCACGCTCTTCCGATACGGGTGTTCATGCCGTTGACGATATGGTGATTCAGGCGAGCGGCCCAGGCGCAGAGCGTATCCGTGGTTACATGGAAAACACCGATCTGTTCCGCGTGATTGTTGATGCACTGGCGGTGAAACCGCAGGACAAAAAGTAATCCTACGACGCTATGAATAATGCGAAATGCAGCAAAGCGGGGGCAACCCCGCTTTTATTCTCTTGGTTGCGTGCGGTGCTGGTGATCCTCCTCCTTGGTGGCATCACTCCGGTAAACGCTGCGCAGCCTGAACTCTCCTTCGATAAGCTGTACGCCTCTTACGGCGTGCTGGGTCTGGAATTCTCCAATGACGTTAAAGCGCTCTCCGGTAAACGGGTCAAGATGCGCGGCTTCATGGCACCGCCGCTCAAGGCAGAGTCACAATTCTTTGTCTTAACCAAAATGCCGATGGCGCTGTGCCCCTTCTGTTCGTCTGATGCGGACTGGCCTGAAGATATCCTCGTCGTTTACCTCGCCAAACGTCAGACCTTCGTACAGAACAACACCATGATTGAGGTGGAAGGCGTGCTGGAACACGGATCGTGGACCGACCCTGAAACGGGTTTTGTCAGCCTGCTGCGACTGCGTGAAGCCACGTTCGATACCCTTTAGGAGCGCTGATGGCTGAGTTATTGATTCAACACCTGAGTGTGACTTTTCCCGATACGTCCGAGGCGGTGCTGGATATTCCTGCGCTGTCTATTCGTTCTGGCGAGCGGGTCGCGGTGATGGGGCCTTCCGGCTCCGGTAAGACCACGCTGGTGAATGCCATCACTGGGATGGATCACAGCGGAACGGGCTGTGTGCAGTGGGAAAAGCAGGATATCTGGCAGATGAACGAAGCGGAACGCGACCGCTGGCGGGCACAACACATCGGGCTGGTGATGCAAGATTTCCATCTTTTCCCCGGCCTGAGTGCGATAGAGAACGTCTTACTGCCCGCGCAGTTTCACCACTGGCGGATCCCCGCGGCGCTCAGGCAGCGGGCGGCAGATCTGCTGGCGCAGGTCGGGCTGGATACCGCGAAACGTCCGATTGAAGTGCTATCACGCGGCGAGAAGCAGCGGGTGGCCGTCGCGAGAGCCTTGCTCAGCAAGCCGGACATCATCGTCGCCGATGAGCCGACGGCCAGTCTGGACGCGCAGAGCGGTGAACAGATTGCCGATCTGCTGGTGACGCTGGCGCGCGATAGCCGTGCGACGCTTATTGCCATTACGCACGATGCACGTCTGGCATCGCAGATGTCGCGCCGTATTCAACTGGAAAAAGGACGCCTCATGGCGGACACGCCGTATCAGGAGGATCGCGCATGATTCCTTGGCGTCTTATCTGGGTCGACTGGCGTCGGCTCTGGCCGGGTGTGCTGGTCGTGGTGTTGCTGATCGCGACGGCGACAGCGTTAAGTATTTCAGTGAGCTTGCAGGAAAGGGCGCTGCGCATGGGTAGCGCCAAAGCAGCTGACCGTTTCGATCTGGTGATCGGTGCGCCGGGGAGTGAAACCCAGTTGGTGCTGTCGTCCGTGTTTCTGCAACCGTCGGCGCTGACGTTGGTTCCCGCGCAGGTGTTGACCGATCTGGAGAAGAACCCGCTGGTCGCCTGGGCGGCACCGGTTGCGTTTGGTGATTTTTATCAGGGGATGCCGATTATCGGCACCACGCCGCCACTGGTCACGGATAACGGTAAGCGACAACTCACTGCCGGACGTGTGTTCAACGACGGCTTTGAAGCCGTGGTGGGGGCGCAAACGGGGCTGACGGTTGGGAGTACATTTAGCCCAATTCATGGTCAGGTGGGGACGGAAGGGGCGCACGCGCACGATGACGTCACCTACACCGTAGTTGGTGTTTTGCCTGCTGACGGCAGCGCGTGGGATAAAGCGATTCTGGTACCAGTGAACGCGGTGTGGCGAGTACACGGCATCCATCCACCGCATGGTGCGGACGATGATCACGACCATAATGAGCATGCCGATCATGATCATGGCGCGCATGAGCATGAGGGGGAACATGATCATGAGAGTGAACATGGCGACCATGCGCATGATGAAACCGCGCATGCCGATGAGCATCACAACGACGTGCATCCAGCGGAAGGCGCGGAAAGTGATGATCATCATGCTGCTGTCGCTCAACCGGTAACGGCTCCACACGATGACGAGCACGGCGAAGCAGAAGCTCACGGGCACGCGCATCAGGCTGGTTTGCCCGCGATTGTCGTTAAACCGAAAACGATCGCTGGCGCTTATCAACTGCGTTCGCTGTATCGCAGCAACACGACGCTGGCGGTGTTCCCCGGCGAAGTGCTGGTGAAGCTTTACTCGATGCTGGGCGATATTCGTGAACTACTGACCTATATCTCGCTGGGTACGCAGGGGTTAGTCGGTGTCGCGGTGGCGATGGTGGCGGTTATCCACCTGCGGCAGCGACAGAAACAGATTGGTGCACTCCGTGCCTTTGGCGCACCGCGCTACGGCATTTTCACGCTGATTTGGAGCGGGTTGATGTCGCTGGTGAGCGTCGGCGTGCTGCTGGGCGTCGGTCTGGGTTACGTTGCCGCACGCGGTATTGCAGTGGTGATGAGCGAGAAAAGCGGCTTCGTCCTGCCAGTAACGCTGGAATGGGAGGATATCCACTTCGTCCTGCTCCTGTTGCTGGTTGCTGCTGTCGTCCTGACGATTCCGGCGATGTTATCCTATCGTCAGTCTCCTGCTACGGCGCTGCGTGGTGAGTAGGTCGCTAGGCTAGTTGTATTCACATCGGATGTGTCGTTTCTGCGTCCGATGCTCTTTTTTTTCCTTACCTATTAACGCCTTCCGATTTTCATACTCAGTAAATGATCTGCGGCACTTCGGTATTATGGCTTGGGGGCAGTAGCGCACAGCAATCCTGTTACTATTATTTATTGCGTTAAGTTATGTATATAAAATGTTGACTATTTGTACGGTAGTTGATAACTTCTGGCCTTGATAAATATTAGTGATTATTCTGATATAACTAAAAATAATTATATTTACTCTTTGGGAATTATTTTTTTAATCTTTTAGCAAAGTCGGTAAGAGAGGTAATATGGATCATGAAATCCATTATTTTATTAAAAGGAAGTTGAAAGGGGTCGGTGATGTATGGTTTTCTTATTTTATGATGAGTAAAAACTCCACCGGTAAACCTTATATTATTTCAAATTACCCAGAATCATGGATGAGAGAATATATAAAAAAAGAAATGTTTCTGAATGACCCTGTAATTGTTGCTTCATTAGCCCGTATCACACCGTTTTCCTGGGATGATAACGATCTTGTGATGCTAAGAGCCAAGAATCAGGATGTCTTTATTTCTTCAGTACAGCACGATATAAGTTCAGGCTATACTTTTGTTTTGCACGACCATGATAATAATGTGGCGACGCTGAGTATAGCGAACCATTTGGAAGATGTGAATTTCGAAAAATGTATGAAAAATCATGAAAATGATTTGCAGATGTTACTTGTGAACGTACATGAAAAAGTGATGGCCTATCAGCGAGCTATCAACGATCAAGATAAATCCCCCGATAAGTCAAGAAATGCTTTACTCTCCCCGCGTGAAACCGAAGTGCTTTTCCTGGTTAGCAGTGGACGAACTTACAAAGAAGTTTCTCGTATATTAGGTATTAGTGAAGTCACCGTTAAGTTCCACATTAACAACTCAGTCCGTAAATTGGATGTTATCAATTCCCGCCATGCTATCACTAAAGCACTTGAGTTAAATCTTTTCCATTCCCCTTGTGAACCTGTAATAATGATGAAAAATATAGACGCCCGTTAGCCCGTATGAATCATTGCTAATAGGGAGGGACCTATCCAAAAGAATAGTTACTCCCTATCTAAAGGAAATACATTAGCTGAACTTTTAAACGGTTAATATTTACCTTTGCTTTTTCTATGATATGTGACGAATTCAAACGTTGTTTCTCTCATGTTGTTATTAAGGTAAGGGTTATTACTGTGAGCAATAGTTTTTGCGTTGTTTATAAAGGTTCTGATGCCGATATAAATAATATCCAACGCGACTTCGACGGAAAGGGCGAAGCATTATTTAATGGCTATCTTTTTATCGAACAGAATGGCCATTATCAGAAGTGTGAGATGGAAAGAGGGTCGGCCTACCTGATAGGGGCGCTATACAATCGGACGTTTCTGATCGGATTGGCTGGCGTGTGGGAAGGCGAGGCTTATCTGGCTAATGATGCCGAGCTGCTGGCGTTGTTGTTCACGCGTCTGGGTGCGAATGCACTGGCGCTGGCTGAAGGTGACTTCTGCTTTTTCATTGATGAACCAAACGGCGAATTGACGGTGATTACCGAGTCGCGTGGTTTCTCACCGGTTCATGTCGTACAGGGCAAAAAAACCTGGGTGACCAATAGCCTGAAGCTGGTTACTGCGGCGGAAGGTGAAGACGCGCTGTGGTTTGAAGAAGAGGCGTTGGTGTGCCAGTCGATGATGCGGGCGGATACCTATACGCCGGTGAAAAATGCGCAGCGTCTTAAACCGGGTGCGGTGCATGTCCTTACGCACGATAGTGAAGGTTATCCTTTCGTTGAAAGCCGTACGCTGACCACACCAGCCAGCAACCAATTGCTAGCGCTCCCGCGTGAACCGCTGCTGGCATTGATTGAGCGCTACCTGAATGCGCCGCTTGAGGATTTAGCGCCGCGCTTTGATACTGTGGGGATTCCGTTGTCAGGCGGTCTGGATTCCAGCCTGGTAACGGCGCTCGCCAGTCGTCATTTCAAACAGTTGAATACATATTCGATTGGTACGGAACTCAGCAATGAGTTTGAGTTTTCTCAACAGGTTGCTGATGCACTCGGCACGCACCATCAGGTGAAAATTCTGTCCGAAACCGAGGTGATCAATGGCATCATCGAATCCATCTATTACAACGAAATATTTGACGGCTTATCCGCTGAAATCCAATCCGGATTGTTCAATGTCTATCGTCAGGCGCAGGGGCAGGTGTCTTGCATGCTCACCGGATACGGTTCCGACCTGCTCTTTGGCGGCATACTGAAACCGGGAGCGCGGTATGACAATCCGAATCAGCTGCTTGCCGAACAAGTGTATCGGACGCGTTGGACGGGGGAGTTCGCCACTCACGGCGCTTCCCGTTACGGCATTGATATTCGCCATCCCTTCTGGAGCCATTCCTTAATTTCGTTGTGTCATGCGCTACATCCTGATTACAAAATTTTCGATAACGAAGTCAAAAACATCCTGCGTGAATACGCCGATTCGCTGCAATTACTGCCGAAAGACATTGTCTGGCGCAAGAAAATCGGCATTCACGAAGGTTCTTCCGTTAATCAGGCCTTTGCGAATGTTCTCGGTTCAACGGTTGATAACTACCAGACTAAAAGTCGCTTTACCTACCGTGTTTATCAAGCCTTCCTCCGTGGCCGTCTCTCCATTACAGATGTGACGTCATTTCAGCTTAAAGAATTGATTAAAAAGGACTAATTATGGTTTTGGCAGAGAATGCCGGTGAGGTTCGAGTGATCACGCTGGATCATCCGAACAAGCATAACCCCTTTAGTCGTTCGCTGGAAACTAGTGTGAAGGACGCGCTGGCGCGGGCCAACGCTGACGATAACGTGCGAGCTGTCGTGGTCTATGGCGGGGTAGAGCGCTCCTTTTCCGCTGGCGGAGATTTCAACGAGGTTAAGCAGCTATCGCGAAGTGAGGACATCGAAGAGTGGATTGACCGCGTGATTGATTTGTATCAGGCCGTCCTGAATGTGGATAAACCAACGATCGCGGCAGTGGATGGCTATGCGATTGGTATGGGGTTCCAATTCGCCCTGATGTTTGACCAGCGACTGATGGCATCGACAGCAAATTTTGTGATGCCGGAGCTTAAGCATGGTATCGGGTGTTCGGTTGGCGCCGCCATTCTGGGATTCACCCACGGATTTAGCACGATGCAGGAAATCATTTACCAGTGCCAGTCGCTTGATGCTTCCCGCTGTATGGACTATCGGCTAATTAATCAGGTCGTTGAGGGTTCTGCGTTGCTGGATGCTGCCATCACACAGGCGCACGTGATGGCCAGCTATCCGGCTTCTGCATTCATTAATACGAAACGAGCGGTCAACAAGCCGTTCATCCATTTACTGGAACAAACCCGCGACGCTTCCAAAGCTGTCCATAAGGCAGCGTTCCAGGCTCGTGATGCTCAAGGGCATTTCAAAAATGTGCTTGGCAAAAAATACTGAGGATAAGGAAGAAAATGAGCGAAATAGTGAAGTTTAATCCGATTATGGCGTCCGGTTTTGGCGCGTATATTGAGCATCGGGATTTTCTGGAAGCCAAGACAGAAACAATTAAGAACTTACTGATGCGTCAGGGATTTGTCGTGGTCAAAAATCTCGATATTGATGGTGATACATTCCGCGATATCTACTCGGCTTACGGTACGATCGTGGAGTATGCGGATGAAAAGATCGGCGTAGGCTTCGGCTATCGCGATACGTTGAAGCTGGAAGGGGAAAAAGGAAAGATCGTAACCGGTCGCGGTCAACTTCCTTTCCACGCTGACGGTGGCCTGCTGTTGTCACAGGTGGATCAGGTTTTCCTCTACGCGGCCGAGATTAAAAACGTCAAATTCCGTGGTGCGACGACGGTATGCGACCATGCACTGGCCTGTCAGGAAATGCCGGCTCATCTGCTGCGCGTACTGGAAGAAGAAACATTCGAAGTTCGTGTGCTGGAGCGAGGCTATTATGTGGATGTTTCTCCGGACGGTTGGTTCAAGGTTCCGGTCTTCACCGATCTGGGATGGGTTAGAAAGATGCTGATTTATTTCCCATTTGATGAAGGGCAACCGGCTAGCTGGGAGCCGCGGATTGTCGGTTTCACCGATCACGAAACCCACACGTTCTTCCAAGAGCTTGGGGCGTTTTTGAAACAGCCACGCTACTACTACAAACACTTCTGGGAAGATAGTGACCTGCTGATTATGGACAACCGTCGTGTCATTCATGAGCGTGAAGAGTTTAACGATGACGCCATCGTTCGTCGTCTGTATCGCGGACAAACCGCTGATATCTAATTCTCATGATTCCGGCACGAAAACGTGCCGGATTGATATGGATCTGGAACCATCATGCCTAACGATCTTTACGCTATCTACAATCGTTACACGTCAAGAACCCTGTTTTTTAAATACTGTGCGACAGCAACGCTAACGCACAGGCTGACACGTCGGCTGTCGCTTTTTACGTTGAAAAAGTGCCTTGCCCGGCCACGGGGACGCCTTTTCTCTCTGGTTAATAGCATTTATTTTGGCGGAGAAACGCTGGAGGAGGTAAAGAGCACGGCAACCTTTCTGGCGCGCTCTGGCATTGCCTGCGTGCTGGACTACGCCGTGGAAGGGGAAAATGATGAGACGCAGTTCGATAAGGCGATGGAAAATACGCTGCGCCTTATCGAGATGTCGCAGCAAACGGATAGCTTGCCTTTTGTCGTGATCAAACCGTCGTCACTGGGTAGTGTTACCGTCTATGCCCGGCTAAGCGAAGGATTAGCGCTGGATGAAATATCCGCTAGCGCGTGGTCACGCATCGTCGCGCGTTTCTCACACCTATTCGACTATGCCCGCTCCCATGGCGTGCGTGTGATGGTTGACGCGGAGCAAACCGCGATTCAGCCCGCGGTAGATCGTCTGGTTCTGGACATGATGCGTGAGTTTAATCGCGAGAGCGCGGTGATCACGCTGACGCTGCAATTTTATCTGAAGGATCAACTGCGTTTTCTCGATGAGTGCTATCAGCAAGCCTGTCAGGATAATTTCCTGCTGGGAGTGAAAGTCGTGCGCGGTGCTTATCTGGAAGAAGAGAAACGCGTGAACGGTGGCGTACGCTGTTTTGCGACCAAGCAGGAAACTGACCGTAGTTATAACGCGGCGGTGGACTATATTGCACAACGCTTAGATCGAATAGCCCCGTTTTTTGCCACGCACAATGAAGAAAGCCTCGCATTGATTATGAAAAATGAGTCGCTACGAGCGGGGCGAACCTGGGTAGGTCAGCTTTACGGGTTGGGCGATCATATTACGTATTCGCTGCTGCAAACTGGTTTCCGCGTGTGTAAATACCTGCCTTACGGCCCACTTGACAAGTCGTTGCCCTATTTACTCCGAAGGATTGAAGAAAACGCGGTTGCCTCAGCAACCTTCAAAAAGGAAAATAAACTCTTGCAGAAGGAGTTGCTGCGCCGTCTCGTAGGAGGGATGTAATGTCAAAATTTCACTGTCATATTCGCGATACGACTATCGATTTTCCGGTATCGGAGAATGAAAGTGTGCTCAGTTCAGCCTATAAGGCCGGTGTCGAACTGCCTTATCGCTGTGCCTCTGGCTACTGTGGCGTATGCAAAGTGCGACTGACATCCGGCAACGTCAACATGGATCATTCTGGTGGGATCTCGCGTAAAGATATCGCTGATGGTTACATTCTACCTTGCTGTTCCGTGCCACACTCTGACCTCGAAATTGAACCCGTATCGCCATGTTGAAGAAAATGCTAATCGTTGGACTGTGCTGTGCCTTTTCCGCTCAAGCAGCGAATGTTGTTCCCGACGAGGTGGTGGTTAAGGGTGGCAATTTCTATGTTGGATCGGTCTTCGGCTCGGAAGACTATGTCGCCCATACCAACACGTCTGTCGCATCTTTCGCCATGACGAAAACGGAAATCACCTATCAGCAATACCATGCTTTGCTGGAGTGGGCTGACGCGCACGGTTATCAGCTCAGCGGCGGTTGCAATGGTGCCACCTTCGAGGATTGCTTACCGCCTGAACAGGATGGTGGCCTTCATCCTGTCACCAATGTGTCGTGGTGGGATGCGGTGATTTTTGCCAATGTGCTCAGCGAACGGCAGCAGTTGCAACCCTATTACCTCACGATTGACGGTAAAACGTTGAAACGCGTGCCGGAGGACGATAACGATAAACTCATTCGTGAGAATCCGCAGGCCTCAGGTTACCGTTTACCGACGCTGGCAGAATGGCAGATTGCAGCCAGAGGTGGAAAGAAGGGACTGGCACAAGGAACGTACGGACAGCGCTATGCCGGTAGCGAACAGCCAGGGAGTGTGGCGCATTTTCCCTCTGAATCCTCCTCGTTTGGCACGGTGCCAGTGGCGTCGAAGTGCCCCAATGCACTCGGGCTTTACGACATGAGCGGTAATGTATCCGAATGGCTGAATGAGCCTTATGCGGTGGAGGGCGGCAAAACGATGTACTACTTTTGCGGCGGAAGTTATCTGGAACAGACGCACAGTCTTGCAAGCTGCGATCTGCACACGCCCGGTTTTTTCATGCCAGATATTGGTTTTCGATTAGTAAGGACTCTTGATGCTAAGTAAATTTGTAGGGTGGTTGGCACTTTGCGCGATTAGCAGTACGGCTGCGGCACTATCCCCAGTGGCGTTGAAAGACGGTATTAACTGGGTTGATCTCAATCAGGGGGGCGGGAAAGATTATGTCGTCGTTGCCCAGTTTGATAACAATACCTCGCACCCTAATCTTGGTATGACTTTTTTCGTTCGCCGTCCAGATGGGGGACATAGCATTATGCCGGTTGCCAACAGTAATACGTTTACCTGGTTTGACTATCGCCTGTCCGCGGCGGCGGATTTTCTGGTGCAGGATAATCGACTGTTCCTATCTGGAAAACATTACTTTCTGGTGACGGCAAGGAAGCAAGGGGAAAACGTCTTTGATCCGACAAAAGTCATTTTAACGATTTACGACTTTAAAGCTTCACGGGACGATCCCGGTGTACCGCTTTATGAATGGTCGGAGCGCAAGCGTGTGGTAACGCAAAGTGCCTACCAATCAGTTGATGAGGCCTACAAAGAAGTGGATGAGGCGATGCTGAAGAAATGAAAACATCGGTATTAATTGCATTCGGGTTATTGGCACCCTTCTCTGTGTGGGCGCAGCTCAGCGAGCAAGATTATCAGCAACGTGTACAGGAATTTTTTGATGCGGAGCCGCCGTTGTGTCTGGGCGAGAAGCAGTGGCCAGTTCATAGTCCTAAAGGTGATTCCCCCTGGAGCAGTGGACGTTTGCATGCGCTCGTGGAAGCGGGATTGGCACACGCGACGTCTGAGGGAACCGACAAGGTATACCGACTATCGCCTGTAGGTGAGAAGAATTGGCGTCAACATGGTGACCTGTGCTACGGCCGTATGCAGGTGAGCCGTATTGAGAAAATTGATCGTGTGAATCAGGAACTGACAGTGGTGTATTTCACTTATCACCTGGCACCGTTGGAAAGTTGGGCTCACAACCGTTCGTTACGTTTTGCCTTTAGCGAGCTGGATAATCTTGTTGGAGGAATGGAAATCACACGCTATTCAGCCACGATTCGTGAGACGTTAGGCGGGGCGGCAAAATTGCAGGATTACCCCGTGCCAGTAGAACTGGATTACTAACGCGATCATAGCGGAAATCATAAGCCATTTTGAAAAGATATCCCGACAGATTAACGTGGCGGGATACCTCAGTATTACGGTTTACCCTGCGATTATTGCTCGAAATAGGTGCGGATTTTCTCGATGTTGCCACCATTAGACAGTGCCAGCGAAAGCAGAATGCGTGCTTTCTGCGGGTTGTAGAATCCGCTGCCGATAGCGCCGTCTTTCTTCTTATCGGTCACATAGCCGTTGCCAGTACGCGTGCTTATCACCACCGGAATGCCTTTAGCGACAGCTTTCTTGATGTCTTCTTTGATACGCGTTGGCGTAGAGCCGTTACCGCTACCCGCGATAATGATGCCTTTTGCGCCCTGTTCAATAGCGGCATTTAGCAGGCCGCTGTCTTGATCTTGATAGCCGTACAGAATGTCGACCTTCGCCAGCGACTCCTTACTGCTTACATCAAAGAACGGCTTGTGTTCGGGAGCGGCTGGCTGGTAAAAGAAGCGTGGAACGCCGCCGTAGAATGCGCCCAGATAACCTTGTTCATTGGCTTTGAACGTATCCAGCGACGCGGCATTGGTTTTGGTGGTGTAGAAGGCGGAACCGATGCGGTCATTCAGCAGAACCATCGCGCCGCGTTTTTCTGCGTTCTTGCTCGACGCCAGCGTGACGGCTTCCAGCAGGTTCATGGAGCCGTCCGCGCTGATGGCGGTGTTGGCGATTTGCTCGCCCGTTACCGTCGCAACATCGCCAATAGCTGGCACGGCGTTCAGCAGTTCCTGAATGCCGATAGTCCCTGCCTGATAGCCTGTCGTTGCCGTATTGGATTCTGCTTTTCCGGCGATGGTGCCACCGGTTGCGTATATCGTGATGCTTGGTTTGGCGTCATCGGCCAGCAGCGCATGACACGACAGCATCAGGCAAGCGGCAGTGATGGTGCGGGCGATGGATGAGAGTTGCATTAGCAGGTTCTTGCTTTTGGTATGGGGAAACAAGAACAAAGCAACTTCTATACCAATGTTTATTCATATGTTAGTCAGCTAATTAATTGCAGGGAGTCTTTGGTTTGGTACACTGCGTGGGGCGTTGGCGGCTGTATTGCAACCGCAATGGTGAGTGCGGTAGCAGCAGAAGTGGGTTACTGGCACCACATAAAAAAACAGGGTGAATAGGGTTCACCCTGCTGTATTTTACTGTGTCGGCGTAATGCCAGAGGGGATTAGCGTAAATCCAACATCGCGATATGGTCCATATCGTCAAATGTCAGGTTTTCGCCGATCATGCCCCAAATAAAGGCGTAGTTTTTAGTGCCGACGCCGGTGTGAATCGACCAGCTCGGGGAGATCACCGCCTGTTCGTTGTGCATCACTAGATGGCGCGTTTCATGCGGTTCACCCATCATATGGAAAATAATGGTGTCTTCCGCCATGTCAAAATAGAAGTACACTTCCATTCTGCGCTCATGGGTATGCGTCGGCATGGAATTCCAGTTGCTGCCTTCCGCCAGACGCGTTAATCCCATGCTCAGCTGGCAGGTTTCCACCACTTCTGGCACCAGATATTTGCAAATCGTCCGCTTGTTACAGGTTTTAACATCGCCCAGTGGTGCCTTGATCGCTTGATCCTGCGTAATGATGCGTGTCGGGAAAACGGCATGCGCTGGTGCGCTGTTATAATACAGTTTCGCTGGCTTGGCGCTATCCAAACTGCTGAACGCTAAGGCTTTGGCTCCCTTTCCAACATAGAGCGCTTCCTCATTACCAACTTCGTAGCTTGTGCCGTCGATGACAATTTTTGCCGGGCCGCCGATATTGATAAGCCCCAGCTCGCGACGCTCAAGAAAATAGTTCACGCCAAATTGTTTGCCGATGCCATCATCAAACGTTATCTCGCCATCCACCGGCATGATCCCGCCCACCACGATACGGTCGATGTGGCTGTAGGTCATGGTGTATTGGTTTGGCGTAAATATCTGCTCAATAAGAAATTTCTTTCTCAGCTCAGTGGTATCAAGCGTTTTCGCATGTTCACTGTGTACACTTTGTCGTACGTCCATTTTGCTACCTTCTTATGCGGTTTTAGGTGAAAAGCGTTTTGCCCATACTGCCGTAAGGATGGGCACCAGTACTGATGTCACGATCACACTGGTGGCGACTAACGCTGTTGCCTGTTGAGCGACCGGAGCGAATTCCGGAGCCATATTCGCGATCAACAGGGGAGTGGCGACGGCGGCACCGGCGCTGCTGGATGCGGCTACGCCTGCGGTGCCATTACCACCGCCGATAAATTTATCCGCCAGAATCAACGGGATACCTGTAACAACAATCACCAACAGGCCGAGGAAGATACCTGCGAAGCCCGTCTGGAGGATCACTGATAAATTAATGGTGTTACCCAACGCAAAGGCGAAGAAAGGAATCAGCGTTTGTACTGAATTACCGAACAGCTTTCTCAGGTCTGGGTCCAGGTTGCCCAATGCAAAACCAATCAGGAACGGCAGTACGGCACCGACAAATAACTGAGGTTCAAAGGTGGCTATACCGCTGGCACCCAGAATGACCATGGTCATCAACGGACCGGATTCCAGAGACATCAGTACGAAGGCGCCCGCTTCTTCTTTAGAACCGTATTGGTTCATCAATGCAGCGTACAAACCACCGTTAGTCATGTCCATTGCCGCGACCAGTGCCAGCACGGAGATCCCAGCCAGCATGCCGTTTTGGATGCCGTCTCCCGGCAAGAATGTGCCAGCGATCAGCGCCACAATCCAGGCGGTAGCGATTTTGGTGACCACCAGAACGCCTGATTTTCTCAGCATCGTTCCCGTTGCTTTAAATTCAATGGATGCACCCATGCAGAAAAACCATACCGCCAGAATCGGGATTGTGCCAGTAATCAGCCCGTTACTGAAAGAACCTAAGTATTTTCCGGCTCCTGGCGTAAAGGTATTACAGAGTGCGCCCAAAAAGAGCGGCACTAGCATTAATCCCCCAGGGATTTTATCAATAGCTTGTTTGATTTTCATAAAAGACCTCATTAAAAGATAAAAGCATGTTCAGCCCGCTTTCAGTGAAAGCGGATGGAGTATTGGTATTCAGTAATAAATAGGGGGAAATAAAACCCAAGGGGTTATTACCCGATTTCATTAACTAGTGAAGATGGTTGTCCCCATTATAAAATTGATAATTACTATTTTTCGTCATCTTAATGATGGCTTATGTAATGCTTTTTTAGTTATAGAGAGTCTTCCTGTAATGCTTAATTAGCGTTTACAGGTAATTATGTTGTGGCTATTTCCTACTTGGATTTCAATAAATTACAAATTGAAATTCACTAGGGTTATTTCCGATAAATATATTATCTACTATCAATATTCCGACTGTTAATATGAGCGGTAATCGCTTTGCTGGTTTTAATCAGGCTTGCCAGATGTTTTTCTTTTTTTCCATTAGCATATTGCGACTGCATACCGTTAACGCCGATAGCGGCGATGACTTCACCATTTTGGTTAAAGATTGGCGCGGCCATGCAGCAGATCTCTTCTATATCTTCGCCGTCGTCTATTGCCCAGCCCTGTTCCTTGACGATTTTCAGATGTTGTAGGAAATCTTCTTTGTTGGTAATCGTCCGGGGCGTCAAATACTCAAAGGTGCAATCGGCAATCAGTGATTCAATTCTTTCCTGTGGCAGCCAGGCGACGAGCACTTTCCCCAGAGACATACGGTTAAATACAATTTTCTTACCTTCCCAGGATGTTTTTACAATGGCCTTGGGAGATTCCACTTTACTCAGGAAGAAACCGTTATCGCCGTCCATAATACCAAGATGGCAGGTCAACTCCGTCTCTTTGACTAATTCATGCATAAAGTTAATCGTGTCTTTACGCAGATCAATATTCTTTATTACCAAACCGCCAAGCTCAAACAGTCTTAACCCCAAAACATAACGACCGTCAGCGCGCTGACGTAACAATTGCGTCACCACCAGCACTTCCAGTAGATGATGTACGCTGCTTTTAGGTATAGACAAATCAGTGCAAATCTCAGTGAAGCTGGCTTCGTCATGTTTGGCGATGTAGTCAATAATCATCACTAAACGGACGGCTGCCGGCGCTTTACTGTGTTCGAGCTGTTGGAATATATTCATGTTGTTCTATATATAAAACTATGGTTTCCTATATAGAACAATAATAACGCAGCGGTAATTTATTTACCTAGATGCAGATCACAAAACACTCGTGAAGTGGTTGAATATTTCAATATAAATGAAACGTAGTTTTATTAGGGAAACAGAATAGCGATATTTTGGCAGGAAAGATGCCTGACCTTATGAAAACGAGGTCAGGCATCTTTTAAATAATAGTGGGGGTTGCGTTAACGTTTTTTAAAGGCGGCGGCCAGGGCGTCGCCCATCGCGCTGTTGCCTGCGACAGGGGCGCTAGCGGGACGAGGACGTGATTTACCGGCTGGCTGACGTGATGACGTATTGCTATCGCCACGCGCACTGCCACCGCCACGACGTGATGCGGTGTCGCCCGGCTGCTCATCAAGGCGCATGGTCAACGCGATACGCTTACGTTGCAGATCCACTTCCATCACTTTCACTTTGACGATATCGCCTGCTTTCACGACCTTGTGCGGATCGTCGACGAAATGGTCGGCCAGTGACGAAATATGTACTAAACCATCCTGATGGACGCCGATATCCACAAACGCGCCAAAGTTGGTGACGTTGGTGACTGCGCCTTCCAGAATCATGCCCGGCAGCAGATCGTTTAAGGTTTCCACCCCGTCGGCGAAGCTGGCGGTTTTGAACTCAGGGCGCGGATCGCGACCCGGTTTTTCCAGCTCCTTGATGATGTCGGTTACCGTTGGTACGCCGAAACGCTCGTCGGTGAAATCCGAGGGTTTCAAGTTACGCAGTGCGTTAGGGTTCCCCATTAGCTCCTGCAACGCCTGTTCCGTCGCGGCCAGAATACGCTCCACAATCGGATAGGCTTCTGGGTGAACGGTAGAGGCATCCAGCGGGTTATTGCCGTGGTTGATGCGCAGGAAGCCTGCACATTGTTCAAAGGCTTTTGGCCCCAGACGGCTGACTTTCAGCAGCTGTTCGCGGTTATGGAAGCGGCCATTCTCATCACGCCAGGTCACAATATTCTGCGCCATCATGCGCGTCAGCCCGGCGACACGCGTTAACAGCGCCACGGACGCGGTGTTCAGATCAACGCCCACGGCGTTTACGCAGTCTTCGACCACCGCATCCAGCTTCTTCGCCAGCAGGCTTTGGCTTACGTCATGCTGATACTGACCCACGCCGATGGATTTCGGATCGATCTTCACCAGTTCCGCCAGCGGATCCTGCAAACGACGGGCGATAGACACCGCACCGCGCAGCGAGACATCCAGATCGGGGAATTCCAGCGCGGCCAGCTCGGACGCGGAGTACACCGATGCGCCTGCTTCGCTGACGATCACTTTCTGTGCTTTGATATCCGGGAACTGCTTCTGCGTGTCGAGGAAGAAACGCTCGGTTTCACGTGAGGCAGTTCCGTTACCAATCGCCACCAGCTCAACCTGATATTTGAGGCATAGTGCGGCCACAATAGGAGCGGCTTTCGCTGCCTGACCGGTATGCGGATAAATCGTGTCGGTTGCGACCAGCTTGCCAGTAGCGTCCACCACCGCAACTTTCACGCCAGTACGCAGGCCGGGATCGAGACCCATCGTCGCGCGCATGCCCGCCGGAGCGGCCATCAGCAGGTCGTGCATGTTGCGGGCGAAAACGTTGATCGCTTCGTCTTCAGCCTTTTCACGCACGCTGCCCATCAGCTCGGTTTCAAGGTGCAGCAGCACTTTAATGCGCCACGTCCAGCTAATGACGGCGCGTCGCCAGCTGTCTGCTGCGGCATTCCCTAAACGCAGATTCAGGTGGTCGATAATAATTTGTTCGCAGTAGCTCTCGCGAGGCGCTTCTTCGTGCTGCGGATCGGCGTTCAGCGCCAGTTGTAGCACGCCTTCGTTACGGCCACGGAACATTGCCAGCGCGCGGTGTGAAGGCACCTGAGCAATCGGCTCGTGATGATCAAAATAGTCACGGAACTTCGCGCCTTCTTCCTCTTTCCCTTCTACGACGCGAGAAACCAGATGGGCATTTTTCCACAGGTAGTTACGCACTTTTGCCAGCAGCGTGGCGTCTTCGGCAAAGCGTTCCATCAGAATGTAACGTGCGCCGTCCAGTGCGGCTTTCACGTCCGCGACGCCTTTCTCGGCATCGACATAAGCCTGTGCCGTCAGCTCCGGCTCCTGGCTTGGGTCTTGCCACAGGCTGTCGGCCAGCGGTTCCAGACCCGCTTCAATCGCGATTTGTCCACGCGTGCGGCGTTTAGGTTTGTACGGCAGGTAGAGGTCTTCCAGCTCGGTTTTGCTCAGCGTGCCTTTTATGGCGGTAGCGAGCTGCGCGGTTAACTTTCCCTGATCGTCGATGGATTTCAGAATAGTCTGGCGTCGGTCTTCCAGTTCACGCAGGTAACCGAGGCGTGTTTCGAGCTGGCGCAGTTGGGTGTCATCCAGCCCGCCGGTCACTTCTTTACGGTAACGGGCGATAAAAGGGACGGTGTTTCCTTCGTCCAGCAGGCGGACTGCCGCGTCTACCTGCTCCGTACGCGCCTGCAATTCGCTGGCGATAATGTGGCTTAATGAATCATTCATGGGTCTGATATCAATCGTCATCAAGTGAATTAAATAAGTGGGGACAGTTATACGGATTGAGCGTGCAAAATGCCAGCCGCTGCCGTCTGGAAAACGCGGATGATCTCGCGTTGTTCAGTGCAACAAAATTTACCTACATCAATATTCCGTCAGATTCTTGCAACCCACTCACTATTTTAGCGTATGACATACGTTGGCTTTATGCCGTTGTAAATCGAGTATTACTTTACATTGAGTGCCGCACGGGATGACCTATCCAGAAGCCCGTGAGAGCGGACGGGAACAACATCATTATTCGGGCAGGAGAACGGTTCATGACAGTCAGAACGTCCACGTTGACGGCAGAAGGGCAGGCGGATATCACGCTGGATATGCGTTCCGGCGTGCTGGGAAAAACAGCGGTGGATATTCGTCCACTCGGTGAACACGGGCTGTGCAGTTATGACCCCGGTTTTGCCAATACGGCAGGGTGCGAGTCGGCGATTACCTATATTGATGCGGTGAATAGCGTGCTGCTGCATCGGGGCTTCCCTGTCGAACAGCTCGCTGAGCAGTGTGACTTTACTGAAGTCTGTTACATCCTGCTGCATGGCGAAGCGCCTTCGGCGGAAGCGTATGCGAAATTTGCCGACAACATCACCCGCCATACGCTGGTTCATGAGCAAATTACCCGGATGTTCAGCGGCTTTCGTCGCGATTCCCACCCGATGGCGCTGATGTGCGCGGTGGTGGGCGCGCTGGCCGCGTTCTATCACGATGTCTTGGATATCCATAACGCGGAACACCGCGAGCTGGCGGCGGTGCGACTGCTGTCGAAAATGCCGACGCTGGCGGCGATGTGCTACAAATATTCCATCGAACAGCCGTCCGTGTACCCCCGTAATTCGCTTTCCTATACGAGCAACTTCCTGCACATGCTGTTTTCGATTCCGGCGGAGAAATATGAAGTGAATCCGGTGCTGGAACGGGCGATGAACCGCATCCTGATTTTGCATGCCGATCATGGTCAGTGTCCGTCTACGATGGCGGTCAGAGCATCGGGTTCTTCCGGTGCGAACCCGTTTGCCTGCATTGCGGCTGGGCTGGCGTCGATGTGGGGGCCGTTACACGGTGGGGCGAACGAGGCCTGTATGCGCATGCTGGAAGAAATTAAAACGGTCGATCGCGTCCCTGAATTTGTACGACGCGCGAAAGACCGCTGTGATTCATTCCGCCTGATGGGATTCGGTAACTCTGTCTACCAGCATTTCGATCCACGCGCGGCGATTCTGCGTAAAACTTGTTATGAAGTGCTCAATGAACTCGGCACGGAAGACAGCCTGTTGCAGGTGGCGATGGAGCTGGAACATATCGCCATGACTGATGCCTATTTTCTGGAGAATAGACTCTACCCGAGCGTCGATTTCTACACCTCGGTCATTCTCAAAGCGATGGGGCTGCCTTCATCGATGTTTACGGTTATCTCCACCGTCGGCAGAACGATCGGCTGGATTGCGCATTGGGATGAGATGCATAAACAGGAAGACATCAGCATCTACCGTCCACGCCAGATTTATACCGGGCAGCCTCGCCGGGACTATATTTCTCAAAAAGCGTAAGTTTCCAAAAAACCATTTAGTTTCCTAAAAATGGCTTTTCTTAAGGGAAAGACTGACGTGATTGTCACCATGATACCGATACCGGGTATCATGGTGAGTGTGGGCAGGGAAAGGCGCTAGAATTTTTCCCAGTTATCCTGTGTGTTGCTGGCTTGCGCGAGGGCTAAACGGGCGGGTTGTGCTTGCTTCGCCACTGGTGCTGGTCGCGCCGCTGGCGTGCCTCGCAGGTGGAAGTGGTTCATGAGCGTGACCAGATGGGATGACTGCTCGCGCAGGCTGGTTGCTGCATTGGCTGACTCTTCTACCAACGTCGCGTTCTGCTGGGTGACCTGATCGAGCTGGTTCACCGCGTCATGAATTTGCGAAATGCCGGATTCTTGTTCCTGCGTGGTTGTCCCGATCTCGTTGATTAAATCTGCCACGCTGCGAGCCTGACGTACCAGCTCATCAATGGTGCTGCCGGTGTCTTCGACCAGACGATTCCCCGCTTCTACTTTCTCGACGCTGGTGTTAATCAGCACCGCGATCTCTTTCGCGGCAGAGGCGGAGCGCTGTGCCAGTGAACGCACTTCTCCAGCCACCACGGCAAAGCCACGACCTTGCTCACCCGCGCGTGCCGCTTCGACCGCCGCATTTAGCGCCAGAATGTTAGTCTGGAAAGCGATGCCATCAATGACGCTGATGATATCCCGGATTTTGTGCGAGCTGACAGAGATCTCTTTCATCGTAATGACCATGTCGCTGACGGCCTCGCCGCCTTTCGTCGCCGTTTCGCTGGTTTGGCTGGCGAGTCGGGTGGCGTTACGCACGGTATCCGAATTCTGACGAATAGCCTGACTCATTTGCTCCATCGACGCTGCGGTTTGCTGCAAGCTGGCGGCCTGCTCTTCCGTGCGCTGACTCAGGTTTTCGCTGCCTGCGGCGATTTGGCTAGAACCGGAAGCGATAGCTTCGCTGCTTTGCCGCACCTGTTCGACGATATCGCCCAGGTTATGACTCATGTGGTGCATGGTGGCTAACAGGCTGCTCTGATCATGTGGCTTGATGTCGATGTCGACGGCCAGATCGCCATCGGCCACCTGCCGAGCAATGTGAGTAGCGTAGAGCGGCTCACCACCCAGTTGGTTTTTCAACGTGCGGGTAATCAGCCAGGCGACGACAGCGGCCATGGCGGCGGCGGCAAGCGCGAGAATCAGCATGATGACGCTGCCGGAGTACGCGCCAGTCTGTGCGTGGCTGACAATCTCGTTGGTATCCTGCTGCTGTGAGGCCATCATCGCATCCAGCACGTTGAACAGCGCGTTTTGTGCGGGCTGCATCTCATTGAGAATAATGGCATTACCCTGTAGGCGTTGCTGCGGGTCGGTGGATTGCACCAGCTCCATGGCTTTCAAAAAGGCCGCAAGGTAAGGTGGGCGGGTGTCCTGAAACTGCTTCAGCAGCGCGCTGGTACCTTCGGTATCCAGCTGTTGCCCCAGCTTTTTCAGGTTGGCGGTATTGCGGGCGATTTGCTCGTCGACGAACTGCTTTTCCTGCTTGATTTGCGCAGGGTCGTTACTGATTGCAATGTTGCGGATCAGACGAGCATTAGCGTCAAAACCGGCTTTAACTTCCTGAATCAATAACATATTTGCTAGCGTAGTGCCGGAAAGTCGGTTGATGTCGTTACCCAGCCCAACCAGTTGGAGCCGTCCGAAGAATGCCACCATCAGACTGATGATGATAACCAGAGAAAATCCCATACCCAGCATCTTGCCGAGTTTGATTCTGTTCAGCATATTCATAAACATCCTTAATTTTTTGACATGCTATGAAGGCATAACGGAGGGGGCTTGCTATCGTAATCGATGCAAGTAATGACAAGGTATTATAGCTAATTTTCGCGTTTTCGGGATACATCGGTAACTCCCGCGTTCAAAACAGATAGATAAGAATATCTTTAATATCGGCAAGAAAAGCGTTCAGTTGATCACGTAAATTACGACAAATGGGATTTCGTATGAAATGTGTGATCTGAGAGACAAAATGCGCGGGATTATGGTGTTGGTTAATGGGAGTGGTGCGTTAACCCTTTTAGAGGGTAACGCACCAATCAATCAAGACGTTTGCTCGCTGGTAAAAGGGGCGATATAGCGCTGATAGCGTGACGCTTTCAACTGCTTCAGATCGACGAGCACCAGACCGTCGATGCAGTTATTGAAATCGGGATCGATGCCAAAGTCGATAAACCGCACGCCTCCCGGCTCACACAGCTCTGAATACTGCTTGTAGAGCGTGGGGATCGCACACCCCATGTTGCTGAGCATGCTTTTCAACCGCGTGAGATCCTGCTGGTAGTCTGTTCCCTCAAACTGTTTCAGCACGTCAGGCAGCGAGGCCGGATAAGGGCGGCGTGACGTAGCCAGCGGCTGATCGGGCGTGAAGTGCAGACGATAAAATGCAACCAGCAAGTCGCGTGCATGCGGCGGCAAGGTGCCGGAAAGTGACACCGGGCCGAACAAATAGCGGTGTTCTGGATAGCGCGCCAGATAGGCACCGATACCCAGCCAGAGATAATCCAGTCCACGCTTACCCCAGTATTTGGGCTGGATGAAACTGCGTCCCAGCTCAATCCCTGACGCCAGTATCGGATCCATTTCGTCACCGTACTGGAACAGACTATGGCTGTAGAGGCCGCTTTTCCCTTTTTCTGCGATCAAATTGGCCGTCGAGACAAAGCGATAGGCACCGACAATCTCCAACTCGCGGTCATCCCATAGGATCAGATGCAAATAGTCATCGTCATAGCTGTCCAGATCGCGGCGTTGGCCGGATCCTTCGCCCACCGCGCGGAAGGCGATTTCGCGCAGGCGTCCGAGTTCGCGCAATAGCGGCACGTAATCTTCTTCACCGCGCCGATACAGATAGACAATCTTGCCATCCGGCGTGCTGCCCAGCGTTTCACACTCTGACAGCGCGCGCTTCAGCAGCACGCGGTCTTCGGCCAGCGCAATGGGTTTTTCACCGGCAAAACAGCCGGGCTTTCCTTGTCCCAACCGATAAACGTGACGTCGGAAACGGGCCGCCAGATCATTGGCGTTCCACTCGCCCTGACTCCAGGACGCATAGGGAACTCGGGCACCGATACGCAGCTTGAGAGTTTGTCCGCGCTGACCAAACATTTCTCTCACCAACAGAAGGGTGGACAGCGGGCGATAAACCATGGAGGAGAGATAGAACAGCGTACTGTTGCGTCCGCCGATATGAATCGGAACCACGGGCGCGCGGGCTTTGCTCGCCATGCGGATAAAACCATTATGCCAGTGACCGTCGCGAATCCCTTGCAGGCTAGCGCGTGAAACCTCGCCTGCCGGGAAGACGATGATCGCGCCGTCACCTTCCAAATGCTGCTGGATGGCGTTGACCTGTTGGCGTTTGGTGCGGTTATTGAAGTTATCGACGGAAAAAAACAGATTTTTGAGTGGGGCGACATAAGAGAGTAGCTGGCTGGCGACGATGCGGACATCGGGCCTGACGCTGGCAACGGTGCGGAGTAGCGCCAGCCCGTCCAGTGAGCCAATAGGGTGGTTGGCAACCAATACCACCGGCCCTTGACTGGGGATATTTTCTAAATCCCCTTCGACCATTTCACAATTGAAGTTGAAGTAATCAAGAATCTGTTCGACCAGATCCAATCCTTTCAAATGCGGGTAACGCCGCGCAAATTGCTGCATTTCATTTTCAAATAGCAGAGAACGCAAAACCGTTTTCTGCCAGGGTGGCGTATGGCGATGCGGGACAAGATCTTGCAGAATGGCGTCTAAGCTAAACATAAATCGTTCTCCGTAGCTCTCCGTGGCTAAAAGTACGGGATAGAAATGACATATTTATGTCTGTCGATAGATTATTAGCCAAAACTGTAAATCTGTGTAATGAACGCGCGATTTTTTGCGTGTAGAGATAGTGAAGAACGTGGTACGCGCTAAGCGCCTAACGGGGTTAACGACTTGAAAACCAATCTGATTACCCGCGAGGGGTATGACAAACTGCGGGCAGAGCATGATCATCTCTGGAATGTAAAGCGCCCGGAAATTACGAAAATTGTCTCTTGGGCGGCCAGCCTGGGGGATCGCTCAGAAAATGCTGACTACACCTACAACAAGCGTTTATTGCGCCAGATCGACAGGCGTGTGCGCTACCTGAGAAAATGCCTGACGGAATTGAAAATCGTCGATTACTCGCCACAGCAGGACGGCTGCGTATTCTTTGGTGCCTGGGTCGAGATCGAGAATGAACAAGGGGATGTGAAGCGTTTGCGGATTGTCGGGCCGGACGAGATCTACGGTGATAATAAAGACTATATTTCGATCGACTCCCCCATGGCGCGTGCGATGCTGAAAAAAGCAGTTGATGAGGAGTTCACTGTAAACACGCCAGACGGTCCACGTGAGTGGTGCGTTAACGCGATTGATTACGTTAAATCGTCGTAAACGACAATCCTCGCTAACCACAACCTGTGTAAATCGCCGATGGTTTTATGACTGACAGCAAAGGAAATGATTGATTACACGAATTTTAATATGCTTTGTAACAATTTTGCCTAGAATGTATACCAGAAACGACTGTCAGTAATTCGTATGTTTCTGAACAATAGCAGCGTCGGCGCTATTACGCCTTTGGAGAAAGAGAATGCAAGAGAACTATAAAATTCTGGTTGTAGATGACGACATGCGTTTGCGGGCGCTATTAGAGCGTTATCTGACCGAGCAGGGTTTTCAGGTACGTAGCGTAGCCAATGCTGAACAGATGGACCGTTTACTGACCCGTGAATCCTTTCACCTTATGGTGCTGGATTTAATGCTGCCGGGCGAAGATGGGCTGTCCATCTGCCGTCGCTTGCGTAGCCAGAGCAACCCAATGCCGATCATTATGGTGACGGCGAAAGGGGAAGAAGTTGATCGTATCGTCGGACTGGAAATCGGCGCGGACGACTATATTCCTAAACCTTTCAACCCGCGTGAACTGCTGGCGCGCATCCGTGCGGTGCTGCGTCGTCAGGCGAATGAACTGCCAGGTGCGCCGTCGCAGGAAGAAGCCATTATCGCGTTTGGTAAATTCAAGCTGAACCTGGGCACGCGCGAAATGTTCCGCGATGATGAACCGATGCCGTTAACCAGCGGCGAGTTTGCCGTGCTTAAGGCGCTGGTGAGCCACCCGCGTGAACCGCTGTCTCGCGATAAGCTGATGAATCTGGCCCGTGGTCGTGAATACAGCGCGATGGAGCGTTCCATCGACGTACAAATTTCTCGTCTGCGCCGCATGGTGGAAGAGGATCCGGCGCATCCGCGCTATATCCAGACCGTGTGGGGTCTTGGCTACGTGTTTGTCCCGGACGGCAGTAAGGCATGATGCAATGGCGCTTTTCTCCGCGCAGCTCATTTGCACGGACGTTGCTACTGATTGTCACGTTGTTGTTTGTCAGTTTGGTCACCACCTATTTGGTGGTGCTCAACTTCGCTATTCTGCCGAGTTTGCAGCAGTTTAATAAGGTGCTGGCATATGAAGTAAGAATGCTGATGACGGACAGTCTGCAACTGGAAGATGGCACCACGCTTGAGGTGCCGCCAGCGTTCCGGCGTGAGATTTACCGCGAATTGGGTATATCGCTGTACACCAATGCAGCGGCGGAAGAAAGCGGCCTGCGTTGGGCCCAGCACTACAAGTTTTTGAGTGACCAGATGGCGCAACAGCTGGGTGGCCCGACGGATGTGCGGGTTGAGGTCAGCAAGAATACGCCGGTGGTGTGGCTGAAAACCTGGCTTTCACCGGATATCTGGGTGCGCGTTCCCCTCACTGAAATTCATCAGGGCGATTTCTCGCCGCTCTTCCGCTATACGCTGGCGATAATGCTGCTGGTGATTGGCGGCGCGTGGCTATTTATTCGGGTGCAGAACCGACCCTTGGTTGAGCTGGAGCATGCGGCTTTGCAGGTCGGGAAGGGCATTATTCCGCCGCCGCTGCGTGAATATGGTGCCTCCGAAGTGCGTTCCGTGACGCGCGCCTTTAACCAGATGGCCTCCGGCGTGAAGCTGCTGGCCGATGACCGTACGCTGTTAATGGCGGGCGTTAGCCATGACCTGCGTACGCCGCTGACGCGAATTCGTCTGGCGACCGAAATGATGGGCAAGGAAGATGACTATCTGGCGGAGTCGATCAATAAGGACATTGAAGAGTGTAATGCGATTATTGAGCAGTTCCTCGACTACCTGCGCACCGGTCAGGAAATGCAGACGGAAGTGGCCGACCTGAACGCCATTATGGGCGAAGTGGTAGCATCGGAAAGCGGTTATGAACGCCAGATCGACAGCGAGTTTGCTACTGGCGAGTTGCTGGTGCGTATCAGTTCGCTTTCGATCAAACGTGCGGCGTTGAATCTGGTCGTGAATGCGGCGCGTTATGGGAACGGCTGGATAAAAGTCAGTACCGGACGTGAGCTACAGCGCGTCTGGTTTCAGGTAGAAGATGACGGAGAAGGCATTGCGCCCGATCAGTTGAAGCACCTGTTCCAGCCTTTTGTTCGCGGCGACAGCGCGCGAACCACCAGCGGTACAGGGCTGGGGCTGGCGATTGTGCAGCGTATTATCGATGCACACAATGGCGTGCTGGATGTCGGCAGCAGCGAACGCGGTGGGCTCTGCGTCCGCGCGTATCTGCCGCTGCTCTCGGACGTCGCAGTAGCGGATACGGGAGCCGCGAAAGAGTCATAAGCATTGTTAGGCAGCACTGGCATTAAAGCTGTTCAGATATGAATAAAAGAAAGGCGCGGAATCCGCGCCTTTTTCGTGATTGATACTCTTCCGCGTTTACCGCTTTGGTCCTGCTTTCACCAGCGCTGCGCCTGCCGGAGCATCGGTGTATTTATCGAAGTTGGTGATAAAGCGCTGTGCCAGATCGTCCGCTTTTTCCTGCCACTGTTCGACGCTCGCGTAGGTATCACGTGGGTCGAGAATGTCAGGATTGACGCCGGGCAGCGAGGTCGGGATTGCCAGGTCGAAGACGGGCAGCGTCTGCATTTCTGCATCATCAATACTGCCGTTCAGAATAGCGTCAATAATCCCGCGCGTATCCTTAATCGAGATACGTTTGCCGCTGCCGTTCCAGCCAGTGTTCACCAGATAGGCCTGTGCGCCAGCCGCCTTCATGCGCTTCACCAGCACTTCAGCGTACTGCGTCGGGTGCAGCATCAGGAATGCCGCGCCAAAGCAGGCGGAGAAAGTCGGTGTGGGTTCCGTCACGCCGCGCTCGGTTCCCGCTAGCTTGGCGGTAAAGCCGGACAGGAAGTGATACTGCGTTTGATCGGACGTCAGGCGAGAAACCGGTGGTAACACGCCGAACGCGTCCGCCGTCAGGAAGATCACTTTCGTGGCATGGCCCGCTTTGGAGACCGGTTTAACGATGTTGTGAATGTGGTAGATCGGATAAGAAACGCGGGTGTTCTCGGTTTTGGAACCGTCGTTGAAGTCCACGTTGCCGTCTGCCAGCACGGTGACGTTCTCCAGCAGCGCATCGCGTTTGATGGCACCAAAGATATCCGGTTCTGCTTCCTTAGACAGCTTGATGGTTTTGGCATAGCAGCCGCCTTCAAAGTTGAAGACGCCATCGTCGTCCCAGCCGTGCTCGTCATCGCCAATCAGCTGGCGTTTCGGATCGGTGGACAGCGTGGTTTTACCCGTACCGGATAGGCCGAAGAAGACCGCCACATCGCCTTTTTCGCCAACGTTTGCCGAGCAGTGCATGGAGGCGATACCTTTCAGCGGCAGCAGGTAGTTCATGATGGAGAACATCCCTTTCTTCATTTCGCCGCCGTACCAGGTGCCGCCAATCAGCTGAATGCGCTCTGTCAGGTTGAACGCAACAAAGTTCTCAGAGTTCAGACCCTGTTCCTGCCAGTTCGGGTTGGTGCATTTTGCGCCGTTCATCACGATGAAATCCGGCTCAAAGCCTTCCAGTTCTTCATCGCTCGGGTGGATAAACATGTTTTTAACGAAATGCGCCTGCCAGGCCACTTCCGTCACGAAACGTACGCTGAGGCGGCTGTCTGGGTTGGCACCGCAGAAAGCATCGATGATGAACAACCGCTTGCCGGACAACTGCGTGGTGACGAGTTGCTTCAGCTGCGTCCAGGTTTCCTGGCTCAACGGGTGGTTATCGTTCTTACCTTTGCCTTGATCGGACCACCACACGGTGTCGCGGGTCACGTCATCGCGCACGATGTATTTGTCTTTCGGGGAACGACCGGTAAAGATGCCGGTATCGACGGCGACGGCACCCAGTTGGGTTTCGATGCCGCGTTCATAGCCTTGTAGGGTAGGGGAGAGTTCTTCTTCAAAAAGCAGTTCATAGCTGGGATTGTAGACAATATCGCGGACATCGTGGATTCCATAACCCGCCAAGGCTTGCGGGGTAATACCGTTGATCTGCATGTTGCTACTCCTCAAGTTATAGTCGTACTACTAAACATTGTAGGGAGTGAGCTTATTTTAACCGCGATAGCAGTCATAAAATTAAATAAATTCATTAATAACTTTGCTTATTTAGGGTGTTTGAAAAATAACCACGGTGGTTTGCAGGTGGGGAAAATAAGCAAAATAAAACGAGTACTTTCGTACCCGTTAAAATGATTAATGTAACAAATTTCCTGATGAGTCGTGCCGTATGGCGCGGATGTCCAGCGAATTAAACAGGTAGTGCGTACCACAATAATCACAGTGCATGTCAATTTCGCCGTCCTGCTCGATCATCTCATTCACTTCCTGATCGGACAGCGTCATTAATGCATCGGCGCAACGATCGCGCGAGCAGTGGCAGCGGAATTCGACATCTTGTGGTTCATACACGGTAACCTCTTCCTGATGGTAAAGGCGGTACAGAACCTCGGTGGCAGGCAGGGAAAATAGCTCTTCGGCTTTAACCGTCGTGGTGAGCTGGGCCAGATGATCAAAATCGTTACGATCGGCATCCTGTGCAGGTAATACCTGTAGCAGCATGCCTGCGGCAGCCTGATTGCCCTCGTGTTGGCCAGTGCGGATAAATAACCGCGTCGGCAGCTGCTCGGACTGCTGGAAATAGCTTTCCAGACATTCGGCAACGGTGTCACCTTCTAAACCGACGACGCCCTGATAACGCTCGCCGTCAGTCGGTGTAATGGTAATGACCAGATAGCCATTGCCCACCATCTCTTTCAGCGAACTCCCCGGTGCGATATCCCCTTGCAGACGGGCAACGCCGCGCATCTGCTGCTGGTGATTACCGTTAATCACCGCCAGTTTCAGTGGGCCATCGCCCTGAAGCTGAACGGTAATATCACCGCTGAATTTCAGCGTGGCCGTCAACAGGCTGGTGGCAACCAGCATTTCGCCTAGCAGCGTTTGTACCGCAGCTGGGTAGTCGTGGTTGGTTAAAATACGTTGATACGTCTCGTTAACTGTCACCAACTCGCCACGAACGGCATAATTTTCAAACAGATAACGATGTAGTTGGTCGTGAGCCATAATATTTTCTCGTATTTGTGCGGAGATCAGTGGTGCGACGATGAGTAGTGCGGCAATCGCTGAGTCTTCTCTCTGTGGTCATCAGTTTGATGACCAACAAATGAAGGGCAGAGCGCTATTCCTGATCGCTGTATTTAAATTTAATCAGATCGCGTCGCTCTTTTTTATCAGGGCGGCGATCGGGGTGTGGCATTGTCAGCGCATTCATTTTCCGCGCCTGCGCCAGCTTTTCTCGTTTCTCAATGCTTGCAGCCGTTTCCTGATACAGCGCCTGCGCCTCTGTCGCGCTTCTGCGCTGGCCGCTGACGGCCAAAATGATGACGGTGCGTTCATCATTGCCCTGACGCAGTTTAATCTCGGCATTCAGTTCAACCTGTTTGCTTGGCTTACCGCGTTGACCGTTATAGTGCACTTTGCCGCCGTCGATCATCTCGCGGGCCATTGCTCGGGTTTTGTAGAAGCGGGCGGCCCAGAGCCATTTATCCAGACGAACGGCGTCGTCGGCCTGTTCGGTAGCTTTCACCATAAATCCCCCTGATTACCCTGCATTAACGGAGTGACGCAGAGCGGGTAGCAACGCAAGGTAGTCATTCATTGACGGATGTTGCAGGAATACCTTTTCCGGCTGGCCGGAATCTGGATTACGCACACCCAGACAGTAATGTATGCCGAAGGTTTTCGCGGCATCCAGAATCGGCTCGCTGTCATCCACGAACAGGGTTCTGGCAGGATCGAAGCCGGTTTGCTGCTGTACGGCCTGCCACAAGCGCTGATTCTCTTTCGGATACCCATAAGTATGGGTGGAAAGTAATAAATCAAGGTGCTGATCCAGCCCCGTGTGTTCGATTTTTACTGCCAGACTGTGTGGGTGGGCGTTGGTCAGCAGAATTGTCTCTTTACCGCATTCTCGCAGCGCCGCTAAAAACGGCGTGGTGTCATCGCGCAATCGGGCTCGCGCGCCGATATCCGTCGTCATTTGATAGATATCCAGATCGAGACGTTCTGACCAGTAATCGAAACAGTACCAGTTTAGCGTGTGCTGAACGGCTCGGTACTCCTGTTCGATAAGCTGGTGCGCTTGTTCAAGGCTGATGCGACGTTTTTCACTGAGCGACTGCGGCACCAGTTGAAGCCAGAAATAGCTGTCAAACGCCAGATCGAGCAGCGTGCCATCCATATCCAGTATCACGGTGTCGATATCGTGCCAGTTAACGTGGGGATTCATAACGACTCCAGATGTCGCGCCGTGCTATAGGGGTGATGCAGCAGAAGACGCGCAATGCAATTGTGACAAGAGTGACGGCCGCTAGGTTAGCATAACCGCAGAGCGGGCACGATGCCGTTAGCGGGGGAGCTGGGGACGATTGTCCGGGAACGAATTCGTCATCATATTGAACCGTGAGGCGTAATAGCGCTGAATATCGGTCACTCGCTTCTGGCTTTTACGCATCTTAATGCCGGTCAGAACCGCATTAACGATAAACGTCGCAGAAAAGAGCAGTAGCAGCAGACACGTGCCGAGATAGCGCCAGACGGTAATGACGTCGGGTTCGCTGTACAGGCTGATGTGCTGGGTTCCATTGGCATCGGTATTAAGCTGTGTGATAACGCCCGTGGCATTAAATGGTGTATGCAACAGCATCGCGGAAAGCCGCTGGAGTTCCTGCCACTGATCCGATGGACGATATTCATTGAGCGGCATCGGAGGGAGCGGGTGGCTAACGAACTGCCGTCCTTCATCGCTGCGAATCAGGAATCCACCGGGCGGTGGGCTGTTTAGTGACTCTGTTGCACTATTGATTTCCTGATAGAAGAATTGATCGGTAGAACTGTTGACCAATGACTCCAGCGTTTCTGCACTGACGGCGGGCAGTACCACATTCATGCCTTTCAGCGTGCCTGAATTTGCGTCTTTGACCAGAGTATTCCAGTTCTTGACGTCGCTTAGGTTCACCAGCGCATTTTTCAGGCGGGAGCAATCGTTTTCCTGCCAACACAAATCTTGTGTTCTCAAAACGACGTCAGCGAAGTTTTTCATCAAAATCAGCCCTGATTTCTGGATCGTAGAGGCTAATTGAGAGTTGACCTGGCCCTCTTTGTCCGTTTGTGGATGAAGCTGGCTGTTGACTGATTTAAGCAAGGCGGAGGCTTTTTCAATCGTCTCGGATTCCGGTAATGGCAGCGGCGCGGCTTTATTCCAGTATATGGCCGAACAGTCGAAAGGGCTGAACGCATAAGGGGACGGTGTGGAAACGGGACGAATGCCTGCAGGCACATAACACATGCCGCTGCCACGCACTGCTAGCGTGTCGCCAATATGGAGTTGAGCCTTTTCCAGATCGCTGACCTGTGTGACCTGAATACGTTGCGCGCCTTGCAGCCAAGCCAGACTGAGCTTTAACGGCAGTTCAAGCGGCACGTTAGTAACAAGCAAAATCAGGCTGAGCAGTGAGCCAACGGATAGCAGTAGATTCTTGCCCCAGCGCTGTAGTGGAAAGTTTTTTACTTCATCATGCAACGACAGGTGTTCCCCTTGACGGATCACCTGTCGGTTGAGATAGATATCGACATCTGTTTTTCGCCCCAAGTCTTGCGTGATATAGGGTTGCCAATGAGGTGGGTAAATCAGATCGATATTACCAAGCGAGATATTACCGAGCGGCCCCTGATTGGATTCGCCAAACAGACCCAAGCCTTGCGGCGTGCCATGAAGGCAGTGCACATCGCGCAATTCCTGAGCGGACGGCGAGCGGAAAAGTTGCCACAGGCTCCAGACTGCTAATAATGATGCGGTACCGATCAGCCATGGGAGCAGGGCGATAGGGCTATTCAGGCTGATGAAAAAAAGCAGAAAAGATACGCAGAGCACAGCCGTTTCCTTCAAGCCCCCAGAGTGATGCATCGCATGTTCTTCACGCGTTTCCTTACGGATGGTGACCAACTCGGCATGTTCACTACCTGCCTGACGGATGGAGGCATTCGGGACGGGAACTTTGCTCGGTAGTGGGGTCAGCGGCTGAGCGTCGAGACACTCGGTTAGCGAGTGCCCGTTCAAGGAAATGACTAGCGGAATCGAGCGTGTCTTAATCAGTTCGACGGTGTTATTTTCGGTAATGAACTGTTCCCAACTGGGCGGCAGATGGATTTCTTGCGTATCGATATAATAGCGCCACTTACTCTGAGTATCAGTGCTCAGGCCGTAGCGTGTAATTGTATGGGTGACAGGGTAAACCCGATTGTTTTGCAGGGAACGCGGCAATTTAGGCTGCTCATTGGGAGTATCAAGTGGCGTGGTTTGCTGACTGTTTTCCTGAGCCAGATAACGCTCAACGGCGATCCGTTCGTTTTCAGTTAACCGCCGGGGCAGCGATTGCGAAACGGGTAATGGCGGAGTGGATAAGAAACGGTGTCGCATGCGGTAGGCGATAAGGCCTCCGACAACGATCAGACAGGCAAGCAATATCGCCAATAGGATAAATATTGTGCTCATCTCATATCCCTTCCAACACGCGAGGCTCCTTGTTCTTGTCGGAGTTTAACAAACTTATACAATCGATGATAACCCGTATGACATTGTTTTCTTAGATTAATAACGCAATTGGGAATAAAATTCATCATATAAGGTGATGATAGTAACAAGCAAAAAATGCCTATTGAATGAGGATATTCTTATTTTTTTTAAGTTATTGACTTTTACTGGTGGTTTCTCATACAGGATGTATCCTTCATGTTGCCCATACGTAAATTCATCGTCACGATAGTTGCAGCGAAGGTGACTGTTAACGCACAATGTGAGCAGAATCAAAAAGGAATATTTACGATCTCTTCTTAATTTCCACCGCATGTCGTATTCAGGTTGTGGTAAACGCAGCCTCCAGACGCGTTGGTCTAAGATGTTGTTTTGGTCGTAACGCTCTGGGGGCATCAATGAGTCATAATCTGCAAAAACCTAAAATCCTCAAGGTGGAAACGGTAGCGCGTTCGCGCCTGTTCAATGTGGAATCCGTCGATCTTGAATTTAGCAACGGGGTACGTCGGGTTTATGAACGGATGCGTTCAAGTGGCCGACAGGCAGTGATGGTTGTTCCGATCATTGATGATGAATTGTTGTTGATCCGTGAATACGCTGTCGGCATTGAGGAATACGAACTAGGGTTTCCCAAAGGGCTGATCGATTCCGGCGAAACGGTCTTTGAAGCCGCGAACCGTGAACTGATGGAAGAAGTCGGTTTTGGGGCGGAAAAACTGGAATTGCTGGCGACGTTAACCATGGCACCCTCCTATTTTTCCAGCCAGATGAATATTGTGGTGGCTCGCGGGCTTTACCCGCAGAGCCTCGAAGGCGATGAGCCGGAGCCGATGCCGCAAGTTCGCTGGCCGATGCATGACATGATGTCGCTGTTGCAAGAACCTGATTTCCGTGAGGCTCGGAATGTCAGTGCGCTATTTTTGGCTCAGGACTGGCTGCGCCGTACACCCCGCTGATTTTTAATAAACCAACCTGTTTTTAATAAGCCAACATAGCAAGAAAGAAGGCGCAGTTTCCTGCGCCTTCTTTGCTTTGTCTGATGCTATCGAACGCTGGCTAGAATAGCTCTTCGCTTTGTCCGTTATCCATCAGCGTGGTGCCGACTTCATGCACTTCGTATTCTTTCGGCTGTGTACCGTCAATGAAGTATTCGGAACGGCTGTTCCCGCCACCGTTAGACAGCTTGCCGCTGCTGCGGTCAATGACGACACTGACGATGCCTGGTGGCGGCGTCAGCGGTTGTTCCGGTACGCCATCTAGCGCGGCTTTCATGAAATCATCCCACGCAGGCTGCGCTGATTTCGCACCGCCTTCATAGCCGGAGATTTGATCTTTGATGACGCCAGATGCGCTGCTGGCACCCAGATCGCGACGGTGATCGTCGAAGCCAATCCAGACCGACGTCACCAGATTCGGGCCATAGCCGGAGAACCAGGCGTCTTTGGAACTGTTCGTTGTACCGGTTTTACCGCCGATATCACGACGTTTCAAATCACGACCTGCGCGCCAGCCTGTTCCCATCCAACCCGGTTCGCCAAAGACGTTACTGTTCATCGCATCTTTAATCAGGAATGCCAACGGTGTGTTGATAACGTGCGGGGCGTAAGGTTGCGCGGCGCTTTGCTGTGCGGCTTCTGGTGTGACAGGCTCCAGCTCGGGCTGTGGCAAGCCTACCGGCGGTGCTTCGTTTGACGTGGCAACATCTTCAACGTTAGTGGTCGCTAACACCGGAGAACGTGGCGTGTCACCGTAGACCAGCGGTAGATTACAGGTATCGCAGACCACTTTCGGCGTCGCGGTAAATACCGTACCGCCTGCCTCGCTCTCTATCTTACTGATCAGATAAGGGTCGACCAGATAGCCGCCGTTTGCCATGACGGCATAACCACGTACGACCTGTAGCGGCGTAAATGAGGCCGCACCCAGCGCCAGCGATTCGGTATGGACGATATTCTGCGCCGGGAAACCGAAGCGTTGCAGGTAATCCGCCGCATAGTCCACGCCCATCGCACGCATGGCACGTACCATCACTACGTTTTTGGATTGACCCAGTCCCTGACGCAAACGGATCGGACCATCGTAGGTTGCCGGTGAGTTTTTCGGCCGCCAGTCAGATCCTGCACCAGCATCCCAACGGGTGATTGGGACGTCGTTCAGAATCGTTGCCAGCGTTAAACCTTTGTCCATCGCCGCGGTGTACAGGAACGGTTTGATGTTGGAGCCAATCTGGCGAAGTGCCTGCGTCGCACGGTTGAATTTGCTTTGGTTAAAGTCAAAACCGCCAACCAGTGCTTCTATCGCACCGTTTTTCGGGTTAAGCGAGACAATCGCAGAGTTGACGTCCGGCACCTGTGCCAGCCACCAATCATCGTTCACTTTACGTACCCAGACCTGCTGGCCTGCCTGTACCACGTCCGTGACGCGCTTCGGCGTTGGCCCTTGCTGCGTATCGGAACGGTATGCACGTGCCCAGCGCATGCCTGCCATCGGCAAGGCAATATTGCTGCCGTCAGACAGGATCGCAATCGCGTTGTCAGCCGTGGTGCTGGTGACGATGGCCGGAGAGAGCGGGCCGTAGACCGGCAACGCTTTCAGGGCGGCAATCATCTTCGCCTGATCCCAGACGCCTTCGCCTACTTTCCATAGCACTTTGCTTGGGCCGCGGTAACCGTGGCGCATGTCATAGGCGAGGATGTTATTACGCAGCGCATCCTGTGCGGCGGTTTGCAATTTTTTGGTGACCGTCGTGTAGACCTTATAACCGTCGTTATAAGCATCTTCGCCGTAGCGTTTGACCATCTCCTGTCGTGCCATTTCTGCGACATACGGTGCGGAGAACGAAATATCCGGCGCGTGGTAATTCGCGACCAGTTTTTCGTTACGTGCCGCATCGTATTGCGACTGCGTGATGTAGTTTTCATCCTTCATACGCGCAAGGACGACGTTGCGACGGGCAACGGCACGGTCGTAGGAATAGAGCGGGTTGAACGTCGATGGCGCCTTCGGCAGACCGGCGATCATCGCCATTTCGCTTAGCGTCAACTGGTCAACTGGGCGGCCAAAGTAAACCTGTGCCGACGCGCCAACGCCATAGGCGCGATAGCCGAGGTAAATCTTGTTCAGATAGAGCTCAAGGATTTCATCCTTGGTCAGCAACTGCTCAATACGGATAGCCAGAAACACTTCCTTGATCTTACGAATCAGGGTGCGCTCTGGGCTCAGGAAGAAGTTCCTGGCGAGCTGTTGCGTAATGGTACTCGCCCCTTGAGAGGCATGACCCGATGTGAGCGCGATGGATGCGGCACGGATGATCCCGACGGGATCGACACCGTGGTGATCATAGAAGCGGCTATCTTCGGTCGCGATAAAAGCGTGTACCAATTCAGGGGGAATCTGGTCCAGCTTGAGCGGGATACGGCGCTTTTCACCAAACTGAGCGATCAGTTCGCCATCGGCACTGTAGACCTGCATAGGCGTTTGCAGCCGAATGTCTTTCAGCGTGGCGACATCGGGCAGTTGGGGTTCGATATAACGGTACAAACCATATATCGAGGCAGCTCCCAGCAGAATGCAAGAGACTGCAAGGATGAATAGATACTTTACGAACTTCACCTGGGATTTTCCATTCAGTAGCGTTTGGACAGTTTATAAACAATCGGGCGCTAGTATAAAGGTAAGCCAGCACTGTGGATATGTTTATTGGATAAGGAAATCGGGTTGAACATGGCTTATCACATCTGGCAGGTTGGAGTAGATATACAAAACGGCTTCATGCGCGCGCTGGCGGTTCAACGCCGCCGCGATGGCTGGCAGCTTCGTCATTGGTGGCAATATCCACTACCCGACGATACGTTGCGCTCGGGTAGTTTACACCATACTGAGGCGCTTTGTGAGGCCTTACATACATGGCGTCGTTTGCTGCCTGCACACATTTCGCTACGGGTGGGGTTTCCTGCTCAACTGATTTTGCAGCAGCATTTACCGCTGCCTGACTCACATTTACGAGAACCGGAACGTAGCCTCTACATTGAAACCATGGCGGCGCGTAAGCTGCCGATCAGCAGCGAATCACTGGCGATAGACTATCGGGAGGACCCGCAGAAGCAAGGTTCGCTGCTGGTGACGGCAGCACGCCGACAGGAAATCGATAAATGGTTGGCCTGCCTCAATAGTGCGGGGTTACACCCTGATGTTCTTGATGTCTCAACTTGTGCGCTTCGAGCGATGGCGCAGCGAGCTAGGCTTGACGCTAACCGTCTGCTGCTGCATCGCCTGTTGGATGGCTGGCTGTGGGTCTCTCCGTTGAACCATGCCTTTCACTCAGGCGTGATACACCTTGATGAGCTGAATGACGAAACGGATATCTTATCGGTTGTAAGTACTCGCTATCAGCATGATGTAGATGACATAGCCTATTACTCTAGCGTCTCGCCTGATTTACCCAGTCAGCAGACCGATGTATTACAGACGTGGTCGCCGTTAACGGTGTGTAATCACATGCAGCCGCCTCTGCCGAGTTTCCCTTCGGCTTATGCGATCGCGGGTGGGTTGGCATTGCGTCCTGAGGATGTCTGACTATGCTGCTGATTAATCTTTTACCCTGGCGTAACACCCTGATGCGCCAGCGAGCACGTCGTTGGTTGGGGCTGCTGTGGCTACAGACGGGGTTGATGCTATGCCTTATCGCCACGAGCTATCTGTTTTGGCAGCACAGACAGCAACGTGCGCAGGATGAACTCAATGTAGCGCTGACCCAGCAACAGCAACTGACGGCATTGTATCAGCAAACGCATCAGGCGCGGGAAGCGTTGCGTCGCTATCAGGCGCAAGAACGCGCCGAGGTGATGGTCCGGCATGACAATCGTCGTAACCTCCACTTGCTCGAGCAGCTTGCTGGCATGATGCCCGCGCGTCTGTGGCTGACGGAAATTGCCGACCGTGGCTCGCACCTGCTGCTTTCCGGCGTGAGCGAAAACTATCACTACATCATTACGCTACAGCACGCGTTATTACGCCATGCTTCCGTCGAACGCGTACAGCTGCTGCAGACGTCCCGAGAGCGCGGTGTGAATACCGGGCTGCGCTTTTCCTTTCAGGCCAATTGGCGCGATACAGGCGCTTCCCTGCGGGAGGAAGGCCATGATTAATCCATCGGTTTTGACTGACGTCGTGCTGAATCGGCCTGAGCTAGTGAATAAACCGCTCTGGCAGCAGTTGGCGCTTCAATTGGCGTTTGTCGCCGCTGCCGGGCTGCTATCTGGCTGGCTCCTCATCGGTGACGTTCGTAGGGCCGTGATTGGCATAGAAAAGCAAACCGTTCAGGCGCGTCTGGATAGACAGGACGTCCAGCAAAAGCTCGATGCGATGCCGTTACTGTCGGTGCTACGCGAGCAATTAGCGGAGAAAACTGCGCAAGACGATCCCTTTCAGCCTGACAGGCTGGCACAGCTTATCGTCGAGCCTCTGTCGCAGGCAGGGGCTTCGCTTCTATCCTGGCAGCCCGCTCCGCCTCACGCGGAGGCATCTCATCAGGAACGTTGGCAATTGGCATTTAGCGCGAATTACACGGGCGTGTTGCAGGTGCTTCGTGCGCTGGCGGAGTTACCTTATGTGCTGCGAATAACGCAACTGACCGTAAAGCCTGATGCCGTTTCAACGGAGTCGTCGTCAGAAATACCACGGTTACAGGTTGAGCTGTCGCTAATCAGGCCGGAGGGAATGCCATGAGTCATATCTCGATCCGTATCGCCTTGATGTTGCTCTTCGTGCCCCATAGCGTGCAGGCAGAAAAACTCGAAGAACGCATCGACCCTTTTCAGCCTCTGGCTACTGCGCGTTGTCTGCCCTCAGCGACATTGCCACCGTGGCAGCTAAAAGGCGTGATTGGCTCTGGCGATCGCTGGATTGGTTGGCTAGCACAGCCGGAGGTTGGTTGGATCAAGCTGACAAGTGGCGAAACGATCCCACCGGGATACTGGCTAGTCAGCCAATTGGATAAATCAGGGGCCAAACTTGTCCCGACAGCGCGTGAGGCAGGTTGTGATGGTCTGCCAGATAGCCTGCTGCTGGTTTCTCCGTTTATCACTAAGCCCGCGGAATAGGTGAGATTTGTCTGGCGACACGTATTTTGAACGTAATTTTTGGACAACCGTTCGTTGAAAACAATGTTGATAACAGCGTATCTCGATAACAAGGAAGGTTATGAATATGAATAGGTTATGTCGAGTGGCGGCGTGGAGCTGGCAACTTCTTCTCGCCGCGCCGTTTCAGGCCAGTGCGGAAAGCTCGGTATCGATGGCGTTTGAAGATTCACCGATACCTCGGGTGCTACAGGCGTTAGCCGATCACCAGCAGCTCAATGTGGTGATCGCTCCGGGCGTGACGGGGAATCTTAGCCTGAGGCTGGCAGATATTCCCTGGCAGCAGGCACTGGATATTGTTTTACGCATGGGGAAGCTTAGCGTCGAACGGAACGGCAACGTGCTGATGGTTTTCCCTGCCGATCACCTTGAGTCCTTGCAGAAAGAACGGGACGAACATGCGGCGGAGCAGGCGCAGAAATTACCGCTGCATAATATCTCTGTTGCATTGCAGTATGCTGACGCGACGGAAGTGGCGGCCAGTGTTCAGGCTCAGCGTGGAACGCTACTCTCTACGCGTGGCAGCGTAACCGTGGATAAACGGATGAATACTTTATTGATTCGTGATACGGAAGAGGCTTTGGCACAGCTCGAACCGTGGGTGAAGGAGCTTGATCTGCCCTTGGCACAGGTACAGCTGGCAGCGCATATTGTCACTATCAGCAGCGAGCACCTGCAGGCGCTGGGCGTAAACTGGGGTCTGGGAGAAGGGGACGCGGCGAACAAGGCGCTCAGGCTGAATAATTTTAACGTTGGCCTGCCTGTGGATACGCCAGCGATCAATGCCGGGTTCCATTTGGCGCGGCTGAATGGCCGCTTGCTGGATCTGGAGTTAATGGCGCTGGAACAGGAAAGTCAGGTCGAGATTATCGCCAGCCCTCGCTTGTTTACTGCGCACCAGCAGACCGCCAGTATTAAACAAGGCACGGAAATTCCGTATCAGGTCTCCAGCGGTGCCAGCGGCTCGACGTCTATCGAGTTCAAAGAAGCGGTATTAGGGATGGAGGTTACGCCGGACATCCTGCGTGCCGGGCGGATTACGCTGAACCTGAAAATTAGCCAAAACATGCCGGGGCAGACGATCAAGCAGGGTGATAATGGTGAAGCGTTAGCGATCGACAAACAGGAAATCCAAACCCAGGTGACGGTTGCTGATGGAGAAACTATCGTTTTAGGCGGCATTTTCCAGCAGCAAAAAAAGAACAGTGACAGACAGGTACCACTATTGGGCGAGGTTCCCGTATTTGGTCATCTGTTCAGAAACCATACTCAGCAGCATACGCGACGAGAATTGGTCATTTTCATTACGCCGACGTTGATACCCGCATCATCATGAGTAAACCCAGGCGGGCTCTGATGTCATACGGTGTTTTTTTTTCGGATTGGGCGCAATATTTTGTCACGTTCAGCGCTTATGAGTTTGACGCTGCGGCGGATTTAGCTTACAAGGGTTAGCGAATTGAGCACTGAAGTGTTGTTCCACCGAAAATGTCGATAAAACATACTACATTGACCACCTGTGGTCGGTGTGACATTTTATTCGGTTGCCAAACTACCCTGAGTCTTGAGATAATTTTTTGTCTGATTCTCGCACTATCGCTCATGAGGTTTCAGTTTAGGTCCCGCCGCTGGGTTGATTGGCGGGGCGGGTTATCATTAACGAATTGTCTTAGTAATACCAAAAAACATGGCAGAGAAACGCAATATCTTTCTGGTTGGGCCTATGGGTGCCGGCAAAAGCACTATTGGCCGTCAGTTAGCTCAACAACTCAATATGGAGTTTTTCGACTCCGATCAAGAAATTGAGCGACGCACTGGGGCTGATGTGGGCTGGGTATTCGATGTGGAAGGCGAAGAAGGCTTCCGCGATCGTGAAGAGAAAGTCATTAATGAATTGACGGAAAAGCAAGGCATCGTACTGGCGACAGGCGGTGGCTCAGTCAAATCACGTGAGACGCGCAATCGTCTTTCCGCGCGCGGCGTTGTCGTTTATTTGGAAACGACAATCGAGAAACAGCTTGCCCGCACGCAGCGTGACAAGAAGCGTCCGTTACTTCAGGTTGAAACCCCTCCACGTGAAGTATTGGAAGCGTTGGCGAAAGAGCGGAACCCGCTTTATGAAGAAATCGCTGACGTGACCATTCGGACTGACGAGCAAAGTGCCAAGGTCGTTGCTAACCAGATTATCAATATGCTGGAAAGTAACTAAGAGCATACCTTATCCGCATTGAGCGGATCCTGAACGGGTTGTTTAACGCGCATGGAAAGAATTACCGTAACACTAGGGGAACGTAGTTATCCCATTACGATAGCCGCTGGATTATTTGATGATTCGGCTTCTTTTATGCCGTTGAAAGCGGGGGAGCAGGCCATGCTGGTGACGAACCAGACGTTGGCTCCTCTGTACCTTGACCGCGTTCGTGGTGTGTTGGAAAACAGTGGCGTGCATGTCGATCAGGTTATCTTACCTGACGGCGAGCAGCACAAATCGCTGACCGTATTGGATCAGGTTTTTACCGCACTGTTGGCGAAACCGCATGGTCGTGATACGACAATTGTTGCCTTGGGTGGCGGTGTCATCGGCGATTTAGCCGGTTTTGCCGCGGCCAGTTATCAGCGTGGCGTCCGGTTTATCCAGGTGCCGACAACGCTGTTATCGCAGGTAGATTCCTCCGTCGGTGGTAAAACCGCCGTCAATCACCCGTTGGGTAAAAATATGATCGGGGCGTTCTACCAGCCCGTATCAGTTGTGATCGATCTGGACTGCCTGAAATCTTTACCGGCACGGGAGTTGTCATCCGGGCTGGCGGAAGTCATCAAGTACGGCATTATTCTGGATCGCGATTTCTTTCTTTGGCTCGAAGAAAACATTGAAGCCGTGCGTGCGCTACAGCATGACGCGCTAGCTTACTGCATTCGACGCTGCTGCGAAATTAAAGCCGCAGTGGTTGCTGCTGATGAACGTGAAAGCGGCATGCGTGCGTTGCTTAATCTGGGCCATACTTATGGGCATGCTATCGAAGCGGAAATGGGCTACGGTAACTGGCTTCACGGCGAAGCGGTTGCGGCAGGCATGGTGATGGCTGCGCATACGGCACGTCGCCTTGGGCAGTTTTCCGTTGAGGATGTCGAACGAGTCAAATCTCTGCTGGTTCGTGCTGGTCTGCCGGTGAACGGCCCGACGCAAATGGCACCTGAGGCCTATCTTCCCCATATGATGCGCGACAAGAAAGTTCTGGCGGGTGAGTTGCGTTTGGTACTGCCAACGGCAATTGGTCAATCAGAAGTTCGTGGCGGCGTAGCGCATGACATGGTATTGGCTTCGATAGCAGATTGCCTTGCCTGATGCGTAATGCTACCGGGTTATGAGAGACAATCCATTATGAAAGACTATCCGTTATGAAAGATAAGTATTAACGACAGACACGCCCTGATGGGTTATGGTTAATAAAATACAATGCGTTACGATTTAATGATTCGCCTTGGCGACCGCGTGGCGAATTCGAGCTTTTTAGTGGGGAGATGTTAAATGGATGAGTTCAAGCCGGAAGATGAGCTGAAGCCTGATACCAGTGACCGTCGACCTACTCGTCAGCAGAAAAGCAGCAACTTTGCGGTACCCAAGATCGCACTTTCTAGACAGCACCTGATGATTGGCATCGGGATTGTGGTGCTGGTGTTGCTGATCGTGGGCATTGGATCTGCTTTGCAGGCACCTTCTCAGCCACAAACATCACAGACGCAGAATCAAGCGAGTGGCGAGCGAAATATCGATCTCTCTTCATCGTCCTCCATGGCTCAGGGCGCTCAGCCTTCTTCGCTGGGGGAAAGTCCTGCGGCGATTTCTGGCGATGCCAGCCATGGTCAAACACCAGCACAGGCGTCTTCTCAAGCGCCGATGTCGCCTCAAACGTTAAGCGCTCCACCGATTTCTGGTACGCCGACTGATGCGCAGGTTCAACCGCCTGTGGCAGGCCAGCAGCGTATTGAGCTGCCTGGCAATATCACTGATGCGCTGTCGCAACAGCAAGGGCGCGTTAGCGAATTCTCTCAGGGTGCGACAGGAAACTCGACGTTGCCGACCGCACCTGCGACGGTAGCTCCGACGGGAAAAACGCCAGCGACCTCATCAGCGAAAAATACACATAATACGACCCCTGCGTATGCTGGTAGCAACGCTACGAATAATGCATCGAAAGCGCCAGTAGCAAGCAAACCTGCAACTAACGCAAAGGTTGCTCCTGCGGCTGCCGGACAGAATGTATCCGTGCAGAGTGCGCCTGCGAGCCACTTTACGCTGCAACTGAGCAGCGCCTCACGCGCGGACACATTGAAAGCCTACGCGAAACAGAACAACCTCACCCATTCATGGGTGTATGAAACCAAACGAGACGGAAAATCCTGGTATGTGCTAGTGACCGGAGTCTATGCGTCTTCTGCTGAGGCGAAACAGGCAATTGCTACGTTGCCCGCAGAAGTACAAGCGAAAAAACCATGGGTTAAGCCGATCCGTCAGGTGAAGCAGGACTTGAATAAGTAACACCAATTTTAGCCCTGATGTGCTGTCTGACACAGAGTACAATCCGCGGCTCTGAAACGTATGAGTAACTAACGACGGCATGAAGAAGAACCGCGCTTTTTTAAAATGGGCTGGTGGTAAATATCCGCTGGTAGAAGAAATTCGTCGCTATTTACCCGCAGGAGACTGTCTTATCGAGCCCTTTGTTGGCGCGGGTTCCGTATTTCTGAATACGGAATACGAGCGCTACATACTGGCTGATATTAATAGCGACCTGATTAACCTGTACAATATCGTCAAATCGAATGCCGATGAGTTTGTTCTCGACGCCCGTAAACTTTTTACGGATGAAGTGAACACGTCTGAGGCATTTTATCTGCTGCGTGACGAATTTAACCTTTGCAGTGATGCTTATCGGCGCGCGCTGTTGTTTCTCTATTTGAATCGCCACTGTTATAACGGCCTGTGCCGCTACAATATGCGCGGTGAATTCAATGTCCCTTTCGGGCGCTATAAGAAGCCCTATTTTCCTGAAGAGGAAATTCGCTGGTTCGCCTTTAAAGCGCAAAATGCCACCTTCGTCTGTGAGCATTATCAGGACACGCTGGAAAAAGCAGAGAAGGGATCGGTTATTTATTGCGATCCGCCTTATGCTCCGCTGTCTGCTACCGCAAATTTCACTGCCTATCACACTAATAATTTTAGCCGTGCCGACCAGCAGAGTTTGGCGCAATTGGCACGCCGCCTGTCTGTAGAAAGCCAGATTCCGGTTCTGATTTCCAATCATGACACGTTGCTGACCCGTGAGTGGTATCAGGAAGCCGTGCTTTATGTGGTGAAAGCGCGCCGAACGATTAGCCGTAATATTTTAGGGCGTAGTAAAGTAAACGAGTTATTAGCCCTATATCGGTGATTCCGTTTGGGGTAAAACAGAGCGAGGTGAATCGGCTAATGTCGTCTGAAAGGCGTTATTAGCCGAGAAGAGGTTACCCGCAGGCATTCAGACTTTACCGTTTGGAGAAATGAATGAAACCGTTTTTAATCGCGCCGTCCATTTTGTCGGCTGATTTTGCCCGTCTTGGTGAAGATACCGCTAACGTATTAGCTGCCGGGGCTGATGTGGTCCATTTTGATGTCATGGATAACCACTATGTGCCAAATTTGACGATTGGCCCACTGGTACTGAAATCCCTGCGCGATTACGGCATTACCGCGCCGATTGACGTTCATTTGATGGTGAAACCAGTCGATCGTATCATCCCTGATTTCGCCAATGCGGGAGCCAGTTTCATAACCTTTCATCCCGAAGCCACGGATCACCTCGATCGTTCACTCCAACTGATCAAAGATCACGGCTGTAAAGCCGGGCTGGTTTTTAACCCGGCGACCCCGCTAAGTTATCTTGATTACGTCATGGACAAGCTGGATATCATTCTGCTGATGTCAGTTAACCCAGGATTTGGCGGTCAGTCCTTTATTCCCAGCACGTTGGATAAACTGCGTCAGGTTCGTCGCTTGATCGACGACAGCGGTTACGACATTCGACTGGAAGTCGATGGCGGCGTAAAAGTAGAAAATATCGGCGCGATTGCTGAAGCGGGCGCGGATATGTTTGTGGCGGGATCGGCTATTTTTGGTCATCCAGATTACCGTGCCGTCATTGATCAAATGCGTAGTGAAATTTCAAGGACGACACATGACTGAATTAACCGCAGTTCGCGGATTAGCTTTTGATTTGGATGGGACGCTGATTCACAGTGCACCGGGTCTGGCGGCGGCTATCGATCAGGCCTTAGTGGCGCAGTCGTTGCCTGCTGCGGGCGAAGCGCGTGTCGCAACCTGGATTGGTAACGGTGCGGACGTGATGGTTGAACGGGCGCTGCGTTGGGCTGGTGTTGAGCCAACGGCTGCACGCTTGCAGGAAACCCGTGAGCGGTTCGATAGCTATTATGCGCAGACGGTGGATAGCGGTAGCACGCTGTTCCCGCAGGTAAAAGAGACGCTGGCGCAGTTAGCGCAGCAGGGCGTTCCGATGGCGGTGGTGACCAATAAACCCACGCCGTTCGTTGCGCCGTTGCTGGCAGGATTAGGGATCGGCGACTATTTCTCGCTGATCATCGGTGGCGATGACGTTATTGTGAAAAAGCCGCATCCTGCGCCGCTCTATCTGGTACTCGGTAAGCTGGGGCTGCGTGCCAGCGAACTCCTGTTCGTCGGCGATTCCCGCAATGATATTCAGGCGGCACAGGCGGCGGGTTGCCGCAGTGTCGGCATGACGTATGGTTATAACTATGGTGAAGCGATCGAGCTGAGTCAGCCGGATGTCGTTCTGGATCGTTTTGCCGATATTTTGCCCCTGATCGGGCATTCTTCTTCACACAATCAGGAACCCTTAGTATGAGCAAGCCCATTGTATTTAGCGGTGCGCAGCCGTCTGGTGAATTGACCATTGGTAACTACATGGGGGCGTTACGTCAGTGGGTCAACATGCAGGACGATTACGACTGCATCTATTGCATTGTGGATTTGCATGCCATCACGGTACGTCAGGATCCGCAGGCGCTGAGAAAAGCGACGCTGGATACGCTGGCGCTGTATCTGGCCTGTGGTATCGATCCGAAAAAGAGCACCATTTTTGTTCAGTCGCACGTGCCTGAGCACAGCCAACTGAGCTGGATACTGAACTGCTACGCGTATTTCGGCGAACTGAGCCGCATGACGCAGTTCAAGGATAAATCCGCGCGTTACGAAGAGAACATTAACGCCGGTCTGTTTAGTTATCCGGTGCTGATGGCGGCAGATATCCTGCTGTACCAAACGAATCAGGTACCAGTGGGTGAAGATCAAAAACAGCACCTGGAGCTGAGCCGTGACGTTGGTCAGCGCTTCAACAGCCTGTATGGCGATATTTTCAAAGTACCAGAGCCGTTCATTCCGAAATCGGGTGCCCGCGTGATGTCGCTGCTGGAACCGACCAAGAAGATGTCCAAGTCTGACGATAACCGCAATAACGTTATCGGGCTGCTGGAAGATCCGAAAGCGGTGGTGAAGAAGATCAAACGCGCGATGACAGATTCCGACGAGCCACCCGTCATTCGCTATGATGTGAAGAATAAAGCTGGGGTATCCAACCTGTTGGATATTCTGTCTGGCGTGACGGGAAAACCCATCCCTGAGCTGGAGCAGGAATTTAACGGCCAGATGTATGGTCACCTGAAAGGCGCGGTGGCGGATGCCGTATCCGGTATGCTGTCTGAGCTGCAAGAGCGTTATCATCGCTACCGTAACGATGAGGCGTTCCTGCAACAGATCATGCGTGAAGGGGCTGACAAAGCCAGCGCTCGCGCACAGGAAACGCTGAAGAAAGTCTACGACGCTATCGGTTTTGTTGGCCGCCCGTAAGTCTTAATTACCGTCAGGAGGCTCTCTCCTGACGGTTTCCTGCTACTACTTATCTATCCCTTCGAATCCGCTACCTTATCCCCGTGGGATAGGCGGAAACACGTCGTCTGGAATCGGGTTCTCAAACGGTGTCTGCTGCAATCTTTCCTGATGGTCGGCTTTTGCCTGTGCAATCAGTTCGGGCGTGACCAGCAGGTCGATAGCCAGTGAGGCCATCGCTTTCGCCGCGTATTCCGTGCCCTTGTGTGCGGCACCGGTTTTTCCCTGTGCGACCAACTGCCACGAATGCGCTGGTGTGCCGATGGCGTAAGTGGCGCTGCGAATCTGCACGGTCGGCACAACCCAACTGACCGTCCCCACGTCGGTAGAGCCAATGAAGGCGTCATTCGGGCTATACAGCGGATAAATTCCGTCGTGTAGCGTTAAACCCGGCTGCGGTTTAACGCCGAAACGCGCGTAGGATTCGGCAATGTCTTCGGCGCTCAGCGCGGTCTGGAACATCGCTGCCATTTTGCGGTCTTCGTCATCGAACGGTATCGGGCCGAGCGCCAGCAGATGTTCGTGCATACGCGCTTCCAGCGGCGGGTTCGCCAGCAGATTGGCATCACCGCTAATCACTTCGCTGCTGACTTCGGTTTCCGTCATCAGCGCCGCGCCTTCGGCAATTTTCTTCACGCGTTTGACCAACTGGTGCAGCTCCGGCAACTGACGTGCTCTTACGAGGTAACGCACGGTGGCGTTGGCCTGAACGACGTTCGGGGCGTGGCCGCCGCTGTCGGTAATCGCATAGTGGATGCGGGCAGAGGACGGCATGTGCTCGCGCATGTAGTTCACGCCAACGTTCATGAGTTCCACGGCATCCAGCGCGCTGCGTCCCAGATGTGGGCTGCTGGCGGCATGAGCCGCACGACCTTTGAAGTAAAAATTCAGTTCGTTACAGGCCAGCGATACCGGGCTGTTGACGCCGGTGAAGGTCGCCGGGTGCCAGCAGAGGGCGATATCGACGTCGTCAAAAACGCCTTCCTTGACCATAAAGCCTTTGGACGATCCGCCTTCTTCCGCAGGGCAGCCGTAAAAGCGTATGGTTCCGGCCAGGGCGTGCTTTTGCAGATAATCTTTCACTGCCGTCGCCGCCTGTAGCGCTGCGGTACCGAGCAGGTTGTGTCCGCAGCCGTGGCCGTTGCCACCGTTTTCCAGCGGCTTTGGCTCAGCGACATTCGCCTGCTGGCTCAGGCCCGGCAGCGCATCGTATTCACCCAGAATGGCGATAATCGGCAGACCTTCGCCGAATTCACCCAGCAGTGCAGTCGGCATGTCGGCGATGCCTTTCGTCAGACGGAAGCCTTCTGCTTTCAGGATGGTTTCGTGCTGTGCCGCTGAACGATGCTCTTCGTAGTTCAGTTCCGGCGTATCCCAGATGCCGTCGCTCAGCGTACAGAACTGCTGTCGCTTGGTGGCAATCAGATCGCAGATCTCTTCCACGTTCTGGTGATTAACGGCCGGCAGCGTTCCTTCAGTGTGTGTTGCATTCATGCGTGGTGTGCTCGTTTGATTTCTTTGATGGCATTAGCGAGGGGCGTGTCACAGCCAGTCAGCCATGACACGCGATTTAGCGATTGAGTAACGCTTAGAGCGGCGTGGTGTCCATGCCGAACCATTTTTCGCTCAGCTTTCTGATGGTACCGTCTTGTTTAGCCTGATCGATTGCCTTGTCGAACATAGCTTTCAGCTCAGGATCGCTTTTACGCAGGCCAACGGAAGAACCGCTGCCCAGAATACCGCCGATGAACTGTGGCCCTGGCATCACGATGTTCTCATTGCCTGGTTTGTCCGTTGTGCTTTTCAGGTACGGTGCGGAAGCGATGACCAGATCCACACGGCCTGCTTTCAGATCCAGATCGTGTTCCTGTGTGGTTTTATATTCGCGTACTTTCATCACGCCTTTCATATATTTATCCAAAAAGGCGCTGGCAATAGAGGCGGATTGTACGCCAATAGTTTTGCCTTCCAGCAGCGGTTTCAGCTTCTCAACCTCTGCCAGTGCTTTCGCTTCATCGGCGGGCTCAATGGAGAAACGCACGCCCGCGTCTGGGAAATCTTTGGCGAGCGAGCTGGATTTCAGCACGGCGAAAGTCTGCCCTGCCTGCGTGTACGGCTGGCTGAAATCAATCACCTCACGGCGTTTTGCTGTGGCGGACATACCTGCGATGATCGCATCATATTTACCCGCGTTCAGCGCAGGAATAGCGCTGGCGAAGGGCTGAACCATGATCTCGCATTTCACCTGCATGTTGTTACACAGCACTTTGTACAGCTCGATCTCCATACCATCCAGCGTGCCGTCTGGTTTGGTGAAGTTATACGGGTGGTAAGCGCCTTCGGTTGCGATGCGGACGGTCGTCCATTTTTTCTCTTCTGCTGAGGCAGTGAATGAGGCAGCTAGCGTTCCTGCCATACACAGCGAGCAGGCGAGCAGTGTGAGTTTTGATTTGATCATATTATTTTTCTCCCGGCATTTTATATCGTTATATTTTGTTTATTTCCCACCACTGTAACGAGAGTGGTGGGGTTGTGTTTACCAACTGGCAATAAATTGCCGGAAGCGAGCCGACTGGCTGGCAGTGAAAACGTGCTCCGGCGTTCCCTGTTCTTCAATTTCCCCCTGATGGAGGAAGACGATGCGGTTGGAGACTTCGCGGGCAAAATCCATTTCGTGAGTCACGACCAGCATGGTCATCCCTTCGTCCGCCAGCGTGCGCATGACGCGCAGCACTTCACCGACCAGCTCTGGGTCGAGCGCGGAGGTCGGCTCATCAAACAGCATCACTTTCGGTTCCATCGCGAGCGCACGGGCAATCGCGGCGCGCTGCTGCTGTCCACCGGACAAATGCGCAGGATAGTAGTGACGCTTATCCGCCAGACCGACTTTCTCTAACAGCTGCTCGGCGTGCTCTACGCACTCTGCCTGTGGACGCTTTAAGACGTGCACGGGCGCTTCGATGATGTTTTCTAGCACGGTCTTGTGTGACCAGAGGTTAAAATTCTGGAACACCATGCCTAACTGAGTGCGAATTCTGTCGATCTGTTTGAGGTTCGACGGGCGGTTCTGCCCTTTGCGGTTCGGCTTCATTTCAATGGCTTCTCCGCCGACGATAATCTCGCCCTGATCGGGAAGCTCAAGCAGGTTGCTACAGCGCAGCAGCGTCGATTTACCTGAACCGGACGATCCCAGAATTGAGATGACTTCCCCCTGATTGGCTTCAATCGAAATCCCTTTCAGGACGTCCAGAGAGCCGAAGCTTTTATGAATGTTGCGCAGGCTAATGGCGGGTGTCGTCATTGCAGATCTCCCAATTTCTTAATTTTTTTCGCTGCCGGTTGCGCACCCGGCGCACGGAGATGAGGGGTAAGCGTAAATTCTGTCCACATCAGTAAACGTGTCAGAATAAGGTTAATAAACAGATAAATAGCACCTGCGACCAGGAACACTTCAAGCGCCCGATAAGTTTCCGCGATGAGGCGTGCAGCGATCCCAGTGATTTCCATCAGCGTGATGATGGAAGCCAGCGAGGTCGACTTGACCATCGAGATCAGCTCATTACCGTAGGCGGGAAGCGCCTGACGGATTGCCAGCGGAAAAACGATACGCTTGAAAATCATGAACGACGGCATGCCGCAGGCGCGTGCAGATTCGATCTGGCCAATCGGAACGGACTGCAATCCGCCACGGATAATTTCACTGGCATAGGCACCGGTACACAGGCTGAGCGACAGCAGGGCGCACCAGTGTGGCTCCCGCAGGAATGGCCAAAGCATACTTTCCCGAACCCAGGGGAATTGCCCCAGCCCGTAGTAAATCAGGAATAGCTGAACCAGCAGCGGCGTACCGCGGAAAAACAGCACGTAGGTTCGGGCAATGGAGCGCAGGACGGCAAAGGATGACAACTGCATCAACGCCAAGCCTAGCGCCAGAAAGAAGCCCAGAAAGACCGAGCTGACTGCCAGTTGCAGGGTTAACGGGATACCGGGAATAATCTCCAGAAACGTTTCGTACAGAAAAGGAAAATCCATCAGCGTTTCACACCCCGGGAATAATGAGACTCAGCACGGCGCATAATCCAGCCGGAACAGATTGAGATAGCCAGATAAAGCAGCGCGGCCGCCATGAAGAAATCAAACGGTTTGCCGGTAGAACCCGCACCCGTTTGCGCCTGCGTCAATAGTTCAGCGACGCCGGTAACGGAAACCAACGCGGAGGTTTTCAGCACCAGCTGCCACACGTTGCCGAGTGGGGGGATCGCGTGGCGCAGCAGGAGCGGTATGATGATGCGGCGCAGGCGCAGTAGCGTTGGCATACCGCAGGCTTTGGCTGCCTCAATTTCCCCTTTGGAGACGGCGTAAAACGCGCCGCGGTAGACTTCCGTCTGCTGTGCGCCGGAGGAAATGCCGACGGCGATTACCCCTGCGAGGAAGCCGGGAAAGCCAAAGAACTCATTGCTGCCAAACAGTTTGGCGAGCAGGGTTAACGCAGAGCTGCCGCCGAAATACAGCAGGTAGATGATGAGTAGATCGGGGACGCCACGGATAAGCGTCGTGTAGCCATCAGCCAGATAGCGCACGGGGCGATTGCCGCAAATTTTGGACCAGGCACCGATCGTGCCGATCACCGCTCCCAGCAGGAAGCCGCCGATCGCCAGTGCGAGCGTCATTCCTGCCCCAATCAGTAATAATTTCCCCCAGCCATGTTCACCAAAACTGATGAGCTGCCAGAAAGTAACGTCTTCCACAAGTGACTCCAAACTGCTTGCTTATTGTTCTGTTAAACAGAACTGTTTTTGTGATGAGAGGACTACATACTCCGTTCAGGAACGAGAGTAGAAATACGTAATGACGCGATGTATCACCCTTCGATATGGACTCGTTAGATGAGGCACTCATTTCGATAACCGCGATGGCTTGACGATGAAATCGGTTCGATAGGAACGATTCAGAGGTCGTGCCGCGAATCTATTAGAAAGCTAAGCAATAGTCGGGCCACGTTTTACGTAAACGATTATTGATTATTTATTCATATAGTCTGCTTATTAATGGGTTTTGTTTTAGCCAAAATAAGGCAGATGTGGCCTGCGGTAAAGCATTAAAGTGACATTTTGTAAGGGAGTATGTTTAAAATAGTGCATTGTTATGCTATCTGGCGGGGCGTTGCATTATGATGGTGCAATAACCGCTATCCGGCAGAACGGATAGCGGGTGAGTAGGGTGGTAGGGAGAGGATTATGCTGTCTGGTCAGAGAACCAGCTCAATTTTTCCCGCAGCCCGACAACGTTGCCGATGATGATCAAACTTGGACTGCTGGCTTGTTGTGCTAATTCACTCAGTTGCGAGAGTTGTCCACTCAGGACTCGCTGTTTAGTTGAGGTGCCGTTTTCGATAATGGCGACAGGTACGGTTTCCGGTAGCTGTTGCTCGATCAGCTTGTTTTGAATGTACTCGGCCTGCTGAAGCCCCATATAAAATACCAGCGTTTGCTTTTCCGCGGCGAGGCTGGACCAGTCCAGATCGGTGTCGTGCTTGACGTGTCCGGTGATCAGCCTGACGCCCTGCGAGTGATCGCGATGGGTGAGCGGGATACCGCTGTAGGCTGAACAGCCCGACGCGGCAGTAATACCGGGGACGACGGAGAACGGTATGCCCGCCTGTTGCAGGTGCTCTAGCTCTTCAGCACCGCGGCCAAAGATAAAGGGGTCACCGCCTTTCAGCCTGACAACGCGATGGCCAGCCCGCGCCTTTTCTTCCAATAGCTGATTGATTTGATCCTGAGGGACGCTGTGATAGCCAGAGGCTTTGCCGACGAAGATTCGCTCGGCGTCACGGCGTGACAGATTGAGAATCTCTTTCGATACCAGCCGATCGTAAACGACGATGTCGGCCTGCTGGAGATGCTGTAGCCCTTTCAGCGTCAGTAATCCTGCGTCGCCCGGCCCTGCACCGACCAGCGTGACTTCACCCCGGTCATCGAGCGGCGCGGAGAAAAGTAGCTCCGTCAGCTGGTTAACACTTTGGCTATTGTCATTGGCCAGCGCCTGCGCCAGCCGATCGTGTACGAAGAGCTTTTCCCAGAAGCGACGGCGCGCGCTCATATTGCGGAACCGGCTTTTGACCCGACTGCGCAATTCACCTGCGTATGTCGCCAGCTTACCGAGATTTTGCGGCAGAATACTCTCCAGTTTTTCCCGCAGTAGCCGAGCCAATACCGGTGCTGCGCCGCCAGAAGACACCGCGACCATCAGCGGTGAACGGTCAATGATCGACGGCATAATGAAGCTGGCGCGTTCTGGTGAATCCACTACGTTACAGAAAATCCGGCGCTCGCTGGCGCTGGCATAGACATGGTTATTGACGCCCTGATCGTCGGTAGCGGCAATCACCAGCCACACCTCGTCCAGTAACGTGGGATCGAAGGTGCCGTGTACCAGCGTTAATTGAGCATCCTGCTCCCAGGCTCGAAATTGATCGTTAAAATCTAGCGCATTGACGGTAATCACTGCGCCAGCATCCAGCAATAGCCGGGCTTTACGCTCGGCTATTTCCCCTCCTCCTACCAATAGACAAGGTTTATCGTGCAACTGACAGAATATTGGCAGGTAATCCATGTAATGCCTCTTGAAAGCTCAGGTTATTAGGGTAATGGTTGGCTATTATCAACCGCGATGTCACGGTCTGCGATAGATATTTGCACATTACCGTTTGTTACCTGAGTATCATAAGCTGCAACAGAATAGGCTCCATCCTCCAGACAGAAGCCATCATAAAGGCGGAAATGCTGTTTTTTCAATGGGCTTGCGACCCAAAGATCGTCTTGATGCTCGCCTACTATCCCACGGCTTAACACGCTAGCCTGCGCGAACGGATCGATATTGCTGATGGCGTAAACCTGCTCATCGTTACGTGGGCGGAACACGGCAATCTGTTGCTGCTCGACGAGTGCGCAAACGCCGGTGCCGGGCAGGATGTCGTCTAACTTACATACGGTTGTCCACTGGCTCATGCGCTTTCCCCTTCCAGTTCAATCTGTTTCACCGGAATGCGCTCGGCAGGGCGCGCCGGACGGTGTTGTTGACGTTCACTCACCATTTGCACATTCGGGTCACGTACTGGGCTGTTAATGAAGTGGGCAAAGCGTTTCTGTGCTTCTGGATCTTCCAGCGTCGCCTGCCATTCGCAGGTATAGCCTTCTCGCAGCCGTGCGATATCCGCTTCAAGCTGATCGTTAATGCCAAGCTTGTCTTTCACAATCACATTGCGCAGATAGTCGATGCCGCCTTCGAGGTTATCCAGCCAGACAGACGTGCGTTGGAGCTTATCGGCTGTACGGATATAGAACATCATGAAACGGTCCAGGTAGCTGACTACCGTTTCGCGATCTAAGTCGGCTGCCAGCAGGTCGGCGTGGCGCGGCTTCATCCCGCCGTTGCCGCATACATAGAGGTTCCAGCCTTTTTCGGTGGCGATAATCCCCACGTCTTTACCCTGTGCTTCTGCACATTCCCGCGTACAGCCGGAGACGCCAAATTTCATTTTGTGTGGGGTGCGGATGCCTTTGTAGCGGTTTTCCAGTTCTACGCCAAAGCCCACGCTGTCGCCGACGCCAAAGCGGCACCAGGTGCTGCCGACGCAGGTTTTTGCCATACGTAACGCCTTGGCGTAAGCGTGGCCGGTTTCAAACCCGGCTTCGATGAGCTGAGCCCACACGTCAGGTAGATCGTCTTTCTGTACGCCGAATAGCGCCATGCGCTGAGAGCCGGTCATTTTGGTGTACAGGTTGTATTGCTTCGCGATGCGGCCAATGGCGATCAGGCCATCCGGTGTGATTTCCCCGCCTGCGGAGCGTGGGATCACGGAGTAGGTGCCGTCTTTCTGGATATTGCCGAGGAAGTTATCGTTAGAATCCTGCAACGGCGTGTGCTGCGGTTTGAGCACGTACTCGTTCCAGCAGGAAGCCAACAGAGACGCGGCGGTTGGTTTACAGACTTCACAGCCGTAGCCTGAACCGTGTTTCTCCAGCAGTTGATCGAACGTTTTGATTTTTTCGATTTGGATCAGGTGGTACAGCTCCTGACGCGAATAGGCGAAGTGTTCACACAGGTGATTATTGACTTCGATCCCCTGTTTGCTGAGTTCCGCGTTTAACACCTGCGTAAGCAGCGGGATACAGCCGCCGCAGCCAGTACCGGCTTTGGTGGTTTCTTTAAGCGCCGCGACGGTATGACAGCCGCCGTTAATCGCTTTGATGATGTCGCCTTTAGACACGTCGAAGCAGGAGCAGATTTGCGCACTTTCTGGCAGCGCATCGACACCCAGCGTCGGTTTCGCACTGCCAGCGGATGCCGGAAGAATCAGCGCTTCAGGAGAATCCGGCAGCGGGATTTTGTTCAGCATGAATTGCAGCAGGTTGCCGTAATCCCGCGTGTCGCCGACCAATACGGCCCCGAGCAGCGTTTTATTGTCGGCGCTGACGATCAGGCGTTTGTAGGTTTCTTTATTTTCATCCAGCCACATGTAGCTGCGAGAGCCCGGCGTATGGCCGTGTGCATCACCAATCCCGCCAACATCCACGCCCATCAGCTTGAGTTTGGCGCTCATGTCGGCACCCTGGAATCGGTTTTCATGCCCTAACAGGTGGTCGACGGCAACCTGCGCCATCTTGTAGCCGGGTGCGACCAGCCCAAATGGACGGCCCTGCCAGGCGGCACATTCGCCGATAGCGTAGACGTCCGGATCGGAGGTTTGGCACCAGTCGTTAATCGCGATACCGCCGCGTGGGCCGATTTCCAGTGCACACTGACGCGCCAGTTTGTCCTGTGCACGGATACCGGTCGAGAACACGATGAAGTCGACTTCCAGCGTGCTGCCGTCGGCAAACACCATCGTCTTGCGGTTTTCCAGACCGGAATGCTGAATGGCCTGCGTATTCTTGCTGGTGTGCACACGCACACCCATGTTTTCAATCTTGCGTTGCAGCAGGGCGCCGCCCTGTGCATCCAGCTGTTCAGCCATGAGCACCGGGGCGAACTCAATGACGTGCGTTTCCACGCCAAGGTGTTTCAGCGCGCCAGCCGCTTCCAGACCTAATAGACCCCCGCCTATTACTGCGCCGCGTTTGCTGCGGCGTGCGCAGTTTTCGATGGCGTTCAGATCTTCAATGGTGCGGTAGACGAAACAGTCCTGCCCGTTTGATCCTTTGATTGACGGGATCCACGGATAGGAGCCGGTGGCCATGATTAACTTGTCGTAATACACGGTACGGCCGGAATTGGAGTGAATGGCTTTTTCACTGCGGTTGATGGTGATGGCGCGTTCACCGAGCAGGACTTTAACGCCATTCTTTTCGTAGTAGCCTTCGCGTACTAAAGAGAGCTCTTCTACCGTGTGGTGAGCGAAGTAGGAAGAGAGGTGGACACGATCGTAGGCAACGCGGGGTTCTTCACAAAAAACGGTAATATCGTAGGTGGACGTTGGGGCCTTATCCAGCAACTCTTCGATAAAACGGTGGCCAACCATCCCGTTACCGATAACAGCGAGTCTGACTTTGTTCATTTTTGCCTCAAAATTGCTTCTTCTGAGGTTACCTTATCGCTCCACCGTGGGCGCTTATTGATGTACATCAAATTGTCTTTTATATACTACTTTATGAGTATCTTGCTGATTTTGCTTATTTTTTCTTAAGCCTTGGTTTTTGTTGGGGTTTTAGCGACTGACAAAAATGAGACCTATAGCACGCTTTTGGTCAGAAGCCGACTGGTTAGCGGCCAATCTGCTATCAGAGTAATCGTCCCCCTCGTCAATCATTCACGTTCCTGAGCGTTTAAAAATAAAACTAAGGGATTATCCATTTGTTTAATAAGGATATGAAATTTTCTGGTGATAATGCTCACAAGGTTGTGTGCAATTGCACAGTTATCGGCGACATAATTTCGTCATATGGAAGAAATTGCCTAATGACTAACGGCGTCGCAACCTTAATAATTGAAAATAAAACGCCATTTTTTTTTAATTAGCACACTATTTCTTTTCTGTGATGTTGATCGACTTATGAGGCCGTACCAGAAAGATAGTGATGTTTTTTATCGACAGGACCAACACAGTTAGTGAAGTTATTCTTTAATTATTTATGTGGCTTACATTCGTCATCGTGTACATGAGTTGTGTTAAACATCAAGGCAGGTAACAACGTGAAAATAGAATCAATTGATGTCACCGTCTTCACTTATCCCACACGCCGGGTTTCCGACAGTGCGGGTCATTCACACCCGGGAGCCGAGAATCAGGCCAAGATGGCGCTGTTAACCATCACGGCAGATGACGGCCAAAAAGGTTACGCTTTCGCTCCGCCGGAAGTGATTCGTCCTCATATCGTTAATGCTTTCTTCCGCAAAGTGCTGATCGGGCAGAATCCGTTCGATCGTGAGCGCCTGTGGCAGGATCTGGTGCACTGGCAGCGCGGTAGCGCCAACCAATTGACCGACCGTGCGCTGTCGATTGTGGAATCCGCACTGTGGGATCTGCAAGGCCGTGTGCTGAACATGCCTGTGCATAAACTGCTCGGCGGCTACCGTGAAAAAGTCCCTGCTTACGGCAGTACCATGTGTGGCGATGAGCTGGAAGGCGGTTTATCTACGCCAGACGAATACGGCCAGTTTGCCGAAAAGCTGGTGCAGCGCGGCTATAAAGCCATCAAGTTGCATACCTGGATGCCACCGGTGTCGTTCGCGCCTAGCCCGAAGATTGATGTACAAGCCTGTGCAGCGGTGCGTGAAGCGGTTGGTCCGGATATCTGCCTGATGCTGGATGGCTACCACTGGTATAGCCGTAGCGATGCGCTGTACATCGGTCGTGAACTGCAAAAGCTCGATTTCACTTGGTTCGAAGAGCCGATGGAAGAACAGAGTATGGCGTCCTACAGCTGGCTGACCAAGAGCCTGGATATCGATGTCATCGGGCCGGAAAGTCTGTCAGGTAAATACTTCAGCCGTGCTGACTGGGTTAAAGAAGGCGCATGCGACATTTTACGTGCGGGCGTGCAAGGCGTGGGCGGTCTCTGGCCGTGTATGAAGGTCGCGAGCCTGGCAGAATCCTTCGGTATGGACTGCGAAGTCCACGGTAACGGTGCGCCAAACCTCAACGTCGTTGGGGCGATCAAAAACTGTCGCTGGTATGAGCGCGGGCTGCTGCATCCTTTCCTCGATTATGACGAACCTGCTGCGTATCTGAATTCGATTGTCGATCCGATGGACAGCGAGGGCTTTGTGCATCTGCCGCAGCGTCCAGGGCTGGGAGAAGATATTAATTTTGACTGGATTGAGGAGCATACCCTAAGTAAAGAATAGCTTTGTGTTCTATATGAATAGTTTTGTTCGATCTGAAAGATAGCCTTACCTAAAAAATAAAAAGTTGTCGTCTTCCATGCTCCCACACCTTGGAGAATAATGATGAAAGCACGAGCAATACTCCGTACCCTGCTGTTAGGTTCACTCTGTATGGCCGCCACACCGGCCATTCTATCGGCAAAAACCCCTGACGATCAGCTGATCGTGGGGATGAACATGAACAACATGCTCTCACTCGATCCGGCTGCCATGACCGGTAACGAAGTGGTGGGCATTATCGTCAACCTCTATGACTCGCTGGTGGTGTTGGATCCCGCCAATCTGAGTAACATCCAGCCTTCTCTGGCGAAAAGCTGGAGCGTCAATGATGCGGGCAACGTCATTACCTTCAATCTGGTGGATAACGCCAAGTTTCATTCCGGTAACCCCGTGACGGCGCAAGACTTTGCCTGGTCGATGAAGCGTCTGCTTAACCTCAACATGGCACAGGCAACGACGTGGAAATCCTACGGCTTCACTGCGGAAAACGTGGAGAAGATGATCCGCGCCAAAGACGCACACACCGTTGAAATCGAACTGCCAAAACCGAACGATCCAAAACTGGTGCTTTACTCGTTGGCGACGCTGGGTAGCGGTTCCGTGCTGGACAGCAAAACGGTTCTGCAGCATGAGAAAAACGGTGACTGGGGTAATGGCTGGCTGACCACGAACGAAGCCGGCTCTGGCCCGTTCAAGCTGGACGTGTGGCAGGCGAAAGACGTTCTGCGCATCAGCAAGGTTGAGAACAACTGGCAGGGCGACGCGAAAATGCGCCGCGTGATTTTCCGTCACATGACTGAGTCACAGGCGCTGCGCCTGATGATTGAAAAAGGCGATATTGATGTTGCCTCTGGGATGTCGGTGCCGGATATCAATGCATTGAAACAAGATAAAGACGTTGTGGTTGATGAGGTGAAAAAAGGCACGTTGTACTACGTTGCAATGAGCCTGAAAAACGAATACTTCGCTAAACCGAAAGTGCGCGAAGCGGTTCGTTACCTGATTGATTACGATGGCGTCAATAAGACGGTAATGCCTGGCTATGGTTTCTATCATCAGCGCCCTATCCAGAAAGGGATGGATGCGACGTTGCCGGATCCTGGCTACAAGCTAGATGTGCCACGCGCCAAGGCGCTGCTGGCCGAAGCGGGCTACCCGAATGGATTTGAAACTACGCTGCGTGTCCTGTCGGATCAGCCGTTCCTGAATTTGGCGACGTCGGTACAGTCCACGCTGGCACAGGCGGGCATCAAAGCCAAAATCATCTCCGGCACCGGTAATCAGGTTTACGGCGCGATGCGCGATCGTAACTTCGATATGCTGGTCGGCCGCGGCGGTGGCGGCGTCGATCCGCATCCTCACTCCAGCCTGCGTTCTGTTGTCTATAACCCAGATAACAGCGACGAAGCCAAACTGACCAACTTCCAGGGCTGGCGCACCTCTTTCTACGACAAACCTCTGAACGACATGATCGATCAGGCGCTGTTGGAGAAAGATCCTCAGAAACAGAAGCAGATGTATATCAACGTGCAGAATCGCTATGAAGAACTGTTCCCGGCCATCATTCCGGTGTCGCAGATGATCGATTCTGTGGTGTTGCGTAAGGACGTGAAAGGCTATGTGCCGCATCCGTCTTCTACGACGCATCTGCGTGAGGTGTATAAGCAGCGCTAGTGTCCACACGTTCAACCGGATAATTAGCCGATACGTTCGCGGCTAATTATCCCGATCAGATTCGTTAAAAGAGATAACCGCGTGAGTGGTGGTTTGCTGTCGCCGCTCACCGGGATATCAGGAGAAAGAACATGGTTTTCTCTGATTGGATCAAGCCGGGTGGAGTACTACGTCGTTTGGCAAAACGTCTGTTTCAGGTGGTCGTCACGCTGTTCGGGTTATTAATCCTGACGTTCGTGATCGGTCGCGTGATGCCAATCGATCCAGTCCTGGCTATTGTCGGACAGGATGCCGACCAAAGTACCTATCAACAGGTTTACCAACAACTGGGGTTGGATAAACCACTGTATGTGCAGTTCTTTATTTACTTCAATTCGTTGATGCATGGGGATTTGGGCAATGCACTCCTGACTGGGCGACCGGTGATGGATGACATTATCCGTGTTTTCCCTGCCACCATCGAACTTGCCACCATGGCCATTATCGTCGGTGCTGGTTTGGGCGTGCCGCTAGGCGTGCTGGCTGCGGCGCGACGCGGCAAATGGGCAGATTATGTGGTGCGTTTTATCAGTCTGGCCGGTTATTCCACGCCGATATTCTGGGTCGGGATGATGGGGTTGCTGGTGTTTTATGCCTGGCTGAACTGGGTTGGCGGCGCCGGACGGGTTGATATGGCCTACGACGGTCTGGTGGAGAACCGTACTGGCTTGCTGCTGGTAGATTCGCTACTGGCGGGTGAGTGGGATGTGTTCCGTAGCGCGCTGAACCATCTGGTGTTGCCAGCCACGATTCTTGGTTTCCACTCGCTGGCCTATATCAGCCGTATGACGCGCAGCTTCATGCTGGCGCAGCTTTCGCAGGAATACATCATTACCGCACGAGTGAAAGGGCTGTCTGAGTTCCGTGTCGTCTGGGCGCACGCGTTTCGCAATATTCTGGTTCAGCTTTTGACGGTGGTGGCGCTGGCGTATGGCTCGCTGCTGGAAGGGGCGGTACTGATCGAAACGGTCTTCTCATGGCCGGGCTTTGGTTCCTATCTGACAGGCAGCCTGCTGCTGGGGGATATGAACGCGGTTATGGGATGTGTGCTGCTAGTCGGGTTGATCTTCGTGACGCTTAACCTGCTGTCGGACATGTTGTATCAAATCTTTGATCCGAGGACGAACGCATGAATATTTCCTCTGAGCCGCCGGTCAGCCGTGAATCGGTAATGCGGACACCGCCGGAAAAACGTGTGAGCCGCCTGCGGCTACGCGGTGCGCGAATCGGCGGGTTTCTCTTGACGATGATGCGCAATCCGCTTACCGCGATTGGTTCCGCGATTGTGCTGATGTTGATGCTGGTTGCCATCTTCGCGCCGTGGATCGCCACGCACGACCCACTGGTACAGGATTTGGCTAACGCGTTACAGGCTCCAAGTGCGGCGCATTACTTTGGCACCGATGAGTTTGGGCGCGATGTGTTTAGCCGTCTGGTCTATGGTTCACGCATCACGCTGTATATCGTGGCGCTGGTGTCGGTCACTGTCGGGCCTATCGGGCTGGCGCTGGGCGTGGTAGCGGGGTATTACGGCGGTATCGTCGATACCATCCTGATGCGTATCACCGATATCTTCATCTCTTTCCCTAGTCTGGTGTTGGCACTGGCGTTCGTTGCAGCGCTCGGCCCCGGTCTGGAGCATGTGGTGATCGCCATTACGCTGACGGCTTGGCCGCCGATTGCCCGTCTGGCAAGGGCGGAGACGCTGTCACTGCGTCACGCGGACTTTGTTTCTGCCGTGAAGCTGCAAGGCGCATCCTCTATCCGTATCCTGCTGCACCACATTGTGCCGCTGTGTCTGCCGTCGGTGATTATTCGTATCACGATGAATATGGCGGGCATCATTCTGACAGCGGCGGGTCTGGGCTTTCTGGGGTTGGGGGCACAGCCGCCCGATCCTGAATGGGGCGCGATGATCTCTGCGGGTCGTCGTTACATGATGGAGTGCTGGTGGTTAGTAACTATTCCGGGGCTGGCGATTTTAATTAACAGCCTGGCGTTCAACTTCCTTGGAGACGGCCTACGTGACATCCTCGATCCCAGAACTGAATAAGTCTTCTCAACGTGCGCCGGGAAGCTCGCCCCTGATGGAAGTGGAAAATCTGCGGGTAAGCTTCGTGAACCGTGGTGCTGTGACGGATGCCGTGCGCGGCGTCTCCTTCACGCTGGGCTGTGAAAAGCTGGCGATTGTTGGTGAATCCGGCTCCGGTAAATCGACGGTCGGCCGTGCGCTGTTGCAGTTGCATCCGCACAGCGCGCGGATTACGGCGGATAAACTGCGCTTCGGCGATACTGACCTGCTGAAAGCGGATGAGGCGCGGATGCGTCAGATCCGCGGCAAGCGCATCTCCATGATTATGCAGGACCCAAAATATTCGCTGAATCCGGTGGTGTGTGTTGGCGATCAGATTGCCGAAGCCTATCTGGCGCACCATCGGGTGTCGCACCGCGATGCGAAGGAAAAGGTCATGGCGATGCTAGACGTGGTACGTATTCGTCAGCCAGAGCGCGTATACAATCTGTACCCTCATGAGATCTCGGGCGGACAGGGGCAGCGCATCATGATTGCGATGATGCTGATTACTGAACCCGAAATCGTGATTGCCGATGAACCGACCTCCGCACTGGATGTGTCCGTGCGACTGCAAGTGCTAGCGATGCTGGACGATCTGGTCAGCGAGCGCGGTCTGGGGCTGATTTTCATCAGCCACGATATCAATCTGGTACGTAGCTTCTGCGATCGGGTGCTGGTGATGTATGCCGGACGCGTCGTGGAATCCATTGCCGCCGCCGATCTGGACAACGCGCAGCATCCATACACGCGTGGGCTGCTGAATTCGCTGCCGGATATCGACCATCGACGCCCGCGTTTGCCGGTGATGAATCGCGATCCAGCCTGGATCAATGGATAAAGGGGATAATCATGGCAACTGAAGCAATGAGTCAGCGCAAGCCGATGATCGAAGTGAATAACCTGAATCTCTCTTTTGGGCAGGGCAGCACGGCGAATCAGGTATTGTACGATGTGAATCTTACCGTCAACGACGGCGATATCTTTGGTCTGGTAGGGGAATCGGGTTCCGGTAAAACCACAGTGCTGAAGTGTTTGGCCGGGCTTTTTAATCATTGGGAAGGCACGTTGCATATTGACGGGAAGAAACTGGCACACCGAATCGATCAGGCGCGTTGTCGCCGGGTGCAGATGGTGTTTCAGGATCCGTACGGATCGCTGCATCCTCGTCATACCGTGGAGTCGATTCTGGAAGAGCCGCTGTCGATCCACCGCTTTGACGATCGTGACGATCGTATCGATACCTTGCTGGAGAAGGTGGGGCTGGGAACGCACTTCCGCCGGCGTTATCCGCACCAGCTTTCGGGTGGACAGCGTCAGCGTGTGGCGATTGCCCGAGCGCTGATTCTGGAGCCGAGAGTTCTGCTGTTGGATGAGCCGACGTCGGCGCTGGATGTGTCGGTGCAGGCGGAAATTCTCAATCTGCTAACGGAGTTGCAGCAGCAGGAAAAGCTGACCTACCTGATGGTGACGCATGACTTAGGCGTGATTTCCCACCTGTGCCATAAAGTGGCGGTGATGCAATACGGTAAGATACTGGAAACGTTGGAAACCGACGACCTGACCAGCGATATGCCGAAGGATGCCTATACTTCCATGCTGGTGGACGCCAGCCGTCAGTACAGCCGCGATCTGGCGGTGCGTTCGGAGCGCATGGGCTAGGTACTTATTGACTCGTCGCGCTGCGTGATAATCATCATGATGAGGGCCGAGGAATCGGCCCTTTTTTTATCTTGGGCACAGGTTTTTGCTCACAGTTGGTTACGAACAGACTTTTATACGTAAAAAAAGGTAAATGGGTAGCGTTGAAGAGTGCGGATACTTACAATCATTACGCTTTCTGTAGTCGGCCTCTTCAAAAAGGAATTCTCATGTTCAAACGTACTCTGGTTGCTGCGGCAGCCCTTATTTCACTGACGGCATTTTCTTCCGCCTTTGCGGCTTCCGACGCCACCACGCGTGTGCTGTTGACGACGTCCGCAGGTAATATCGAACTGTCTTTAGATAACCAAAAGGCACCCGTTTCGGTAAAAAATTTCGTCGAGTACGTTAACAATGGCTTTTATGACGGGACGACATTTCACCGTGTGATCCCTGGCTTTATGGTTCAGGGCGGCGGCTTTTCTGGCGAAATGAGCCAAAAAGCGACCAATGCACCGATCAAGAATGAAGCCGATAATGGTTTACGTAACCAGCGCGGCACGATCGCCATGGCGCGCACGTCTGATAAAGACAGTGCGACCAGCCAGTTCTTTATCAACGTCGCGGACAACGCGTTCCTCGATCACGGCCAGCGTGATTTTGGTTACGCAGTGTTCGGTAAAGTGGTGAAGGGCATGGAAGTTGTAGATAAGATCTCTCAGGTGCCAACGAAGAATGTCGGGCCTTACCAGAATGTGCCGACCACGCCAGTCGTGATTCAGTCTGCGAAAGTGCTGCCTGGATTGGCAAAATAGATAAGCAAAGAACCGAGAATACGACAAAGGCCACTGATGTGGCCTTTGTCGATCTTAACGTTAACGTACCAACGACTGCATTATTCCAACGCTTTAGCCATTTGCTGTAGCCACGCGTCCACGCCAGTGCTAGGTACGTTCAACTGACGGTAGGTCGCTGTTGCAACGGGATAGCCGCCGACGTCTTCCTGGCTGTTCACGAAGCCACCTTTCCGCTGTTTGAAATTCTCCACGATACGTTTATCAACGGCATCACGATCTTTAGGACGCGCGCCTGCGCTTTGCAGTACCTGATTGGTGACGGCGCTGGCCGGTGATGCCGTTAAGCCCGCAGGCCAAATAGGGGACACTTTGAGTAAATTAATCCCGCTGCCTGACGTTTGCGGTGCCGCTTTGCCCTTGGCATCGTACGCGAGATTATCTGACATCCAGACATCGCCGGAGCTGTTGCTGCCTACCAGCCCTAAACCTGCTTTGGTATTCGCACCGTAGTGCATCACGTTACCCACAACGGAGACGCGTGGGCTGGCGGGCATGGTTTTCCCTTCCCACTCTCCTTTTACGCCACCGACGCGAACGCCCCAAATGCCGGGGTTGTAGATCAGGTTATTGACCATGACACCTGTAGAACCGGCTTTAAACCAGGCATTGCGCTCGTTGTTGTGCGCATACAGGCTGCCCACGATCGATACGTCGGTCACGTTATCGTGAACCAGCGTCCCCATCGAGTGAATACCTTTGGTGTGAGCCGAATCATATAGGCCTTCAGCAACGATATTATTCGAAAGCGTGATGCGGTGTGCGGTGCCCTGCGGCCCGTCATAACGTGGGCCGGAAATAGACAGGTTTTCGTCCGTACCCCAGGCGAAACTAGAGTGGTCGATCACGACGTTGTAGGCATCTTTGCCGTTGATGGAAACATCGCGTTCAAAGCCGCTTTTTTTACCCGTCCCGGCATCGCCGATGCGAAAACGAATATGCTGCATCAGCACATCATGTGTGCTGATCCCCATTCCGCCGCGAATGATGGTGATACCGGGAGAGGGAGCGGTCTGGCCAGCGATGGTGACAAATGGCTCGCTTAATCTAAGATCACTTTTATTTAGGTCGATAATGCCGCCAACCTCAAAAACGATAATGCGCGGACCTTTGGCAGCCAGTGCTTCCCTGAGTGAACCAGCTCCAGAAGAGGCTAGCGTGGTGACGCGAATAATGCGTCCACCGCTGCCTGCTACGGTATCCGCTCCGAATCCTTTCAACTCTGGTGCAGCCGGTGTGGCGGCGCTCGCCATCGGTATGCCAACACTAAACACTAAGCCGGTGCTGAACAGTGCGGCGAACAGAAGAGAACGTTTCATTTCATTTCCTTGAATATTAACGATAAAAATGAGCGAGCCCTTAGGGCTCGCTCAAGTGCGGCCCGAACGATAAACCGACGGGCGTTAAGCTCGCTTGCAGGCTCCGGTTAGCACAGGGCAATGAGGGTCGGAGCCTGAAGTCCGCTTATTTACCTTTCATGCTTTACACATCGCAATTAGTTGCAATTTGCTGCCGTCAGCACCGCAAGATTTTTGTTCACGCCAGCATAGTTCGCCAGTTTGTCCTTCACGCACTGTGCCGAAACCGGAGAGTAGCTGTAAGGAACAGAAGCGAACGTACCGGTGCTTTTCCAGTCTTCGGCATTCACGTAGGGTTTGGCATCTTTATCCCAAGTGATGTTGTATTTAGCGAAGTCGGCTGGGCTCATGACGTTGTTATTACGCAGTTCCCACGTACCGAAGTTGGAACCATCGTAACGTGAGGTCACTGGGTTTTTCGCATTCTCGAACCAGTTACGTTCGATCAGCGCAATCCCTTTCTGACGCACGTTCAGGCCAGAGCTGGTGATGCCAGTATACAAGTTGTTGTACGCGTGAACCTGACCACCACGTTGCAGTGGGAGGCGAGCGTTAACGTCGTCGTAAATATTGTGATGATAAGTCAGGTCACGGCCCGTATCGCTGCTGCTGAAGCCGCTCAGCCCCACTTTTTTGATGCCATGAATGTAGTTGTACGACACGGTCACGTTGGTTGACGCTTTCTTAATATCAATTGCGGATTCGAATGTCGTGTCACCGTCTTTTGTACCTGCGCATTCAAAGTTTTTGGCGAAGATTTCGTTGTGGTCGATCCAGACGTTCGGCGTGTTATCGATACGAATGGCATCACCATCCTGCGCGCCGCCTGGCATGTAACCAAAGCGCATGTTACGTATGACGATATCGGATGATTTTGTCAGCCAGATCCCGAAGTTGGCGGACGATCCATTGGTTCCGATGATGGTAATCCCTTTGGTGAATTCTTTGATTTCCACACCGCGTGCGTCTTTCTTCCATTGACCACAGATGTCGTTCTCTGCGGCTTTGATCAGCGCGTCTTCATTACCGTTATAGGTGATGACGAGCGGATAAGCGCCACCTTTGACTTTCTTACCATTGGAATCCAGCTTCGCGGCTTCGATGATATCAATGATGTCTTGCATGGAGCGCGCCGTTTTTTTCACGGCACCGGCAACGTCACCACCGTCAGTGGTAGCATAACCCCCCGTATTTGCCGCCATCGTTGGTTGGGCCGCAAGCAATAACAGCCCAGCGGCTGCAGAAGGTAGTAGGTATTTCATTAAGGTACTCTCCTTGGAATTGAATTTTTGTTTGGGCATTTATGATCCACATAACCCAGATTATATTATTTAGGTGTTTCAATAAAAATGAAATCAGGGTTTATTGAAATCCCAATTAAGTCTTACCATAAAAATAAAAGAATTCAATATTTCGATATTAAATATATAGGATGAATAACGATGGAAATACGTATGGATAATAAGTAACTATTTTAAAAGATAATATTTTTTTCATTTTTTCTAAAATTAAGCCGCTTTGAATTTTTATGAAAAATAAAATTATATTTCGTTTTATTACTTACTGTTGGATGCGATTTGATAGAGGCGATAACTGTGAGCGACATCAATAAATAAGTAAAAATTTCTCATTGAGAGGATGGCGTAAGAAATATTTGATGCCGATCAAATTATTAATTAATCATGTGTTGATTGAATGCTGTTATTTTTATCGATTAATCCTTAATTAAAGGATGGTTTCTTCATTAATAAATCAAGCCATTAATTTACCATAAAAATAATTAGCTTGGTATTTAATGTATGCATACTTTTTAGGAATGCCTATCCACTCTCATGCGTAGATTCCATAAAAAACGAGCGAGCTCTTAGAGCTCGCTCGGATAGAACCATGTCTTAGCGCGAAGAGTCATGGCCGCGAAACATTCAGGCTTATTGCTTCCGGTCTTGATTCGACAGAGAAAGCCTGACCACGTTTATTTGCAGTTAGCCGCTGTCAGTACTGCCAGGTTTTTGCCTACACCAGCATAGTTTGCCAGTTTATCCTTCACGCACTGCGCAGAAACTGGGGTGTACTTATAGGAGATGGAAGGGAACTTACCAGTACTCTTCCAGTCATCTGCATTGATGTGAGGAGAGGAGGGTTTGCCCCAGGTGATTTTGTATTTAGCAAAATCAGATGGGCTGGTAATGTTGTTGTTACGGAGTTCCCAAGTACCGAAGTTGGAACTGTCGTTACGTGCTGTCACTGGGTTGAGCGCATTTTCGAACCAGTTGCTTTCAATCAGCGCGATCCCTTTCTGACGCACGTTAAAGCCTGAACCGGTGATGCCGTCATACAGGTTGTTGTACGCGTGAACCAGACCACCACGCTGCAGCGGCAGACGTGAGTTAACATCGCGATAGATATTGTGATGGTAAGTCAGGTTACGACCCGTATCTGTATTGCTTGCACCGCTCAGGCCAACTTTCTTGATGCCATGAATATAGTTGTAGGATACGGTGACGTTAGTTGACCCTTTCTTGATATCAATCGCTGATTCAAAGGTGGTGTCATTGTCTGGCGTACCTTTACACTCAAAATTCTTGGCAAAGATCTCGTTGTGGTCGATCCAGACGTTCGGTGAGTTATCGATACGAATGGCATCGCCGTCTTGCGCGCCGCCCGGCATATAGCCAAAGCGCATGTTACGTACCACGACGTTAGAAGAATTCACGATCCAAACACCGAAGTTGGCAGATGAGCCATTGGTGCCTTGGATAGTAATGCCTTTGGTGAACTCTTTGATTTGTACGCCGCGTGCGTCCTTACTCCACTGGCCGCAGATATTCTTTTCAGCCGCTTTGATTAATGAATCTTCGTTACCGCTATAGGTGATGATGAGCGGGTAAGCACCGCCTTTGACTTTCTTGCCTTTTGAATCCACTTGCGCGGCTTCAATAATATCCACAATTTCTTTCATAGAACGTGCCGTTTTTTTCACGGCACCGGACACGTCCCCACCATCCGTAGTGGCATAGCCGCCCGTATTGGCGGCCATTGTGGGTTGAGCCGCGAGTAATAGCAATCCGGCGGCTGCCGTAGGCAATAGGTATTTCATTATCACAGTCTCCTTGGAATAGAATTTTCATGGGCATTTATCGATCCCTATGCCCGATGTAACAGATACAAATTTTTCAACAAAAATGAATTTCAATTTTTGTGAAAAACCAAGGGGAGTGTGGTCAAAAAATAAGATCAGTTCAAGGGTGAAATGTTAAATGTATTGCAGTTGAAACATTTTGTAATATTGATGATTGGATAATTATGATTTTATAGGAAACAGTTTTCTTTTAAAATAACCTTAAATCATAAGGTTAGTTTTTTAGCGGATGATAAATGCACTCGGGTTTCTTTATTGGTTGGGTTTTAAATGGTTATTTTCTCTTGTGGCAATCGCTGTTGCTAGGGTAAGGAAGTCATCTTAAGTCAAAATATACTATCACAGGCCTATTCAATATTGTTTACGTGATGAATCAATTTTATAGTGAATTTTAGTTTGTTAAAAAATAATTATTATGAGTCGCTATATGGCGTTTCTTTATGTGATAAGCGGAAAATAGACTTCATCATTCATCGCGGTTTATTGGCTAAATGATCATTAGCATGACGTCTGTTTTCATGAAGGTCACGCTGACAACCTTGCGCTGGTCCCTTAAAAATGAGCGAGGCCGAAGCACTCGCTCAGGAAGCACCCGGCGCAGAATGAATGCGTCGGGCTTAACGCGTTTATTTACAGTTGGCTGCTGTCAGTACTGCCAGGTTTTTACCTACGCCTGCGTAGCTTGCCAGTTTATCCTTCACGCACTGTGCAGAAACTGGAGAGTAGCTATATGGGACGGCTGGGAATTTACCGGTGCTCTTCCAGTCATCCGCATTGATGTGCGGTGTGGATGGTTTACCCCAGGTGATGTTGTATTTAGCAAAATCAGATGGGCTGGTAATGTTGTTGTTACGGAGTTCCCAAGTACCGAAGTTGGAATCGTCATTACGTGCGGTCACTGGGTTGAGCGCATTTTCGAACCAGTTACTTTCGATCAGTGCGATCCCTTTCTGACGGACGTTAAAGCCTGAACTTTTGATGCCGTCATACAGGTTGTTATAAGCATGGACTTGGCCACCACGTTGCAGCGGCAGACGTGAGTTAACATCGCTGTAAATATTGTGATGGTAAGTCAGGTTACGCCCTGTATCCGTGTTGCTTGAACCGCTCAACCCTACCTTTTTCACGCCATGGATATAGTTGTACGACACGGTGACGTTGGTTGAGGCTTTCTTGATATCAACCGCGGATTCAAAAGTGGTGTCGTTGTCTGGCGTCCCAGCACATTCGAAGTTTTTGGCGAAGATCTCGTTGTGATCGATCCAAACGTTCGGTGTGTTATCAATACGGATGGCATCGCCGTCTTTTGCGCCGCCCGGCATATAGCCGAAGCGCATGTTACGTACGATAACGTTGGAAGAGTTAACCATCCAGATACCGAAGTTAGCGGAAGAACCGTTGGTTCCGAGGATAGTGATCCCTTTGGTGAACTCTTTGATTTCCACACCGCGTGGATCTTTGCTCCACTGGCCGCAGATGTTAGCTTCGGCGGCTTTGATTAGCGCATCTTCATTACCGTTATAGGTAATCACGAGTGGGTAGGCCCCACCTTTTACCGCTTTACCGCTTGAGTCCTTTTTCGCAGCCTCAATGATATCGACGATCTCTTGCAGAGAACGCGCAGTTTTTTTCACAGCACCAGAAACGTCGCCGCCGTCAGTGGTGGCATAACCCCCCGTATTTGCCGCCATTGTCGGTTGGGCAGCGAGCAGCAACAGCCCAGCTGCTGCAGAAGGCAGTAGGTATTTCATTATGTACTCTCCTTGACATAGAATTTTTTTGGGTATTTATCACTACACACCCTGTGTAATTTAAAAAGGCCATTTCAACAAAAATGAAATTAAGGTTTGTCTATAAAGCCAAGCTAAGTGTTAACAGAAAAAATAAACAATACAAGATGGGGCGTTAAATATATTAATTAAATAACAGAGGACAGTTGAGAGGATTTGTGTCTATCTATTTTAAATAGAAACCAATTTCTATTTAAATCATTTTAATTCATGGTGTTATGTTTTTTTATCTTTGTTCTTTCAATCTGGATTCTTTATTTTTCATCCATTTGATATGCGTGATTTATTCGCTTATTGAGCAACTGTGATCGCCATCAAAAATATTACTTTAAAGCTAATTTTCTTAGCTTTCCTGCCTTTTTAAAAACTGAGTTAATTCATAGGCGGTTTTTGTTTATTATTTTTTTTGTTAAAAATAATTTCAAAGTAATCGTTTTTTATATTGAATCTAATAAATAATACCTATTAATAAAGGTGGTGGTTGCGGAAATAAATTATTAATTACATATATAATTATTATCTTGCTAATTTTATGTTCTGACATCGCGTAAACACATAGCCCCGATTTTCCTCTGTCTGCAGAGAAGTTGTACCGCTGAATATTGTCGCTCACTGCTGTGAGGCGCTAAGAAAAAACTAAAAAATAGAGAAGCCATCGATGGGCCGCAGACGTTGAACTGCATAAATATTTTTCGCCACATATTTTTTGTTGACAAGGTATGTTTTTCTTGACTGTTAAATGTGTGAGGGGTAGCGTTATTAGAATGCATGAAAGCCATTTTCGACACGCCACTAGGATCGTAAGATGTTCATCTCAGATAAAAATATCGCAGAAAATTTAATTGAAAAATCAATTGTTCTTATCGAGCAAATCAAAGCAGAATTAGTCGTGCTGAAAAGCTCTTTGCCTCAGGATGAATATGAAAAGTGTCGGCATATTGCTGGGCACTTAATTTATACGTTAACGGGTAAGGTTATAAATGATATTTCAATTGATCATCCAGATTTAAAACCAGATGGCTTCACGGTTTATGTGAATAAGGATGTCAATCTGTAGGTTATTTGTAAAATGGTTGATTTTTTTCATAAAAATTATGATTTCCCTAAGTTTTCTTGGCTGTGGAAGTATAAATCCAAGAGTTAAAAATATTAATTAACATACTTTTAAAGGATTGAGTTTTGTTGAACGTATCCCCTCCGATGGCATTAATTTTATTGTTGTTTTCTGGTAACGCAATTAGCTCGGATAGCAAACCACTTCCTATCGATTTTTTAAAAGGAAAGATAAATTTTATAGAAAGAAACAATTCTTGCATTGTTAAAAATAGAAAAGTGAATAAGGTTTTCATTAATGAGAAATATTCGCTATCCGAAGTTGATAGATGTATCGCCGAATGTTCATACCTATTAAATATACCTGGTGATTATGGAAGTACAAATTTTCATAGTTGCGTTGCACAATGTAAAGGACAGATTCCGTCGTGTGACTTCTAATTTTTATATAAATAAGATATAAAATTGGTAATTTAATATTGTTTTTATTTTGTTAATTATTAATTAATGTGGCTAATTTTTATTAATTATTTTAAAAGGATGATATAAGTCATGGCTTCATATAAGATAAAGATTTTGGGGTGCAGTGGTACCCAAGAAATAATGTGTCCAGATGATCAATATATACTTGATGCTGCTGAAGAGGCTGGGGTTGATCTTCCTTATAGTTGCCGGGCTGGGGCGTGCTCATCATGTGCATGTAGGGTGATTTTTGGAAGTTATGATGATAGTGACCAATCTTTCCTCAATGGAACTCAGAAAGGAACGTTTATATTGTCTTGTGTAACATATCCTTTATCAGATATGACAATAATGTCTCACGCTGAGGCTGATTTGGTTGGGTAGGAGGATTGACTAATGATTAGCAGAAGGAATTTTATCTTATCTAGTGTAGCACTTAGTCTGTGCGGTCTGACATATCGTGCCAATAGTGAACCCAATGAAAAATTTATAATAATAAATGCAGCATTAATTAATAACAAGGATGATATTAATGAACGGTTGGATAAATTTATATTTAAAAACGGGCAATGTAATTCTGTTAAATCAATACAACAGAGTGCTGTAAAAGTTATTATTAACGTTATCCGTAAGTCTACGATGGAACCTTTAACCGGAAGCAAAGTGGGTTTATGCCTTTCGGATGCTTTCAAATCCAAAGGAAAGCTTGCTTCTGCGGCTGAGAGCTGCAATGTAACGTGGGCTGAAATTAGAGATGAAGCACCTGTTGAGTTCATTACCTACATTCCTAAATTGTCCTTAAAAGGTAAGAAGGTGATGAATCCTATGGATGTTATCATTAGAGAGGGAAATAAATTTGGCGTCTATCGGTTTAATTTCCCCTTGGATTATTTATCATCGATCGGTGTATTCCAATCGAGTGCGAAAGAAGCGGTAACAACGACTACCCTGACAGATAAAGCAATCGAGCTATATGGGGCAAAGCCAGATACCTCAGTTGCTGAGCTAAGGCCTGAATATGTTGATGGTTTTTATCGGGTACCGATAACCTTTATCCTGGATGACGTTTAACGATCTTGCTTGTCGCTCTAATAAATATCGAATCAAACCAGAGATTCCGCGATGTTTTCAAATTTCCTTCGGAATCTCTGCCTCCTATCATCTGCCCCCTAGATTTAGACAGCATTAATCTCTTGTCATCATGCTAATCACGTATACAGGTACAATAGCCTGTGTTACACCCGCTTATGAAAAACGCATCGACATAATTTTCAGGTATTATTGCGGGTATCAAAAGTAGGATGAATTAAAATAACCAATATCTATCAATATATTAAGTCAATATGCTGCTAATTATCGATAACTACGACTCCTTTACCTACAACCTTTACCAATACTTTTGTGAGCTTGGCGCACAGGTCGTGGTGAAGCGTAATGATGAACTGACGCTGCGCGAGATTGAACGGCTTGCGCCTGAGCGATTGGTCATTTCACCTGGCCCTTGTACGCCGGATGAGGCGGGCATTTCACTGGCTGCTATCCGTCACTTTGCCGATAAACTGCCTATTCTGGGCGTGTGTCTTGGCCATCAGGCGATGGGGCAGGCGTTCGGCGCGCGTGTGGTGCGAGCACGGCAGGTCATGCATGGGAAAACCTCTGCGATTGCGCATAGCGATACGGGGGTTTTCACGGGGCTGGCTCAGCCTTTGACGGTCACCCGTTATCATTCGCTCATTATTGATTCTACCTCGCTACCCGATTGCTTTGAGGTCACGGCCTGGAGCGAACATGAAGGAAAGCGTGATGAGATTATGGGGATCCGCCATCGCACATTGCCGCTGGAAGGGGTGCAGTTTCACCCAGAGAGCATTCTTAGCCAGCAAGGGCATCAGCTTTTGGATAATTTCCTTAAAATTTAGCCATATAAAAAGTTATTCTCCTCAGTAGCCGATTTAATATTGCCTGAAATTGATTTTTTATGCATATTTATTGACTATATTTTCATTCCGATATGATGGACAGCAGAGTGAGGCAGCAAATGGCAGCAGAGCAGAAAGCAGTGACACGGGATACTCACGATAAAGTGATTTTGCCGGTTTATGCACCCGCGAAGTTTGTACCTGTGAAAGGTAAAGGGAGCCGCGTCTGGGATCAGGAAGGCCGCGAGTATATCGATTTCTCCGGCGGTATTGCGGTCACGGCGCTGGGCCACTGCCATCCTGCATTGGTGAACGCGTTGCAGCAGCAGGGTGAAAAGCTGTGGCACACCAGCAATATTTTCACTAATGAGCCTGCGCTACGCCTCGCCAGCAAATTGATTGATGCCACTTTTGCCGATCGCGTGTTCTTTGTTAACTCCGGTGCTGAGGCTAACGAAGCCGCCTTTAAGCTGGCGCGTCACTATGCGGTTAAACGCCATAGTCCGTATAAAACCAAGATCATCGCCTTCTACAATGCGTTCCATGGCCGGACGCTGTTTACCGTCTCGGTTGGCGGACAGCCTAAATATGCTGATGGTTTCGGGCCTAAGCCTGCGGATATTGTGCATGTTCCTTTCAACGATCTGGCTGCGGTAAAAGCGGTGATGGACGATCACACCTGTGCGGTCGTGCTGGAGCCGATTCAAGGCGAGGGCGGGATTACGCCTGCGACGCCTGAGTTTTTACAAGGCGTGCGCGATCTGTGCGATCAACACAAAGCACTGCTGGTATTTGATGAAGTGCAGAGCGGGATGGGGCGTACCGGTAAATTATTCAGCTACATGCACTACGGTATTACGCCGGATATTCTCACAACGGCTAAAGCATTGGGCGGCGGGTTCCCGATTAGCGCGATGCTGACGACGGAAGAGATCGCATCAGCCATGACGGTTGGGGTACACGGCACGACCTATGGCGGCAACCCGTTGGCCTGTGCGGTGGCGGAAGCCGCGCTGGATATAATTAACACGCCGGACGTGTTGTCGGGCGTGGCGGATCGTCACGATCGCTTTGTCAGTGAGCTTGAGAAAATCAATCAGCAGTACGGCGTATTCGAACAGGTTCGCGGTATGGGGCTGCTGCTGGGTGCAGAACTGAAACCGCAATGGCACGGTCGCGCGGGCGAGTTCCTGGCTGCCGCAACGGCTCAGGGGCTTATGGTGCTGATGGCTGGGCCTAACGTTATCCGCTTTGTACCGTCTTTGATCATTGATGAAGACGATATTGCGCAGGGGATGGCGAAGTTCGCCAAAGCTGTCGCGCAGGTCGTTAACGCAGCAAACTGATTATGCTCTCAAAAGATCAGCCATAAAAAAACGTAGGGAACGTTTTTCAACGTTGCGTCAGCAACGGCCCCAAGGGTGGCGAGCAGGAAGCTCGCCATAAAAAAAGCGTGAGGCCGAGGCTTCACGCTTTTTTATTGGTAGGGTACAGCGACAGGGGTTTAGCGAGTGCCGTAAACGACAATCGTTTTACCGTGTGCAGAGATCAGGTTCTGGTCTTCTAACATTTTCAGAATGCGGCCCACGGTTTCACGCGAGCAGCCAACGATTTGCCCAATTTCCTGACGGGTAATTTTAATTTGCATGCCATCTGGATGCGTCATGGCATCAGGTTGTTTGGCCAGGTTTAGTAGGGTTTGGGCAATACGGCCGGTCACATCAAGGAAGGCGAGGTTGCCGACTTTCTCAGAGGTAACCTGAAGTCTGCTTGCCATTTGCGCAGACAGACGCATGAGAATATCCGGGTTAACCTGGATGAGCTGGCGGAATTTTTTATAGGAAATTTCAGCCACTTCACAGGCGGTTTTGGCCCGTACCCAAGCGCTGCGTTCCTGACCTTCTTCAAACAAGCCGAGCTCGCCGATAAAATCGCCCTGATTGAGGTAGGAGAGAATCATTTCCTTACCTTCTTCATCTTTGATTAGCACTGCGACAGAGCCTTTCACGATGTAGTAAAGCGTTTCTGCTTTTTCACCTTGGTGAATCAGCGTGCTCTTCGATGGATATTTGTGAATATGACAATGGGAAAGGAACCATTCGAGAGTTGGGTCTGTTTGCGGTTTGCCGAGAACCATTCGCTATCATCCTCTGTTGTAATTCACTGCGCAAATTACAGGGGTCAGAGTTCCCTGTACGGCGTGTTTAACTGCTAAAAAATAAAATTCAGTCTAGGCAGAATGACGTCAGGGAATATACTGGAACCACTGTACCCTTGATTTTCCGGTTGCTGCCTTGCCGCATCGTAAACGTGGCTGGGTATGTCTGGTCACGTAATCATCTTCTTCGTTTCTGGGTTTGTCCAGAAAAGGTCTATTCTATTTTTGTTTTAACACAGCTTTAAGGATGTGTCTTGTGTTGTCTCGCTTCAGCATGACAAAGCGCTGATTAACGCTGGTTTTTGTACAGTAACGATATAAATTTTCAAAAAATTTTTAGTGGAGAGGCATCATGCAGGCTCGGGTAAAATGGGTTGAAGGCTTAACGTTTTTGGGCGAATCCGCATCAGGGCATCAGATATTGATGGACGGCAATTCTGGCGATAAAGCGCCCAGTCCGATGGAAATGGTATTGATGTCTGTAGGAGGATGCAGCGCGATTGACGTGGTGTCGATTCTGCAAAAAGGTCGCAACGATGTGGCTGATTGTGAGGTGAAATTAACGTCAGAGCGTCGGTCTGACGCGCCGCGTTTATTTACCCACATCAATCTGCATTTTATCGTGACGGGAAAAGGACTGACTGACAAAGTTGTTGAGCGAGCTGTCGCCCTGTCGGCGGAAAAGTACTGTTCTGTGGCATTGATGCTGGGCAAAGCCGTTGAGGTGACGCACAGCCACGAAGTTAGGGTGCTGGCTTAATCTCTCTTTCACTGGGTACTAATTCTGGTCACTTAAGCCCGTTATTAGGGGAAACACAGGGGGAGGTTCCCGTAGGGAGGCCTCACCCCTGTGGTCGCCCCGTGTATCTCGATGCTTATTCGATCGTTTTCCCTTCGATTAACCGCTGCACCAGCGGGGCCATGATTAATTCCATCGCCAACCCCATCTTCCCGCCGGGAACGACCAGCGTGTTGATATGGGAGATAAATGAACCCTGCAACATGGCGAGCAGATAGGGATAATCAATATTATCCAATCCCTGAAAGTGAATCACGACGAAGCTTTCGTCCAGTGAGGGAATCGACTTGGCGGCGAACGGGTTGGAGGTGTCCACGGTAGGCACGCGCTGGAAGTTGATGTGTGTGCGAGAGAACTGTGGCGTGATGTAGGTGATGTAGTCTTCCATAGAGCGGACGACGGAATCCATCACCGCTTCACGCGAGTGGCCGCGCTCATTGACGTCACGAATCAGCTTTTGGATCCATTCCAGGTTGACGATTGGCACCACGCCGACGAGCAAATCGACATGCTGCGCTACGTCGTTTTGCTCGGTGACCACGCCGCCGTGCAGCCCTTCATAGAACAGAATGTCGGTGGGTTCCGGCATCGGTTCCCACGGTGTGAACGTCCCAGGAACCTGATTATAGGGAATCGCTTCATCGTAGGTATGCAGATATTTGCGCGTCTGGCCGCGCCCGTGCAGGCCATATTCGATAAACGACTGTTCCAGCAGGCTGAAATCATTCGCTTCTGGGCCGAAATAGCTGATGTGGCGTCCTGAATCACGCGCTTTACGAATCGCCATATCCATTTCCGGGCGGGTATAGCGGTGAAAGCTATCGCCTTCCAACTGGGCTGCACGCAGATCAAACTGCTGGAAAATCTTACGGAAGGCCAGACTGGTTGTTGTGGTTCCTGCTCCGCTGGAGCCGGTAACCGCAATAATCGGATGCTGATGTGACATAAGGCGCGTGACTCCGTGATCGCGAGGTTAGCATAGACCGAAGGCCTGCGCGTATCCTCAAAAAAGACGTAATTAGTTATCATTGTTAGCATGTTTGGAGCGTTCTTTCACGACTTTCGCCATGCTCAATAAGGGGCATGTCCTCCGGCATTGAGCTGGTTGCGGGGCATGATATTGAGGGTTTCATGTAACTCAGACCACACCAACACCACCTCGCCAGATTGGAGCTGGCTGCGGATATCTTCCACTTTCTGCGCCAGCGATCGTTCCTGTTCGCCGTAATCGGTGCCTTCCCGCAGGACGAAAGATTCAATGATGTTATCCAACGTTTCTGGATCGAGCTGTTGCCAGGGAATAATCACGCTATTCCTCCTGAATGAAAAGTTCCTGAATAAGAGGTTCCTGAAGAAAAAGAATCGGTGGCATGGTCCAAAAATGGGCTAAGCCAATTGGGAATGCGCTGTTCCAGCCACATTTCCGGTTTCAGCAACGTTCCACCGACGAAGCCGACATGACCACCATGTTCCGTCAGCTGATACTCAATATTAGACGGTAACTGCGACAGATCGGGAATCACCTCAGGCGTCATGAAGGGATCGTCCTTCGCATGGATGATGAGCAGCGGTTTGCGTATCTGAGGTAACAGCGGCAGGGCGCTACAGCGTCGATAATAGTCGGCCGCATCGCGGAAGCCGTGGATACGTGAAGTAATGACGTCATCAAACTCTCGCAGTTGGCGGATTTGCTTCAACTGTGGCAACTGAATCGGCAGCGTGTCTGGATAAGCTGCTAGCTTGCGCCCGGCGTTTTGTTTCAACAGTCGCAGCAGGTAGTGCTGATAGACGCGGGAGAAGCCTTGCTCCATTCGACGGCTACAGGGTTCGAGCATCAAAGGGGCGGAAACGATAACGGCGGCAGATAGGGTACAGGCTGCGCCCTGCTGAGCGAGCAGGTAGGCCAGCATGTTACCGCCGAGAGAAATGCCAATAGCGGCGGTAGGCGCATTGCCCAGTGTCTCCTGCATCCAGTGCAGAAAATAGCTCGCATCACCGGTTTCGCCGGAATGATAGATACGCTTCATCCGATTGGGCTTACCGCTGCATCCGCGGAAATGCATGATGACGGCCAGCCAGCCGCGCTGTTTACAGGCGTGCAGCAGGCCGTGAGCGTAAGGGCTGTGAAAGCTGCCTTCCAGCCCGTGAAACAGTACCACTCGCGGTTTGTGCCGCGCCTGTTCAGGCGCTTCGCTCCACGCCAGATCGACGAAATCGCCGTCGGGTAATTCGAGCGCTTGCCAGATTGGCAAGAACTTCGCGTGACGGCGAATCAGGCGCGGCAATAGCGTTTGCAGATGTGGGTTACGAGCGCCGCTTAGCGGACGGAAATGGTCATGCATAAAGGATATGAAAATCTTGTTGTCGGCTCTTGTACGATCAATATCACACTGTTAGCTTCAATGCTGCCAGTTGGTACGACATTTGGGTCAGGAGCGCCCACAAATCATGGAACTGAGTTTATTTCTTTCGATGTTGGGGTTTTTGTGGGTAGCGGCCATCACGCCGGGGCCAAATAATATGCTGTTGACCACCTCGGGCGCGAATTTTGGCTTTATGCGTTCGCTGTGGCTGATGGTCGGCATCATGCTGGGCATGCAGAGCATTTTGCTGCTGGTGGCATTCGGTGTCGGTGGGTTGATTCTGATTTATCCTTCGCTGCACTTTATCCTGAAAGTCCTCGGTAGCGCTTATCTGTTCTGGCTGGCGTGGAAAATCGCCACGGCGGCTTATGAACGGCTGGAAACATCCGCTGCGCCGCCGCAGCCGATCCGGTTTTATCAAGGGTGGTTGCTGCAATTCCTGAACCCAAAAGCGTGGCTCATGGCGCTTGGCGCGGTTGCCAGCTTTAGTCTGGCGGGGGAAGGCTATAACCAGTCCGTGATCGCGATAAGCATCGGGATTGTGCTGGTCAATCTGGTGTCCGGCGTCATCTGGCTCGGGTTTGGCACGATGATTGGGCGACTGCTGCGTAGTAAGAAAGCGTGGATTATCTTTAATGTATCAATGGGACTGCTGACCGCCGCCTGCGTGCTGTTGATTTGGCATTAATGCTTCGTTCACGAGTATAGCGAGCGGTTTTCCGCTCGCTATGCCTTTCAGGACACAAATCTTAAAGCGAGTCGCTCTGCATCATCTGCTCTAGCTGTTCCTGCGCGTCCAGCCAGGACATTTCCGTTTCTTCCAGCTCGATTTTGACTTTGGTTTGTTGTTGCAGGCAGTCGGTGAGCTCGGCTTTGCGGCTGATGTCATAGATGGCGCTGTCCGCCAGTCGGGTTTCCAGCGCCGCCAGCGTTTCCCCCAACTTTTCCATCTGCTGCTCAAGCTTGGTTATCTGTTTGCGCAGCGGCTGCGTTTGCGTTCTCAACTCGGCTTCGCGGCGTTTCTGATCTTTTCTGCCCTGCGCACTGTTGGCGGTATTCTCTTTTGGCGTTTCATCGGCCATATTTTCCTGACGTTGCAGGCCGACCAGCCACTGCTGGTAGTCTTCCAAATCGCCGTCAAATGGTTCCACTTTCTGGTCGTGTACCAGATAGAGATCGTCCGTAGTAGAACGGATCAGGTGTCGATCGTGCGAGACGACAACCAGCGCGCCTTCAAAATCGATTAACGCTTCGGTCAGTGCCTGACGCATATCCAGATCGAGGTGGTTGGTGGGTTCGTCGAGCAGCAGGAGATTCGGACGCTGCCAGACGATCAGTGCCAGCACCAGACGGGCTTTTTCGCCGCCGGAGAAGCGCTCGGTGATCTCCGTGACTTTGTCGCCTTGAAAACCGAAGCCGCCAAGGTAGTCGCGCAGTTGCTGTTCCGTTTCCCGCTCTGCCAGACGTACCAGATGCTGCAAGGGCGATTCGTCCGCACGCAGAAACTCTAACTGATGCTGAGCGAAATAACCGAGCTTCACGCCTTTCGCCAGCCCAATTTCCCCTTTCAGTGGGGCAAGTGTGCCAGCAAGCAGCTTGATCAGCGTGGACTTACCCGCGCCGTTATGGCCGAGGAGCCCAATGCGGGAACCCGGCACTAAATTAAGTTTGATCGATTCCAGAATCAGCTTGTCGTTATAGCCTGCGCTGACCTTTTCCATCTTCATAAGTGGATTGGGCAACGATTCTGGGGCGCGAAAACTGAAGCGGAAAGGGTTATCAACATGTGCTGGCGCAATCATCTCCATGCGTTCCAGCATTTTTATTCGGCTTTGCGCCTGCTTGGCTTTGGTCGCCTGCGCGCGGAAGCGGTCAATGTAGTGTTGCAGGTGCGCGACACGCTCCTGCTGGTGCTCATAGAGCGATTGCTGCTGTGCGAGGCGAGTAGCGCGCTGGCGTTCAAACGAAGAATAGTTACCGGTGTACTCGTTGAGCGACTGCTGTTCGATGTGCAGAATCTTGGTCACGACCGGATCGAGGAAATCGCGGTCGTGCGAGATCAGTACCAGCGTACCGGCGTAGTTTTTCAGCCACTTTTCCAGCCAGATAACCGCATCCAGATCGAGGTGGTTGGTCGGTTCATCCAGCAACAGCAGATCTGAACGACAGATCAGCGCCTGTGCCAGATTCAAACGCATCCGCCAGCCGCCGGAAAAGGCGCTGACGGGCTGTTGTAACTGTGACTGAGAAAATCCTAGCCCATTGAGCAGGCTTGATGCTCTGGCCTGAATCGTCCAGGCTTGGATGGCATCCAGCTTGCCGTGCAGCGTGGCAATTGCGTTACCATCGTTCTCTTCGTTGGCGGTCTGCAACGCGGCTTCCAGTTGGCGAAACTCGCGGTCGCCGTCAATCACGTAGTCCAGCGCGGGTTTATCCAACGCGGGGGTTTCCTGATTAACCCACGCCAGTGACCAGTTTTGCGGGAATGTTGCGCTGCCACCGTCGGCGCTGATTTCACCTTTCAGTAATGACAGCAGCGTAGATTTACCACAGCCGTTCTTGCCAACCAGGCCGACTTTCTGGCCGGGATTAACTGTTGCTGTCGCGTTGTCGATCAGAACGCGTACACCACGTCGAATTTGCAGCGAAGAGAAAACAATCATAAAGCGCCGTATGTTCAGAGTATGTTAAATTGTGGACATCTCAGGACACGCGGTGTCCTGTTTTTAGTCGTTGCGCTGCATGGTAACGGAAAACGATTATCATGACGACGCTTTGGAGGGGAATGATGTCGCAGCCACCGAAGATTTTGCTGCTGTATGCCCATCCGGAACCACAGGACTCGGTAGCAAACCGGGTCTTATTGCAACCGGCTCAGCAGTTGGCGAATGTAACCGTGCACGATCTTTACGCACACTATCCTGATTTTTTTATCGATATTCATCACGAACAACAGCTGCTGCGTGAGCATCAGGTCATTGTTTTCCAACATCCGTTTTATACCTACAGCTGTCCGGCTTTGTTGAAAGAGTGGCTCGACAGGGTGTTATCCCGCGGTTTTGCCAATGGGATCGGCGGTAATGCGCTGGCGGGGAAATACTGGCGTTCGGTGATTACGACCGGTGAGCCGGAAGATGCTTACCATCCCAACGGGAACAATCGCTACCCGATGGAAGATTTGCTACGCCCGTTTGAGCTAACGGCAGCAATGTGCCGTATGCATTGGATGCACCCCATGATTGTTTACTGGGCGCGTCGTTTACAGCCCGATGTGTTGTCGAGTCAAGCCAGAGCTTACGGTGAATGGCTATCCTCCCCTTTACCTGAAGAGGAACGCTAGTATGGAGAGTTCTGCGCTACTGACCGCCAGCGTCTTATTTTTGTTTGTGGCGGTAGTAGCCGTACCGATCGCTGCCCGATTAGGGATTGGTGCCGTATTGGGCTATTTGATCGCTGGGATTGCCATTGGCCCCTGGGGGCTCGGCTTTATTCGCGATGTGGAAGCCATCCTGCATTTCTCGGAGCTGGGCGTCGTTTTCCTGATGTTCATCATCGGGCTGGAGTTGAATCCCTCCAAGCTCTGGACGCTGCGCCGCTCGATCTTTGGTGTGGGGGCCGCTCAGGTTGGCCTGAGTGCGCTGATTTTAGGCGGAGCCTTGTATCTGACGGACTTCTCGTGGCAGTCCGCGCTGATCGGCGGCGTGGGGCTGGCGATGTCGTCAACGGCCATGGCGCTGCAGCTGATGCGCGAGAAGGGCATGAACCGCAATGAATCGGGGCAATTAGGTTTCTCCGTTCTGCTGTTTCAGGATTTGGCGGTTATCCCTGCGTTAGCGCTGATTCCGATTTTGGCTGGTGTGCAGGGTGATTTCGGCGATTGGGAACGGATTGGTCTTAAGGTCGCTGCGTTTCTCGGCATGTTAATCGGCGGCCGCTATCTGGTGCGCCCGCTGTTCCGTTTTATTGCGGCATCCGGCGTGCGTGAGGTGTTCACCGCCGCCGCGCTGTTGCTGGTGCTCGGCTCTGCGCTGTTTATGGAAGCATTAGGGCTTTCCATGGCGTTAGGCACCTTTATCGCTGGTATTCTGCTGGCGGAAAGTGAGTATCGGCATGAACTGGAAATCGCTATTGAGCCGTTCAAAGGTTTGCTGCTTGGCCTGTTCTTTATCTCTGTCGGCATGGCGCTGAATCTCGGGATTCTCTACACCCACATCGTGAAGATTATGGTTGCGGTATTGGTGCTGGTGGCGGTGAAAGCGGCTGTTTTATACTTTCTGGCGCGGATTAACCGAATGCGCCGCTCCGAGCGCTTGCAGTTTGCCGGGGTGCTGAGTCAGGGCGGCGAGTTCGCTTTCGTCCTGTTTTCCGCTGCGGCTTCATTCAACGTATTGAAAGGTGAGCAATTGCCGCTGTTGTTGGTGACGGTGACGCTATCAATGATGACGACGCCGCTGCTGATGCAGTTAATCGACCGCATTCTGGTGCGTCGTTATAACGTGCAGGATGTACCGGATGAGAAGCCCTATGTCGAGGATGACGAACCGCAGGTGATCGTGGTGGGCTTCGGGCGTTTCGGGCAGGTGATTGGCCGCTTATTAATGGCGAACAAAATGCGGATTACCGTTCTGGAGCGTGATATCAGCGCCGTGAGCTTGATGCGCAGCTATGGTTATAAGGTTTATTATGGAGATGCCACGGAGCTGGAACTGCTGCGTTCGGCGGGGGCGGATAAAGCGCGTTCCATTGTGATCACCTGTAATGCGCCGGAAGATACGATGGAGATTGTGCATCTCTGTCAGCAACACTTTCCAAATCTGGAGATTCTGGCGCGGGCTCGCGGACGTGTTGAAGCTCATGAGCTGTTACAGACAGGCGTAAAACATTTCTCGCGCGAAACCTTTTCCAGCGCGCTGGAGCTAGGGCGGAAAACGCTGGTGACGGTGGGCATGCACCCACATCAGGCGATGCGTGCACAACAGCATTTCCGCCGTCTGGATATGCGCATGCTGCGTGAGCTGATGCCGCAATTGACGGGGGATGTCGCGCAAATCTCCCGTGTCAAAGAGGCACGCCGTGAGCTGGAGGATATTTTTCAGCGGGAAATGCTGCGCGAGCGCCGTCGGCCGAGTGTATGGGATGAGGACGACGAGTAAGAACCTATTCTCTAGGCTATTTTACTTGCCATTTTGAACCTGGGCAGTGCTCGCACAAACGCAATTGCGTTTGAACGCCTCTTGGGGCGGCCCGTAGGGTGAGCGAAGCGAATAAATCCTCACGTACTACGTGTACGCTCCGGTTTCTGCGCGCTGTCCGAGTCCAAACTGTCTGCGCCAATAACGCCTAGTAGAATAGGTTCTAGATTCCAGGTTCTAGGTTTTAGAACGGCGATAAATTGGAGTTATCATGCGTAAACGCTTTATTGCAGGGGCCGTGTGCCCGACGTGTCAGGCTCAGGATACGCTGGCGGTTGGACGAGAGGATGATGTCGAGGTTGTGGTGTGTGTGAAGTGCGGATATCGCCAGAGCCAGGCAGATGAGCCCACGACGGCACTCGCCCCACAGGCTAACGAGATTATCGGGATTTTCCGGCCAGAATGAGGGATGAGTCTCATGGTGGCATTGTCGCCAACCGTTGACGTTTTTTGATTCCAGACGGTACATAGGGATATTTTTCAGCTACAATTTGCGCCAGTTTGATTTCCAACGGTAGGAGATATCATGAAAGTAGCAAAAGATCTGGTGGTCAGCCTGGCCTACCAGGTACGTACAGAAGACGGTGTGTTGGTTGATGAGTCTCCGGTGAGCGCGCCGTTGGACTATCTGCATGGTCACGGTTCCCTGATTTCTGGTCTGGAAACTGCGTTGGAAGGCCGTGAAGCGGGCGCGAAGTTTGATGTGAACATTGGTTCCAGCGACGCTTACGGCAACTACGATGAAAATCTGGTTCAGCGCGTACCGAAAGATGTCTTTATGGGTGTTGACGAGTTGCAGGTTGGCATGCGTTTCCTGGCTGAAACCGATCAGGGTCCAGTACCCGTTGAAATCACCGAAGTTGAAGACGACCACGTTGTTGTCGACGGCAACCACATGCTGGCAGGTCAAAACCTGAGCTTCAACGTTGAAGTTGTGGCTATCCGCGAAGCGACGGAAGAAGAGCTGGCGCACGGTCACGTTCACGGTGAACACGATCATGAACACGGCGACGGCTGCTGTGGCGGTCACGGCCATGATCACGGTCACCAACATGGTAAAGGCGGCTGCGGCGGCAAGGGTGGATGCGGTTGCCACTAATGAGTCGTAGCGCATAAAAAAAACCTCAGGTTGATGAACATCGCCTGAGGTTTTTTTATATTTGGCTTACGTTGATTTTCAGTGTAACGACGCGCCTCTCAGTAATGCGGTGGTGGCGTTTCTTCCGACTGGGGGGCAACGAGCGAGGTTTGCTGGCTTCGCAGCCGGTCGGTGAGTAGACGGACATGCTCACGCAGGCGGCTAATTTCCCGCTCGTGTTGAATAACCGTTTGGTTAAGCTCTTCTATGGTTAATTCCTGAAAGGCCTGTCGGCTTTCCAACTGTTCAAGTCGTTCTTCAAGTGCTGATGGTGACATCGGTGTTCCCCTTACTTCTTGTTACCCGCGAGTTTGTCAGAAAGCGGAAACTTCTGGTAGTAAAAACGGTCGCAGTAGGGCGCAATGCACTATCCGGATTGGGGCATATTGTTGCCAGAAGGCCTTAGGACGACACAAATGATGTCGGAAAAGCTTCCTGACGTTTTTTATCAAAGGATTGTCGCGTGCGTCGTTGTGTTGTCTTCGTCCGCACAGTTATAGTAGGCGCGAATTTATTTTAATGATGGCTGGAGCGCGTCGCTCCAGATGCTGGAGAAATGGATGAAATCACTGTTTAAAGTAACGCTGTTAGCAACAACGATGGCTCTGGCTCTGAACGCAGGCCAGGCTCTGGCGGCAGACAAGGCGCAGGCATCTGATACCACTGCGGCAGCCAAATTCAAGAACGATGAGCAGGCAGCGGCTTATGCGTTAGGTGCATCTTTAGGGCGTTACATGGATAACTCTCTGAAAGAGCAAGAAAAATTAGGTATCAAACTGGATAAGGATCAGCTGATTGCAGGCGTTCAGGATGCCTTTGCTGATAAGAGCAAGCTGACTGACGAAGAAATCGAAAAAACGTTGCAAGGCTTTGAAGGTAAAGTGAAAGCTGCGGCTGAAGCCAAGATGAAGCAAGATGCGAAAGATAACGCGGATAAAGGCACTAAGTATCTTGAGTCCTTCGCCAAAGAAAAAGGCGTGAAGAAAACTGAATCTGGCCTTCTGTATCAGGTTGAGAAAGAAGGTAGCGGCAACGCGCCGAAAGACAGCGATACTGTAGTCGTTAACTACAAAGGTACGCTGGTTGACGGTAGCGAGTTCGACAACTCCTACAAACGTGGTGAGCCACTTTCTTTCCGTCTGGACGGCGTGATCCCAGGTTGGACTGAAGGTCTGAAGCACGTTAAGAAAGGCGGCAAAATCAAGCTGGCTATCCCACCGGCACTGGCCTATGGCGAAAATGGTGTGCCTGGCATTCCAGCTAACTCCACGCTGGTGTTTGACGTTGAACTGCTGGACATTAAATCTGAAGCTGACCTGAAAGCAGCGGATGATGCGAAAGCTGAAAAACCAGCAGCCGAAGAGAAAGCCGCTAAGTAAGCATCTCGATAGTCGCAATATGACCGCAGGCACTGGCCTGCGGTTTTTTTTGTTTCACCATCACTTCCCTGCAATTGAATCCCTTTCCCGTTAACTGTGACGGCCTATCTGTCATCCACCACCTGCTACCCATCATCAGCACAGCGCGCGTAGTACCTTCGCCAATGTCTTGACCGCAGCTTCCAGTTCATGCGGTGCGTGGGCGGCAAATCCCATGAGGAAACCAGCTTTATGCTGGCCCGATGCATACAGCGCTGTCAGCCCGAGCAGATCGATACCGGCCCGACGCGCGGATTCCACCGCGTTGTGCTCAGGGATGTCACGGATAAAGATACAGGGCATCTGCATGCCTCCGGTTGGCACTCGTGGCTCCACGAAGTCCGTCAGATGCTGACGCACCAGCCGTGCCAGCACATCGCGGCGTTCGGCATAAACGGTACGCATCGTGCGTACGTGGGCACCGAAGTGGCCTCCTTCGATAAAACGTGCCAACGTGAGCTGTGGAATGGGTGCGCTGTGTCCATCCATCAGCGTACGGGCCACGGTCATTGGGGCAACCAGCTGTGGCGGCAGTACCATGTAGCCGATACGCAGGCCGGGAAACAGCGATTTGGTGAAGGTGCCGATATAGATCGTTCGATCGTGCGGGTCGAGCCCCTGCACGCAGGCAGTAGGTTTGCCTGCATAGTGGAACTCGCTGTCGTAGTCGTCTTCAATAATCCAGCTCTGTTGTTGCCAGGCCCATTCAATCACGGCCAGCCGTCGATCCAACGTCAGCGTCGCGCCGGTTGGGAACTGGTGTGAGGGTGTCAGGAATACAGCTTTAGCGGGCACACTGTGTGCGTTGCTTGTCTCAAGCAGGTGATCAATCTGCAAACCATCGGCATCTAATGGAATCGGTACACAGGCAAGTCCGGCGGCTTCGAATGCCTTGCGGGCACCGTGGTATACGGGATCTTCAAGGAAGATCGGGTCGCCAGCATCCAACAATACGGTCGCACACAGGGTGAGCGCTTGCTGGGAACTGGTCAGCACCAGTACGCGATCGGGCGTAGCACGGGCTCCCCGTTCGAGATTGACATAATCTGCGATGGCACGTCTCAGCACTTCCATGCCCTGTGGCGGGCTATGTAGCAGCGCCCGCGTGCCATATTCTTTTAGCACCTGTCGTTCTAGCCGTTCCCATATCTGGAGGGGAAAGCTGCGGGTTTCCGGCACGCCGGGCGCGAACGCACGCGGTATGATGAAATCGCGAACTCCACCATTCTGGAACATAGCGCTGCCGCGTTGACTGAGGTGCAGTTCTGCTTTGCTATCTCCCGTTTTTCGGGCTTTGCCACGTCCCGGCAGACGTTTTGCCCGCGCTGACACGAAACTGCCGCTGCCGACGCGACGTTCGATAAATCCTTCTGCATGAAGCTGGCTGTAAGCCGATTCGACCGTATCACGTGAAACCCCGAGTGATGTAGCCAGCGCGCGCGAGGCGGGTAGGGGCTTGCCCACGTCGAGAACGCCATCGAGGATTAACTGGCGAATCGCTCGCTGGATACGAGCGTGTAAGGGTAAAGCACCGTGCGCGGGGTCGCCAATCCAGGCTTTGACCGATTCAAGCTGGGCGTGTTTGAACAATTGGTCTGCCTCTTATCAAGAAAATGGTGGGGAACATCCGGCTATTTTAAATCTATAAATACGTTTCACAATCCATTCATCTTCTTCATCAGGAGTTAAGCTGATGCCGATACCTTCCGATACACCCACTCGCCACGATAGCCACGGTTGCTATCCCGAAGCCGCCACGGTTGAGGATTTCCAACTTAATCTGGCGGCGGTACAGGTGCGCATCGCAGCAGCTTGTCAGCGCGCTGGTCGCGATCCTGCCACCGTACGACTGCTGCCTGTCAGCAAGACCAAGCCCGAAAGTCGCCTACGCATGGCCCATGCGGCAGGTTGTCGGATATTGGGCGAAAACAAGGTGCAGGAGGCGTTTCGTAAATGGGAAACCATGCAGGATTTAACCGATTTACAGTGGTCGGTCATTGGTCATCTGCAAACCAACAAGGCTAAGCTGGTGGCACGCTTTGCTACCGAATTTCAAGCGTTGGACAGCCTGCGACTGGCTGAAGCGCTGGATCGTCGCTTGCAGATTGAAGGACGTTCGCTGGATGTATTCGTGCAGGTTAATACCTCTGGTGAGGCCAGTAAGTACGGCCTGTCTCCTGAAAACGTATCCGCTTTTATTCAGGCTCTTCCCGCATTCCCTACGCTACGTGTGCGTGGGCTTATGACGCTGGCGTTGTTCTCCAGCGAGGCTGAACGCGTGCGCCAGTGTTTCATCCGACTACGTAACCTACGCGATAAATTGCAGCAAAACGCCCCTGTTGGTATTGGGCTGGATGAATTATCTATGGGGATGTCTGGCGATTTTGAAATAGCCATTGAGGAAGGTGCCACCGTTGTACGCGTCGGTCAGGCGATCTTTGGCGCACGGCCTCTGCTGGATAGCTACTACTGGCCTGATAGCTCCATTACAGAATCACATTGTTAAGAACCCCATGATTAACGCATAGGACGATGCCCATGTATGACACCTCTTTGACTCTCACGGATTTTGACCCCGAGTTGGCCGATGCCATCCTGTATGAAGAACACCGTCAGGAAACCCATATTGAACTTATCGCTTCAGAGAACTATGCCAGTCCGCTGGTGATGGCGATCCAGAATTCCGTGTTCACCAACAAATATGCAGAAGGTTACCCCGGCAAGCGCTACTACAGCGGCTGCGAGTATGTAGACGTAGCCGAACGTCTGGCTATCGATCGAGCTAAAGTGCTGTTTGACTGCGATTATGCCAACGTCCAGCCTCATGCCGGTGCTCAGGCTAATGCGGCCGTGTTTCTGGCATTGACTAACCCGGGTGATACCGTGATGGGCATGAATCTCGCTCAAGGCGGGCATTTGACTCACGGTAACCCATCCAACTTTTCTGGTCGCCACTATAAGATCGTACCTTATGGGCTTGATTCTGAAACAGGGTTGATCGACTACGACGAAATGGAACGTATTGCCTTGGAAACCCGGCCAAAAATGCTTATTGGAGGGTTCTCTGCCTATTCACGCCACAAGGATTGGGCGCGGATGCGCGCGATTGCTGACAAGGTGGGCGCGATCTTTTGGGTGGATATGGCGCATGTTGCTGGTTTAGTCGCCGCAGGTGAATACCCGAATCCGCTTCCTCACGCACATGTCGTAACGAGTACAACCCATAAAACCCTACGTGGCCCGCGTGGTGGGATTATTTTAGCAAAAGGGCAGAGCGAGGATTTCTACAAAAAGCTCAATTCCGCCGTGTTCCCTGGTATTCAGGGCGGCCCGTTGATGCATGTTATCGCTGCTAAAGCCGTGGCATTCAAGGAGGCATTACGTCCTGAATTCACGGTGTACCAGCGTCAGGTTGTGGCCAACGCCCGGGCCATGGCTCATGTTCTCCAGCAGCGCGGTTACAAGATCGTCTCTGGTGGCACCGACAACCACTTGCTGCTGATCGACCTGTCCGACAAGCCGTATACCGGTAAGGATGCCGATGCTGCGCTGAGCGATGCTTACATCACTGCAAATAAGAATTCGGTGCCTAACGACCCACGTTCGCCTTTTGTTACCTCGGGCCTGCGTATTGGTACGCCAGCCGTGACGACGCGCGGTTTCGGTGTAGCGGAGTGTGAGCAATTGGCGGGGTGGCTCTGTGACGTGCTGGATGGGCTTGGCGCGGGTGATGAAGCGTTAACGGCAATACGCGATCGGGTACGCCAGCAAGTGGTGACGTTGTGCGGCCGCTATCCTGTATACCGGTAGGGCACTCGAGGCTGAGCACAGGGAGGTGTTCCGTCTCTATATTGCTGAGTAGACCCACTATTATTGCTCTTCAGGCCTCATCCGGGGATTCGTCAGGGGCGGTGAGTACCACGCGAGCGAGGGCGCCGGAACGTTGTGGCCGGTTGCAGAGGAAAAATTTTCCATCGTGTAACTGAGCAATGCGTGTCACGATACTTAGCCCGAGGCCGATACCGCCATAGCGGCTATCCATACGAACAAACGCCTTACTCAATTCACCGACTTTGCTTTCATCAATACCCGATCCTTCATCCTCAACCTGGAGTTCAATATGTGGCAGCTTGCTCAGGCTCACGGTGATCTGACTTGCTTCTGGGCTATAGCGATAGGCGTTTTCTACCAGATTGCGTAGCAGTAGTTGGAGCAACGTCGCATCGCCGCGCAGAGTGATATCTTCTGGTGGCAATACCCATTTCAGCGTCTGCTGACGCTTTTGCAGCATCTCGGCCAGTTCATCCTGCATAGGAAAAATGACGTCTTGCAGGAACGCGACATTCTGGTGGTGGCCCGCCGAAAACTCCTGTCCGACACGGGCAAGCAGCAAAAGCTGCTCTACCGTCTTCACCATTTTATCGATACGTTTGATGAGCGAACTGCAATCAATCTGATGTTGCTGCTGGTGTAGTTCAAGGTGCAGACGAATTCCGGCTAGCGGGGTTCGTAACTCATGCGCGACATCCGCAGTAAATTGCCTGTCGCGTTTCAACGTTTCGTCCAGACGCTGAAAAAGCTGGTTGATGGTATGCGTGACCGCCGCAACCTCTTTTATGTCACTCTGCTGCGGCAGCGGTTCCAGGTTTTCTGCCGTGCGATCTTGTAATTCTTCCTGTAGGCGGGAAAGCGGGCGTGTGATCCAACTGACCGCCTGAAAGCACATGAGCAACGTCAGGATGACCATTACCAGACTTGGAATACTGAGCGAGGCGATCGCCTCATTGATCTCTTGATCGATCTGCATGTTCTGGGCGCTGGCGCTCAGGGATTTATCAACCAGCAGGCCAATCTGTTCTTCGCTTTCGTGCCAAAGCCAGAATACGCTAATCATCTGGCAGACGAGCAGGATGCCGCCTAGAGCCAGCACCAAACGACGACGCATGCTAGTGACGGCGTCGGTATCGCCCTTCATGGTTGTTCACCTTTAGTCAGCAGATAGCCAAAGCCTCGCAGGGTTCGGATGCGATCTTTCCCTATCTTGTGCCGCAGATTGTGGATATGCACTTCCAGCGAGTTGGAAGACGGATCATCGTTCCAGGCGTAAATATCCTGATGCAGAACCTCGCGATGTACCTGGGAACCGGCTTTCAACACCAGACGGGACAGGATCGCAAACTCTTTTGGCGTCAGCACCACCGGCTTGTCATCCAGCAACACCTGTTGATTGTTTAAATCCAGCGTAATGTTGTCGACCTGTATTGTGCTGTTGCTTGAACCCTGATTGCGGCGAATTAGCGCGCGTACGCGCGCTTGTAATTCCGTCAGAGCGAAAGGCTTGGCAAGGTAATCGTCTGCGCCGACATCCAGCCCGCTGACGCGATCATTTACCTTATCCCGCGCGGTTAAGATGAGCACGGGATGCTGGTAATGATTCTTACGCCAGCGTGACAGCAAGGTGAGTCCATCTTCATCTGGTAGGCCAAGATCGAGAATAACCAGACTGTAATGTGCGCTGCTGATGAGCGCGTCCGCTTCTTTGGCCGTGCCTGCGCAATCGCAGGCATAACCTTCATGACTCAACGCCAATAATAATCCTTCCTGCAACAGTTTATCGTCTTCAACAATCAATAATTTCATGTTGCCTTATCCCTGCACGGCTGAAGGATATCGAGCTGAGGCTGATATTCTTTCGTGGCGATAGTAAACATCCCCAGTATGGTATGGAAAAGATTATCTTGCGAGTAATCCAGCTGTTTCGCGTTCTGGCGCAGGCAGGTGTCCTGAATGGCGTGTTGTTGCTGATAACCCGTTGATAACCACATCAACATCGGGACGTGCGTTTGCTGCTTCGGCGCAATAGAGTAGGGCATGCTATGCAGGTAGATGCCGTTTTCCCCTAACGATTCGCCGTGGTCAGACAGGTAAACCAGTGACGTATTAAATTTATCCTGATGCTGTTTTAGTACATTGATCGTTTTATCCAGAACAAAATCGACATACAGGATCGTGTTGTCATACGTATTGGTCAGCGCTTCCTGCGTACAAGTTTGAATCTGATTGGTATCACACGTTGGGGGAAATTTCTTAAAGGCGTCAGGATAGCGCTGGTAATAGCTCGGGCCGTGGCTGCCTATCGTATGTAATACGATAATGCCGTCGTTATCGAGCTTATTAATATAGTCTTCGACGCCGTGGAATAACGCTTCATCGTGGCATTCGCCGTTGGTGCATAGTCCTGGCAGTTTCAGCGATGTCACATCAACCGTTGGCACACGTGTACAGGCATCTTTGCAGCCGCCATCATTTTCCTGCCAGAGCACGTTAACTTTTGCCCGCTGTAATATATCCAGCAACCCTTCCTGATGGTTGGCTACGTCACCATTAAAGCTTTGGCGCGGCATGTTGGAAAACATGCAGGGAACGGAAACGCCCGTTGAGGTGCCACACGATGACGTGTTTTCAAAATAGATAACGTTGTCTTTCGCCAGCAGCGGATTGGTCTCTTTCCCGTAGCCTCCCAGCGAAAAGTTTTGCGCTCGCGAGGTTTCACCTACGACCAGAATAACCAGATTCTTTTTTGCCGTCGGGGAGGGTGGGGCCGCTTTGTGGGCATCCAGACCAATTTGGTCCAGAGGCAAATTAGCCAGAACGCTATGTTTATGGTACGACAAGCTGGCTGCTACAATATTGCTAGGCGTAATCGCTTTGACCAACTCTTTGTTATTACGCATGAACGAGGCGTAATCTTTATAAAAGAATGCTGCGACAGATAAAATGGCGAATAATGAAATAATGACGCTGAGAAAGCGCATGCCAATATAGAGCGTTGTCGGCTTGGCGGGCTTTATTTTTATCCAGACGGCGAGCGCCGCAGGAATGACGCCAATAAAGAATACCCAAGCGACAAGCTGCGGCGTAAGTAGTGAAAAGGATTCGCCAGCTGTTGTCTCCAGGATATTCTGGATCATGGTTCGGTCAATGATAATGCCGTAGTTCAGCATAAAGTATTGCGCGGCGGCACCAGTCAGCAGGAAAAGAACAATGACGGCCTTACGCAGATAAGGGACTGCCAGCAGTGTGAAAATAATATTCAGCACCGCGAAAATCACAACGGGCATGCTGAGAAAGAAAGGAATACTGACCCAGTCTGTCATATCCAGCAGTTGCAGCGTCTGACGATAGTAGGCGATGTTCTGAACCAGAGTAATAAAGGCAGAAAATATCAGCACGAAGGTGATGCTGCTCACGTGTGGTCTACCCATCGGTATTGGATTTTTCATACACGTCTCTCGTGATTTCCATTATGGAGAGGAAAGAAGACGCTGACTCTAGCGGGGTTAAATTAATACAACCTTAAGAGGTAGCCCGTTAAATTCAGGGACGCGAGTGTGGACATTTGCTAGACTATGCCCCTTGTCAATACAAAATAAATAGACCCGTCATACTTCAAGCTGCTTGTGCGTTGGCCGCTCTTACTCACCTCAGTCACTTACTGAGTAAGCTCCTGGGGATTTACGCAGTTGCCGCGTTACAAGGCCATAAATGGGTCTTGCCCTAAAGGGGCAACGCAGAGCGTTGTTCAAAACGCTAACGTTTTGTCACGCAGCTCGAATTATTTAGGGGATAATGACGTTGAGGGTGGTGTCTGCCATGTCTAATTCGCTTGTATCTGGCGAATCTTATGAGCTTGATTTGCTGGATGAACGTCCTTTCAGTCAAACGGACTATGAGATCCTGAAATCGTATGAAGCGGTGGTTGATGGCTTGGCCATGTTGATTGGCGAGCACTGTGAGATTGTGTTGCACTCGCTTGAGGATCTTAAATGTTCCGCCGTGCGTATTGCGAATGGGGAACATACTGGTAGGAAGATTGGCTCGCCGATTACAGATCTTGCATTGCGCATGCTGCATGACATGGCAGGTGAAGATAGCAGCGTGTCGAAAGCCTATTTTACCCGTGCAAAAAGCGGCGTGTTGATGAAGTCAGTGACGATTGCGATCCGTAATCGCGATCAGCGCGTGATTGGGCTGCTGTGTATCAACATGAATCTGGATGTGCCTTTCTCTCAGATCGTGCAGACCTTTATTCCACCTGAAACGAACGATGCCGCTTCTTCCGTTAACTTTGCGTCATCCGTTGATGATCTCGTGGCACAAACGCTGGAATTTTCGATTGAGGAAGTTAATGCGGATCGCAACGTCTCCAATAATGCGAAAAATCGCCAAATCGTACTGAGCCTGTATGAGAAAGGCATCTTTGATATTAAAGACGCCATCAACCAGGTCGCCGAACGCCTCAATATCTCCAAACACACGGTCTACCTTTATATCCGTCAATTCAAAAGCGGTGACTTCAGCGGGCACGAACGTTAATGCTGAGTTACTGTTTGCTGGTGACTGGCCCGGCTTATGGCACACAGCAGGCAAGCAGCGCGTTGCAGTTTGCACAGGTGCTGTTGGCTGAAGGGCACAGACTGAAAAGTGTGTTCTTCTATCGCGAGGGCGTGCTAAATGCCAACCAGCTAACGTCACCCGCTAATGATGAGTTTGATCTTGTACGCGCCTGGCAGAAGTTGGGTGAAATGCATCAGGTTGCGCTGAATGTCTGTGTCGCCGCTGCATTACGCAGAGGTGTGACCGATGCACAGCAAGCGACTCAGCTCAATCTTGCTGGCGCGAATCTGCAACCCGGCTTTGTTCTGAGCGGGCTGGGGGAGCTGGCGCAATCGGTGCTGACCTGCGATCGGGTTATTCAGTTTTAAGGTAGCGTTATGAAGCGAGTCGCATTTGTTTTTACGCATTCTCCACATGGGAGTGCTGCTGGGCGAGAGGGGCTGGATGCACTATTGGCTATGTCAGCACTGACGGAAGAGATTGGCGTATTTTTTGTTGGCGATGGCGTGCTTCAACTGCTGCCGCATCAACAGCCGGAAAAGATTTTGATGCGTAATTACATCGCAACGTTTGGTGTGCTGCCATTGTACGATATCGAATGTTGCTATCTGTGCGAGACTTCTGTGCGTCAGCGCGGGCTGAGTATAGAGACAGACTGGGTTTTGGATGTCGAACTATTAGCGCCGCAAGCATGGCGCAGTAAGCTGGCCGATTATCATTCCATCCTTTCATTCTAGCGACGGGTTTCCCCTTTATGCTGCATACGCTCTCACGTTCTCCTTATCACGTTGACTTGGATGCACTTCTGCTCGCTTTGGGTCAGGGTGATGCGTTGGTCTTATTGCAAGACGGTGTGATCGCTGCGCTAGCTGGTGGAGATATTATTCAGCGTCTCCTTGATTCAGCTGTTCTTCTCTACGCGCTCCAGCCTGATACGGCGGCAAGAGGAATGACTGAACAAATTTCAAACAATGTGACGCTCATTGACTATAATCAGTTTGTTCAACTGACAGTGGAACACCCGCAGCAACTCGCGTGGTAACGCCGAATTTTTGTATATTTCTTGACTCCTTCCACTGCCAGCCCTAAAATTCTGCGTCCTCATACTTTGCCTTGCGCAAACATGAGGCGATTTATTACGTGTTTACGAAGCAAAACCCAGGAGCTTTTTGAATGGCAACGATTAACCAGCTGGTACGCAAACCACGCTCCCTGAAGGCTGCTAAAAGCAACGTTCCGGCGCTGGAAGCATGCCCGCAGAAACGTGGCGTATGTACCCGTGTATATACTACCACCCCTAAAAAACCGAACTCCGCACTGCGTAAAGTATGTCGTGTTCGTTTAACTAACGGTTTTGAAGTTACCTCCTATATTGGTGGTGAAGGTCATAACCTGCAGGAGCACTCCGTGATCCTGATCCGTGGCGGTCGTGTTAAAGACCTGCCAGGTGTGCGTTACCACACCGTTCGTGGCGCGCTGGACTGCTCAGGTGTTAAAGACCGTAAGCAATCCCGTTCCAAATACGGCGTGAAGAAGCCAAAGGCTTAATGGTTCTCCGTTAAGTAAGGCCAAACGTTTTAACTTAAATGTCAAACTAAACTCGTAGAGTTTTGGACAATCCTGAATTAACAACGGAGTATTTCCATGCCACGTCGTCGCGTCATTGGTCAACGTAAAATTCTGCCGGATCCTAAGTTCGGATCAGAACTGTTGGCCAAATTTGTAAACATCCTGATGGTAGATGGTAAAAAATCTACTGCTGAAGCAATCGTCTATACCGCGCTGGAGACCCTGGCTCAGCGCTCTGGTAAAGATCATCTGGAAGCTTTTGAAGTAGCTCTGGACAACGTTCGCCCGACTGTCGAAGTTAAGTCGCGCCGCGTTGGTGGTTCTACTTATCAGGTACCAGTAGAAGTCCGTCCGGTTCGTCGTAATGCGTTGGCAATGCGTTGGATCGTAGAAGCTGCTCGTAAACGCGGTGATAAATCTATGGCTCTGCGCCTGGCGAACGAACTTTCTGATGCAGCAGAGAACAAAGGTACTGCTGTTAAGAAACGTGAAGACGTTCACCGTATGGCCGAAGCTAACAAGGCGTTCGCTCACTACCGTTGGTAATCCCTTCGTTGTAGTCATGCTAACCAAGCGGGCGCTAAAGATAGCCAACCCGCTTGGGTTAACTAAATTGAACGCCCTAGTAAACAGAGGATACAAATGGCTCGTACAACACCCATCGCACGCTACCGTAACATTGGTATCAGTGCGCACATCGACGCCGGTAAAACCACTACTACCGAACGTATTCTGTTCTACACTGGTGTAAACCATAAAATCGGTGAAGTTCATGACGGCGCAGCTACCATGGACTGGATGGAGCAGGAGCAGGAGCGTGGTATTACTATCACCTCCGCAGCGACTACTGCATTCTGGTCTGGTATGGCTAAGCAGTATGAACCGCATCGCGTAAACATCATCGACACCCCGGGACACGTTGACTTCACTATCGAAGTAGAACGTTCCATGCGTGTACTGGATGGTGCGGTAATGGTTTACTGCGCAGTTGGTGGTGTTCAGCCGCAGTCTGAAACCGTATGGCGTCAGGCAAACAAATATAAAGTTCCACGCATTGCGTTCGTTAACAAAATGGACCGCATGGGTGCGAATTTCCTGAAAGTTGTTGGTCAGATCAAATCCCGTCTGGGCGCGAACCCTGTTCCGCTGCAGCTGGCAATTGGTGCTGAAGAAGGTTTCACTGGTGTTGTTGACCTGGTGAAAATGAAAGCCATCAACTGGAACGATGCCGATCAGGGCGTGACCTTCGAATACGAAGAGATCCCAGCTGATATGCAGGATCTGGCTGAAGAATGGCACCAAAACCTGATCGAATCCGCAGCAGAAGCTTCTGAAGAGCTGATGGAGAAATACCTGGGTGGTGAAGAACTGACTGAAGAAGAGATCAAAAAAGCTCTGCGTCAGCGCGTTCTGAACAACGAAATCATCCTAGTAACCTGTGGTTCTGCATTTAAGAACAAAGGTGTTCAGGCGATGCTGGATGCGGTAGTTGACTACCTGCCATCCCCAGTTGACGTACCTGCAATCAATGGTCTTTTGGATGACGGTAAAGACACTCCAGCTGAGCGTCACGCAAGTGACGAAGAGCCATTTGCTGCACTGGCGTTCAAAATTGCTACCGACCCGTTTGTTGGTAACCTGACGTTCTTCCGCGTGTACTCTGGTGTAGTTAACTCCGGCGACACCGTACTGAACCCAGTTAAATCAGCACGTGAGCGTTTTGGTCGTATCGTTCAGATGCACGCTAACAAGCGTGAAGAGATCAAAGAAGTTCGTGCGGGCGATATCGCTGCTGCTATCGGTCTGAAAGATGTAACGACGGGTGACACTCTGTGTGATCCAGATAACGTCATCATTTTGGAACGTATGGAATTCCCTGAGCCGGTAATCTCCATCGCGGTAGAACCGAAAACCAAAGCTGACCAAGAAAAAATGGGTCTGGCATTGGGCCGTCTGGCTAAAGAAGACCCGTCTTTCCGCGTATGGACTGACGAAGAATCTAACCAGACTATCATCGCTGGTATGGGTGAATTGCACCTCGATATCATCGTTGACCGTATGAAGCGTGAATTCAACGTTGAAGCGAACGTGGGTAAACCACAGGTTGCTTATCGTGAAGCGATTCGTGCGAAAGTTACCGATATCGAAGGTAAACACGCCAAGCAGTCTGGTGGTCGTGGTCAGTATGGTCATGTTGTTATCGACATGTATCCGCTGGAGCCGGGCTCAAATCCGAAAGGTTACGAGTTCATCAACGACATCAAAGGTGGTGTAATTCCTGGCGAATACATCCCTGCCGTTGATAAAGGTATTCAGGAACAGCTGAAAGCGGGTCCGCTGGCTGGTTACCCAGTGGTTGATCTCGGCGTGCGTCTGCACTTCGGTTCTTTCCATGACGTTGACTCCTCTGAATTGGCGTTTAAACTGGCTGCTTCTATCGCCTTTAAAGATGGCTTTAAGAAAGCAAAACCTGTTCTGCTTGAGCCGATCATGAAGGTTGAAGTTGAAACGCCGGAAGAGAACACTGGTGACGTCATCGGTGACCTTAGCCGTCGTCGTGGTATGCTGCGTGGTCAGGAATCTAACGTTACTGGCGTTGTGATTCACGCTGAAGTTCCGTTGTCTGAAATGTTCGGATACGCAACTCAACTGCGTTCTCTGACCAAAGGCCGTGCTTCTTACTCCATGGAGTTCCTGAAGTACGATGATGCACCTAACAACGTTGCTCAGGCCGTAATTGAAGCCCGTGGTAAATAAACCTCAGGGTTAAAACAAAATCCCGTGCTCTCTCCATAGGGGGAGAGCATTTGAGTAAGGAATATCGCCGTGTCTAAAGAAAAATTTGAACGTACAAAACCCCACGTTAACGTCGGTACTATCGGCCACGTTGACCATGGTAAAACTACTCTGACCGCTGCAATCACTACCGTTCTGGCTAAAACCTACGGTGGTAACGCGCGTGCATTCGACCAGATCGATAACGCACCGGAAGAAAAAGCACGTGGTATCACCATCAACACCTCTCACGTTGAATACGATACCCCGTCTCGCCACTATGCGCACGTTGACTGCCCAGGACACGCCGACTATGTGAAAAACATGATCACCGGTGCTGCTCAGATGGACGGCGCGATCCTGGTTGTTGCTGCGACTGACGGCCCAATGCCTCAGACCCGTGAGCACATCCTGCTGGGTCGTCAGGTTGGCGTTCCTTTCATCATCGTGTTCCTGAACAAATGTGACATGGTTGATGATGAAGAGCTGCTGGAACTGGTTGAGATGGAAGTGCGTGAGCTGCTGTCTCAGTACGACTTCCCAGGCGACGACACCCCAGTGGTTCGTGGTTCTGCTCTGAAAGCGCTGGAAGGCGAAGCTGAGTGGGAAGCCAAAATCATCGAACTGGCAGGCTACCTGGATTCTTATATTCCAGAACCAGAGCGTGCGATTGACAAGCCGTTCCTGCTGCCAATCGAAGACGTATTCTCCATCTCCGGTCGTGGTACCGTTGTTACCGGTCGTGTAGAGCGCGGTATCGTTAAAGTGGGTGAAGAAGTTGAAATCGTAGGTATCAAAGATACTGCGAAATCTACCTGTACTGGCGTAGAAATGTTCCGCAAACTGCTGGACGAAGGTCGTGCAGGCGAGAACGTTGGTGTTCTGCTGCGTGGTATCAAGCGTGAAGAAATCGAGCGTGGTCAGGTACTGGCTAAGCCGGGTTCAATCAAGCCGCACACTCAGTTCGAATCAGAAGTGTATATCCTGAGCAAAGATGAAGGCGGCCGTCATACTCCGTTCTTCAAAGGCTACCGTCCTCAGTTCTACTTCCGTACGACTGACGTAACGGGCACCATCGAACTGCCAGAAGGCGTAGAGATGGTCATGCCGGGCGACAACATCAAAATGGTTGTTACCCTGATCCACCCAATCGCGATGGACGATGGTTTGCGTTTCGCAATCCGTGAAGGCGGCCGTACAGTAGGCGCGGGCGTTGTTGCTAAAGTTATCGCTTAATCGCTGATAAACTCAATGCATGAAAAAGGCACTCCGGTGCCTTTTTTACGTCTTAATGATTAAATGGAAATTGAAATAAAAATAATTCTTATTTAGAATAACTTCGTTGGTTAAAAAATCGCTAGGAGCGGTTTCAAATACCGTTTGCAGTGTCCCGAAAGGTAGCGTGAAAGACACTCGCGATAACAATGAGTCATTCTGGTATGTATGTTTGTTTGTGTAACGCAATTTCTGACAAAGTCATTCGTAATGCTGTTCGTCAGCACCAGCCTCAATCTATGCAACAATTACGCAAGCTCGTTCCTATTGGGACAGATTGTGGTAAGTGTATTCGCCAGGCGCGTGTCATTTTTGAGGAAGAGCAGGCTAAAATTCCTGATATGTATGAAGTAGCATAAAATGTAGGGTCGTTTTTTTGACTCTCTGCTTACCGGTTCTACACTTTAAGAACTGGAGCGGAGGAGCATGTCATGAAAGGCGATAAAAAAGTCATCACCCACCTGAATAAATTATTGGGCAACGAGCTGGTAGCCATTAACCAATATTTTCTTCATGCCCGAATGTTTAAAAACTGGGGCTTAACCCGTCTAAACGATCACGAATATCATGAGTCTATTGACGAAATGAAGCATGCTGATCGCTACATCGAACGAATCCTATTTCTTGAAGGCATCCCGAATCTACAGGATTTGGGTAAGTTAAATATTGGCGAGGATGTCGAAGAGATTTTACGTTCTGACCTTCAACTTGAATTGGATGGTGCAAAGAATTTGCGTGAGGCAATTGCCTATGCTGATTCGGTGCATGACTACGTCAGTAGGGATTTAATGATAGAAATTCTTGCCGATGAAGAAGGTCACATAGACTGGCTGGAAACAGAATTAGATTTGATTTCACGTCTTGGCATACAAAACTATCTTCAAGCTCAGCTAAAAGCTGAGTAACATAGCAGGTACGATGCTATGTATTGTTATCCCCAATCCGGCTGGAGTCGCACACATCGTCCGGCCGGATTTAAAATCATTTCATCCCGCTTGTTGCTTCCCCTGCCAATTTGCGTATAATGCGCGAGCTTACCGAAACTAGGTAAGCCTGATTCAATCCGAATCAGACGGTCAATATTCATTTATTGCCCAAAACAATACTCCCGATATGGGGGTTATGTGCTGACGATTACACTCCCCCATCAATCGAAATGGGTGTGAGGAGTAGTCATTTACGTTTATAAATAATTGGAGCTCTGGTCTCATGCAGAACCAAAGAATCCGTATCCGCCTGAAAGCGTTTGATCATCGTCTGATTGATCAATCAACTGCGGAAATCGTCGAGACTGCTAAGCGCACTGGTGCGCAAGTACGTGGTCCGATCCCGCTGCCGACCCGCAAAGAGCGCTTTACCGTTCTGATTTCTCCGCACGTCAATAAAGATGCGCGCGATCAGTACGAGATTCGCACTCACAAGCGTCTGGTTGACATCGTTGAGCCAACCGAGAAAACCGTTGATGCTCTGATGCGTCTGGATCTGGCTGCTGGTGTAGACGTGCAGATCAGCCTGGGTTAATCAGGTCATTGAGCGATTGAGAGGTTGAAACAATGATTGGTTTAGTCGGTAAAAAAGTGGGCATGACCCGTATCTTCACTGAAGATGGCGTATCTATCCCCGTAACCGTTATCGAAATTGAAGCAAACCGCGTAACTCAGGTTAAAGACCTGGCTAACGACGGTTACCGCGCTGTGCAAGTAACTACTGGTGCTAAAAAAGCAAACCGTGTTACCAAGCCAGAAGCAGGTCACTTTGCTAAAGCTGGCGTAGAAGCTGGCCGTACTCTGCGTGAATTCCGTCTTTCTGAAGGCGAAGAGTTCACTGTAGGTCAGAGCATCAGTGTCGAAATTTTCGCAGACGTTAAAAAAGTAGACGTTACTGGTACATCTAAAGGTAAAGGTTTTGCTGGCACAGTTAAGCGCTGGAATTTCCGTACTCAGGATGCTACTCACGGTAACTCCTTGTCCCACCGCGTTCCGGGTTCTATCGGTCAGAACCAGACTCCGGGCAAAGTGTTCAAAGGCAAGAAAATGGCAGGCCAGCTGGGTAACGAACGTGTAACCGTTCAGAGCCTGGACGTAGTGCGTGTTGACGCTGAGCGCAACCTGCTGCTGGTTAAAGGTGCTGTTCCGGGAGCTACCGGTAGCGACCTGATCGTTAAACCAGCTGTGAAGGCGTGAGGAGATAGCAATGGAATTAGTATTGAAAGACGCGCAAAGCGCGCTGACTGTTTCCGAAACTACCTTCGGTCGTGATTTCAACGAAGCGCTGGTACATCAGGTTGTTGTTGCTTATGCAGCAGGTGCCCGTCAAGGTACTCGCGCCCAGAAGACCCGTGCTGAAGTAACTGGTTCCGGTAAAAAACCTTGGCGTCAGAAAGGTACTGGCCGTGCGCGTTCTGGTTCTGTTAAGAGCCCGATCTGGCGTTCCGGTGGTGTGACCTTCGCTGCTAAGCCACAGGACCACAGTCAGAAAGTTAACAAAAAGATGTACCGCGGTGCGCTGAAAAGCATTCTGTCCGAACTGGTACGTCAAGATCGTCTGATCGTTGTCGAGACGTTCTCTGTAGAAGCACCTAAAACTAAGTTGCTGGCGCAGAAACTGAAAGATATGGCACTGGAAGACGTGTTGATCATCACCGGTGAACTGGATGAGAATCTGTTCCTGGCTGCGCGTAACCTGTACAAGGTTGACGTGCGTGATGCAGCAGGTATCGACCCAGTTAGCTTGATCGCCTTCGACAAAGTCGTTATGACTGCTGATGCAGTTAAGCAAGTTGAGGAGATGCTGGCATGATCCGTGAAGAACGTCTGCTGAAAGTACTGCGCGCGCCGCACGTATCTGAAAAAGCATCTACCGCGATGGAAAAAACTAACACCATCGTTCTCAAAGTTGCTAAAGACGCGACTAAAGCAGAGATTGTTGCTGCTGTAGAGAAACTGTTCGAAGTAGAAGTTAAAGACGTAAACACCCTGGTAGTTAAGGGTAAAGTTAAGCGTCACGGACAGCGTATTGGTCGTCGCAGCGACTGGAAAAAAGCTTACGTCACCCTGAAAGAAGGCCAGAATCTGGACTTCATCGGCGGCGCTGAGTAAGTCGGAGGAGAAAGACAATGGCAGTTGTTAAATGTAAACCGACATCTCCGGGTCGTCGCCACGTTGTTAAAGTGGTTAACCCTGAGCTGCACAAGGGCAAACCTTATGCCCCGTTGCTGGAAAAGAACAGCAAATCCGGTGGCCGTAACAACAATGGCCGCATCACTACCCGTCACATCGGTGGTGGTCACAAACAGCAATACCGTCTGATTGACTTCAAACGCAATAAAGATGGTATTCCTGCGGTTGTTGAGCGTCTGGAGTATGATCCGAACCGTTCCGCGAATATCGCGCTGGTTCTGTACAAAGACGGCGAACGTCGTTACATCCTGGCGCCGAAAGGCCTGAAAGCCGGCGATCAGATTCAATCTGGCGTTGATGCTGCGATTAAAGCGGGTAACACCCTGCCGATGCGTAACATTCCAGTCGGTTCAACGGTTCATAACGTAGAAATGAAACCAGGTAAAGGCGGCCAATTGGCTCGCTCTGCTGGTGCTTACGTTCAGATCGTTGCTCGTGACGGTTCTTACGTTACCCTGCGTCTGCGTTCTGGCGAAATGCGTAAAGTCGAATCCGACTGCCGCGCTACGCTGGGCGAAGTCGGCAACGCTGAGCACATGCTTCGCGTTCTGGGTAAAGCTGGTGCTGCACGCTGGCGTGGTGTTCGTCCTACCGTTCGCGGTACGGCAATGAACCCAGTCGACCACCCACACGGTGGTGGTGAAGGTCGTAACTTTGGTAAGCACCCGGTTAGTCCGTGGGGCGTTCAGACCAAAGGTAAGAAGACCCGCAGCAACAAGCGTACTGATAAATTTATCGTACGTCGCCGTACTAAATAATCTTAGAGGATAAACCATGCCACGTTCTCTCAAGAAAGGTCCATTTATTGACCTGCACTTGCTGAAGAAGGTAGAGAAAGCGGTGGAAAGCGGAGACAAGAAGCCTTTGCGCACTTGGTCCCGTCGTTCAACGATCTTTCCAAATATGATCGGTTTGACCATCGCTGTCCATAATGGTCGTCAGCACGTTCCGGTGTTTGTTTCCGATGAAATGGTCGGTCACAAACTGGGTGAATTCGCGCCGACTCGTACTTATCGCGGCCATGCGGCCGACAAAAAGGCCAAGAAGCGCTAAGGTAGGAGGAAGAGATGGAAACTATCGCTAAACATTGCCACGCTCGTTCTTCTGCTCAAAAGGTTCGCCTGGTGGCAGACCTGATTCGCGGTAAGAAAGTGTCGCAAGCTCTGGAAGTTCTGACCTACACCAACAAGAAAGCTGCTGGTCTGGTTAAAAAAGTGCTGGAGTCTGCTATTGCTAACGCAGAACACAACGATGGCGCTGACATTGATGATCTGAAAGTCGCGAAAATCTTCGTTGACGAAGGCCCAAGCATGAAGCGCATTATGCCGCGTGCTAAAGGTCGTGCGGATCGCATCCTGAAGCGTACCAGCCACATTACTGTGGTTGTGTCCGATCGCTGAGACTCTGGAGACTAGCAATGGGTCAGAAAGTACATCCTAATGGTATTCGCCTGGGTATTGTCAAACCTTGGAACTCTACCTGGTATGCGAATACCAAAGAATTCGCTGACAACCTGGACAGCGATTTTAAAGTTCGTAAATACCTGACGAAGGAACTGGAGAAGGCTTCCGTTTCTCGTATCGTTATCGAACGTCCGGCCAAAAGCATCCGTGTGACTATTCACACTGCTCGCCCGGGTATCGTGATCGGTAAAAAAGGTGAAGATGTTGAGAAACTGCGTAAAGTCGTAGCGGATATCGCTGGCGTACCTGCACAGATCAATATCGCAGAAGTTCGTAAACCTGAACTGGACGCAAAACTGGTTGCTGACAGCATCACTTCTCAGCTGGAGCGTCGTGTGATGTTCCGTCGTGCTATGAAGCGTGCGGTACAGAACGCCATGCGTCTGGGCGCTAAAGGTATTAAAGTTGAAGTAAGTGGCCGTCTTGGCGGCGCTGAAATCGCGCGTACTGAATGGTACCGTGAAGGTCGTGTTCCGTTGCACACACTGCGTGCGGAT